>CAZBXF010000097.1:5233-12539 GCA_964495635.1 uncultured Phycisphaeraceae bacterium
CCAGTGGACTAACGTCGGTTGGGTGTGGATGTGGATGAGCGTGTGGCGGGTCATGGATGATCGCTCCCGATGCCTGCGATAGAACCAACATCGAGTTCGGGGGTGGGTGCGAGCGGCGCTGGGGGCGCGGAGAGCGATGGTGCGCGGGCGGGGCGTGCGCGGCTGGTTTTTCTGCTTGCGATTGCGGTCGGGTTGGCGACGGCGGCGTTTCTGCTGACGCTGGGGCCGCAGGCGCGGCTGCCGGCGACGGTGCGGGCGGTGCTGCTGGTGGAGCGGCTGGCGCTGGCGGGGGTGCCGGCGCTGGCGTATGTCGTGGCGGGGATCGGGATCGGGCGGCTGTGGCGGGGGCTGCTGCGCGGCTCGGCGGAGGCGGGCGCGCTGCAGGCGGCGCTGGGTGTCGCGACGCTGCTCTGGCTGTCGCACCTGCTGGGCTGGCTTGGTGTGCTGACGCCGTGGGTGGCGATCGGGGTGATTGGCGTGGGGCTGGCGCTGGCGCTTGAGCAGCTGGTGCGGGTGCTGCGGGTTGGGGTGCGGCTGGCGACGTGGCGGGGGACGACGCTTGCGGCGGCGCCGGCGGCGGCGGTGCTGGTGGTGGCGTCGGCATCGACGCCGGGGTGGCTGTGGATGAGCGAGTTTGGCGGGTATGACGCGCTGTCGTACCACTTGCAACTGCCGAGGGAGTGGCTGGAGGCGGGGCGGCTCACGACGCTTGAGCACAATGTGTACTCGGCGCTACCGAGCTTTGTGGAGGCGGCGTTCATGCATGTCGGGGCGGCGCTGACCCCCACGATGCCTTTGGAGCGGGGGGGATTGCCGCCGCTGGTGGGAGAGGCGGGGATGGGGCTGCTGTCGTGCCAGATGCTGCATGGGCTGCTGACGCTGCTGGCGGCGTGGTGTGTGGGGCGGGCGGCGGCGGCGTGGGGGGCGCGGCTGGGGCTCGGGAGTGATGCGTGCGGCTGGGCGGGGGCGGTTGCGTCGGGGCTGGTGATCGCGACGCCGTGGACGGTTGTGGTGGGATCGCTGGCGTACAACGAGACGCCGATGCTGCTGATGGGGGCGGCGGCGATGATCGTGGCGCTGGAGCCGACGATGTCGGCGTGGCGGAAGGGGCTGCTGGCGGGGGTGCTGATGGGTGCGGCGTGCGGCGTGAAGCCGACGGCGCTCTTGATGCTGGCGCCGGGGATGGCGCTGGTGCTGGCGCTGCACACGACGCCGCGGGAGTGGTATCGGGTGGCGATCGCGGGGGGCGCGGCGGGGATGGTGATGCTGGGGCCGTGGCTGGCGCGGAATGCGCTTGCGACGGGGAACCCGGTGTTTCCGTTCGCGGCGGCGGTCTTTGCGAATGAGGGGGGCGGGACGGGGCACTGGAGCGCGGAGCAGGTGGCGCGGTTCAAGCGGGGTCACTCGTTTGATGGAGGGGTTGCGGACCGGCTGCGGCTGGCGATCCTGCCGGAGCCGAGGGCGGGACAGCCGGCGGAGATCGCGCGGTACCGGGGGATGAGCAACCCGCAATGGGGCGTGTTCTTTGGGGTGGCGGCGGGGGCGATTGCGATCGGGGCGGTGGCGCGGCGCGCGGCGTCGGAGCGGGCGGTGCGGGGGGCGTTTGTGACGCTCGCGGCGTTTGCGGGGCTGTCGCTCCTGGCGTGGCTGTTTGCGACGCATGTGCAGAGCCGGTTTTTGCTGCCCCTGCTGCTGCCGGGGGCGGTGGGCGTGGGGCTGCTGGTGGCGACGCTGCGTGGGGCGTGGTGGAGGTGGGCGGCGTGCGGGCTTGTGGGGGTGCAGGCGCTGGTGACGGTTTCGATCATGACGCGCGAGCGGGATGGGAATCCGCTGGGCGGGGTGGACTACTCGGCGGGTGAGCGGACGGGCGTGGCGTTCCGCGAGATTCTGGCGGGGATGGATGCGCGGGGGCGCGGGGAGATGCTGTCGCAGTTTTCGGCGGAGGCGTTCGTGAATCTGGCGGTGCCGCCGGAGAAGCGGGTGGTGCTGGTGGGCGATGCGACGCCGCTGTTTTATCTGAGGCGGGTTTCGTACAGCACGACGTGGGACACGTCGATGATGTCGGCGGCGGTGGCGGCGAATCCGGGCGATGCGGCGGCGTGGTCGCGCGGGCTGCGGGAGGCGGGGGTTGATGTGTGCGTGGTGAACATGGGTGAGATTGCGCGGCTGTCGGGCTCGGGGTTTGCGGATCCGGGATTGACGGCGCGGGCGATTGAGGGGTGGATGCGGACGCAGACGCGGCCTGTGATGGTGTGGCCTCAGATGGGCGTGTTTGTTGTTGAGCCGGGCGGGCCGGTCGGAACGGAGCCACGGTGAGCGATGACGGGACGCGGAGTGTTGCGGGGGCGGCGGGCGCGGCGGGCGAGGCTGCGCGCGGGGGGGCTGGAGGGAGGGGGCGGGGCGTCGGGCCGCGCGTGGTGCAGGGTGTGGCGATTTTGGTGTCGCTGGGTCTGCTGGCGTGGTTCGTGTCGATGCTGCTGACGCCGGAGAGCCGTCGCGCGCTGGACACGATTGCGCACGCGCCGGCGCGGCTGCTGGTGCTGCTGGCGGGGTTGTCGCTGGCGTCGATCGTGCTGAACGGGATGACGTTCTGGTGCACGCTGCGGCCGCTCAGGGCGAGGCATGACCTTTCGGTGTGGCGGGTGATGACGGTGCAGGCGATCGCGACGATGCTGTCGTCGTTTCCGTTCAAGCTGAGCATCGTGGCGCGGTTTTTGATCCATAACCGGCGCGATGGGGTGCCGGTCTTGACGATCGGGGCGTGGCTGGCGGCGAACTCGGTGGTGATCCTGGCGTCGATGGCGGCGCCGCTGGGGGCGGCGCTGTGGCGGCGCGCGGTGGATGGGCCGTTTGTGGTGGTGGCGGCGGTCGGGACGCTGCTGCTGTATGGGGCGATCCTGGGCGCGGCGCGGGTGTTTGCGGGGGAGGCGGGGCTGGCGCGGCTGGGGGCGATGGCGCGCGGGACGCGGATGGCGTGGGTATCGAGGGTGGTTGGATCGTCTGCGTTCGCGCGCTTGCACACGGGGTTTGACATGCTGGCGAGCCCGGTGTGGCTGGGGCTGGCGATGCTGACGCGGGTGCTGGACCTCGGGGTGATTGCGGCGCGGTTTGTGGTGGCGGGGGTTGCGGCGGGCGTGGTGGTGCCGTGGGAGAGCGGGCTGCTGGCGGGGGCGAGCTTCTTTTTGATTGGCGTGCTGAGCCCGGCGGGATCGATGGGTGCGCGTGAGGGGGGCACGGCGGGGCTGGCGGCGCTGGCGACGATCCCGGGCGTGTCGCCGGAGGCGTTCGCGGCGGTGACGCTGGCGGTGTCGGCGGTGGAGATGGTGGTGGTGGCGGTGTGCGCGGCGGTGGCGGTGTGGTTCGTGGCGCCGTGGCGGCTGGGGAGGGAGACCACGACCATCCGCTAAGCCGGATGATTGTGGCACGCGGGATCGCGATCACGGGATGGTGAGGCCGTCGTGGGCGAGGCTCATGTTCTCGGGGAGCGTGGCCTGGGTGGCCTCGTGGGGGAGGTCGTGGGTCATGTGGACGAAGTAGGTGTGGCCTGCGTTGATTGACTCGGCGGCGCTCATGGCCTCGGCGAGGGTGAAGTGGGTCGGGTGCTTGCGGTGTCGGAGTGCGTCGAGGACGAGGGTCTTGAGGCCGCTCAGGATGGGCCACGAGGCGCTGGGGATGGCGGAGACGTCGGTGCAGTAGGCGAGGGGGAGGATGTCCGGGATGGCGTCGGAGAGGGGGTCGCTGGATGCGCTCGTGGCGGGCAGGCCGGGCGCGCGGTCGATGCGAAAGCCGAGGACTGGCAGGCGACCGTGGAGGAGGCGGATGGGGCGGATCTCGAGGCCGTGGAGGTGGACGGGGCGGCCGGTGCGGACGTCTTCTTCGGTGATGGTCCAGGGGATGAGCGAGGCGACGAAGGAGTCGTTGACGTTGCGGGCGCGGTCGAAGATGTGGGTGTAGACGCGGCGGAGATGGTCCATCGTTTCGGGCTCGGCGTAGATGTTGATGGGCTGGCGGCCCATCATGACGTTGAAGCGCCGGACTTCGTCGAGGCCGAAGGTGTGGTCGACGTGGTTGTGCGTGAAGAAGATCGCGTCGCAGCGGTCGAGGCGCTCGCGGAGGGCCTGTGTGCGGAGGTCGGGGCCGGCGTCGAGGAGGAGGGCACGGGGCTGGCCGCCGGGGTCGGTCCAGCGGAGGATCGCGCTGGTGCGGAGACGTGCGTCGCGCGGATCGGTGCTGGTGCAGACGGCGCAGTCGCACCCGATGACGGGAACGCCCGAGGAAGTGCCGGTGCCCAGGAAGGTCAGACGCATGGTCGAAGGTAGGGATGGAGGGGGGGAGGAGGTGTCGAGGTGACGAGGTGTCGAGGTGTCGAGGGAAGAGGGAAGAGGGAAGAGGGGGGAAGAGGCTGAGGTCGGTTGGGTAGTGGCAGGCGGGACGCCTGCCCCACGAGGGTGGGTAGGTGCGGCGTCCGGGCTCGGCGTTGGCTGCTCCTACGCTGGGATCCATGGCGATCCGGCTTGCGCTTTGCGCGATGAATCCGACGGTTGGTGATGTGGCTCGCAATGTGGCGGTGGCCCGGGGGCGGGTTCGGGCGGCTGCGGCGGCGGGGGCTGATCTGATTGTGCTGCCGGAGTTGTGCGTGAGCGGGTATCCGCCGCGGGACCTGTTGCAGCAGCAGGGGTTTGTGGGCGCTTGCGAGCTGGCGGCGCGGGGGCTGGCGACGGAGGCGCCGGGCGCGACGGTGGTGGTGGGCACGCCGCTGGCGTCTGGGGATGGGCTGAGGGGATCGGGGATTGGGAATGGGCTGCTGGTGCTGCGGGGCGGGGGCGTGGTGGCGGCGTACCACAAGCGGCTGCTGCCGACGTATGACGTCTTTGATGAGGATCGGTACTTCACGCCGGGCGGGGCGGCGGTGGTCGTTGAGGTGACGGGGGCGGGCGGGGGCGGTGCGGTCCGGGTGGGGCTTTCGATCTGCGAGGATCTGTGGAAGGGGGAGGATGCGGGGTTCTCGTCGCGGTATCGGGGCGGGCCGGACCCGGTTGCGGAGATCGCGGCGGCGGGGGCGCGGGTGCTGATCAGCCCTTCGGCGAGCCCGTATGTGATGGGCAAGGGGGAGCGGCACCGGCACATCCTGGCGACGCAGGCGGCGCGGCACGGGCTGGTGGTGGCGTCGGTGAACCAGCTTGGTGGGAACGACGAGCTGGTGTTCGATGGGCACGCGTACGTGTATGGGACTGATGGTGTGCTGTGTGCGAGCACGGCGCGATTCTCGGGCGAGATGCTGCTGGCGGATGTGGATGCGGATGGGCGCGTGACGGGGAGCGGCGCGGCGCGCGGGGAAGAGCGCGAGGATGAGATGGCGCTGCTGCTGCGGGCGCTGGTGCTTGGGATCCGGGACTACATCGCGAAGAACGGGTTTACGAAGGTGCTGATCGGGCTTTCGGGGGGGATTGATTCGGCGCTGACGGCGGTGCTGGCGGCGCTGGCGCTGGGGCCGGCGAACGTGACGGGCGTGGCGATGCCGGGGCCGTACTCGTCGGAGCATTCGGTGGCGGATGCGAAGGACCTGGCGGCGCGGCTTGGGGTGGCGTGCGTGACGATCCCGATCGGGGGGCCGATGGAGGCGTTCCGGGGGACGCTGGATCCGGCGTTTGCTTCGGCGGGGCTTGATGGGCTCGGGGCGGTGCTGCCGGATGTGACGGAGGAGAACCTGCAGTCGCGGCTGCGCGGGACGACGCTGATGGCGATGTCGAACCGGACGGGGGCGCTGGTGCTGACGACGGGGAACAAGAGCGAGATGGCGGTGGGCTACTGCACGCTGTATGGGGACATGAATGGCGGGCTGGCGGTGCTGTCGGACGTGAGCAAGCAGCTGGTGTATGCGCTGTCGAGGTGGATCAACCTGCACGCGAAGGAACTGGGGCTGAGCGGGCCGCCGATTCCGGCGTCGACGCTGGAGAAGCCGCCCTCGGCGGAGCTGAGGCCGAACCAGACGGATCAGGACAGCCTGCCGCCGTATGAGGTGCTGGACCGGATCATCGCGGGGTATGTGGAGCAGCGGCAGAGCGCGGCGGCGATCGTGGCGGAGACGGGGTTTGACGCGGCGCTGGTGGCGCGGATCCTGCGGCTGATCGACCGGTCGGAGTTCAAGCGGGCTCAGGCGGCGGTGGGTCTGAAGGTGACGACCGTGGCGTTCGGATCGGGGCGGCGGTGGCCGATTGCGCAGCGGTGGGTGCCGTAGGGGGGACGGGACAGAGGGACAGAGGGACAGAGGGACGGAGGGACGGAGGGGGAGACGGGCCGGGGGACGGGGCCGCGTGAGGGGTGCGGCTTCGGCGGCGTTGCGCCTTGTGAAACATGGGGTTAGGGAGTGGGCGGGGCGTGTTTCTTCGCGCAATCTTTGCACGTTTGAGCGTGCGAATCTTGGGCTTGCATCTATTCTTTGGCCCTTCGAACGCGTTGTTGCGTCGGAGAGAGAGTGGGTTTATTTGTGCCTTGTTTGGGTCCGGAAGGGCCCGGGAGAGATGAGACATGGTTCGTTCGCTGACCGCTGTTGCGGCTGTTGCCGCGTTTGCTGGGCTTGCGTCTGCTCAGGTTCGTCTGAGCGAGATCTCGCTGAATCCCCCGAGCACGGATCAGGGGCAGGAGTTCATCGAGCTGAGCGGGACCGCCGGCTTTGACCTGACCGGCCTGACGCTGCTTGTGATTGAGGGTGACGGGACGGCGGCGGGCGTGGTCGATCAGGCCATTTCGCTGTCGGGTTTCTCGCTGGGTTCGAACGGTCTGTTCCTGCAGCGCGACACGGCGGCGGTGCTGGATGCGGATGGCCTGACGGCCGGCGTCCAGGGCCCCAGCTTTGGGACGACGCTCCGCACGCAGGACTTCAACCCGGACATCGAGAACGGGACGAACACGTACCTGCTGGTCTCGGGTTTCACGGGCGCGCTCAACGCCGACCTTGACACCAACAACGATGGCATCCTCGACTCGACCCCCTGGGCGAGCGTGCTGGACGGCATCGGGTACAGCGATGACACGGGCGGCGACTTCGCGTACGCGGGTGGCCTTGGGTTCTTTGACTTCGGCGTCACGGTCGATGCTCTCGGCGGGACTTACTCCGGCGATGCGCTGGCTCGCGGCAGCAACGGTCTGTGGTACGTCTTTGACGTGAACCAGCCGGTTGCGGGCGAGGCCTACTTCGCGGACGCGAACGAGACGACGGTGCAGGGTGGCGGGCTGGTGGTTCTGGCCCCGGGCTTTGACTTCCTGACGCCCGGCCGCGCGAACGTGATCCCGACCCCTGGCGCTC
>CAZBXF010000098.1:0-12294 GCA_964495635.1 uncultured Phycisphaeraceae bacterium
GGCGGGGGCGCTCCCGAACGAGATGGGGATGTCAACGTTCACACTCAACTCGGGCCTGGTTCCTGCGCTCTCTGGTGGGCGTGGCGGGTCGGGCGGTGCTGATTCGGCGCGGGGTGCGCGGCGGCGGGTGCCGGCGGCTGAGAAGCGGGCCTCGCGGCTGGCTCGGCTGCGGTTTGTCGCGCGCGTGATGGACTCGTGCATCGAGCTTCCGGGGACTCGTCAGCGTGTGGGGCTGGATCCGATCATCGGGCTGGTGCCGGTGGTGGGGGATGTGCTGACGACGGCGGTCTCGCTCTACATCGTCTACGAGGGGTGCCGCCTTGGCGCGAGCCGCACGCAGGTCGCGGCGATGCTGGGGAACGTGGCGCTGGACCTGGCGGCGGGGGCGATCCCGGTTGTGGGTGACTTCTTCGACTTTGCGTTCACGGCGAACCAGCGGAATCTGCGGATCCTGGGGATCGCCGACGAGGGCGTGCGGGTGTGCCTCGACCCGCGCGAGGGGGTGTGCGTTCGGCGCGGGCGCGACGGCGCCGCGAGCGGCGCGACGGCGTAGCAATGGGGCCGAGGGCCCCGGGCGGGCCCGACATAGACTGGGAGAAGTCCGAGGCGATCGCCGCGCTCATGCGGTCGATGCCAGGCACCCTGGGAGATGCAGTCATGTCTGAAGAGCTTGTTCGAACCAGCACTCGCGTGGTGCCTGCCCGTGGGTTTGGCGGCGTTGCCGGCGGCGTCCGGCGCGGGAGCGCGTGGAAGGGCTGCCTGATCGCCGTTGTGGTGATGCTGCTGATTGCGCTGGGCATCGGCGTCTTTGTTGCGATGTCGTGGCGCGGCTGGGTGAGCGGGGTCATCCGGTCTGCATCGGTGCAGGCCATCAGCGAATCGTCGCTGCCGCAGGATCAGAAGGACCGCCTCACGGTTCGGATGACGGGCCTGACGGACCAGTTCAAGGATGGGACCCTGACGTTCGAGCAGATCGCGGGCATCATGGAGTCGCTGCAGCAGAGCCCGCTGCTCCCGCTGGCGATGGTGTATGGATCCGGTGAGGCCCACATCGGGCCCTCAGCACTGACGACGGAGGAGAAGGCCGCGGCGACGCGGAGCCTGGCGCGGTTCACGCGGGGCGTGCTGGAGGAGAAGATCCCCGCGACGGCGATCGATGATGTGCTGGTCTCGGTGACGACGCGCGGACCCAACGGCCAGCTGCAGGCGGCCAACACCGTGACGATCGAGCAGTTGCGGTCCTTCATCGCCGCGGCGAAGGCGCAGGCGGATGATGCGAAGGTGCCCGACGAGGACTTCCAGATCGACATCGCGGCCGAGGTGGACAAGGTGATCGACCGGGGGCTTCAGAAGAGATAGCGGGGGCACTAGCGCGGGGCCGGGGCGCTGAGGGCGCGGATGGAGGCCGAGAGGACGACGGAGTCTCCGGGCGACTTGCCGGGGAGGACCGCGACGACGACGGGGCGTGCGTCTGGGAGGGCGATGGAGGTGGCGACGGCGGTGGACTCGCGGCGCGGGAGGGAGATTGCGAGGCCCTGCTCGGGGCCGCCGGGCGGGCGGGTGGTGGTGGAGGTGAGCGTGAGGCGCGTGATGGACCCCTGGAGGCGCAGCACGCGCGATCCGGAGGCGTCCGGCGATGGCGTGATGGTTGCCGAGAGGCGGAGGCCTTCTTCGAGCTCTTCGATCTGCGGGTCGTAGCCGACGACCTGCTCGGAGACGACGGGCGTCCAGTCGGAGACGAAGCCGACCTTGCTGATTGAGTCGAGGGTGGCGGTGGTGCCCTGGCGCATCGCGCGCCGGAGGCGGAAGGAAGGCTCGGCGGTTGGGGCGGGCTCGCCCAGACGGGGGACGGCGCCGGGGCCTGCCTCGTGGACCATCACCTCGAGTTCGAGCATTGGGGCCGAGGTGATCGAGTCGATGGCGCGGCCGAGGGCGTCGAGCTGGGCGCGGGTGCCGACGACGGCGACGGTGGTCTCGCCCATGGCGTAGGCGGTGGCGCCGGTGATGTTGTTCAGCAGTGTGAAGATGTCGGTCTGCAGGCCGGGGGCCTGGACCTGGAGCACGTCGTTGAGGTCCCGGGTGTCGAGGATGCGGAGTTCGGTGGCTTCCTCCGCCGGGACTGCGGAGCCGGTCGCGGCGGGGGGCTGGGCGGTGGGTGCGGCGACGGTGGTGTCGGTGCCTGCGCTCGCGTGGTTCGTTGCGAGGGCGCCGGCGAGGGCGGTGAGTGCGAGGGCGGTGAGTGTGGTCTTCATGACGAGTGCTCCTGTGATCGGGCCTTGAGTCGGTCAGGGACGAAGTGCGAGACGAAGCACGGAAGGCGGGACCCGGACGGGCCTGCGAGTGATTCGCGGCGTCCGGGCGGGCCTGTTCAGCGGCCTTGGGCGAGGCCGTAGCTGGCGATCCAGCCGTCGAGGGAGGCGTCCTGCTGGAGGCCCTGGATGATGCGTTGGTACTGCGGCGCGAGGGCGGACTTGTGCTGCAGATCGCGGAGGCGGTCGAAGGCGACGGGGCGGAGGCGCGCGTCGGTGGCCCAGCGCTGGCAGGCGGCGAGCTGGTGCTCCGGGGTGAGCGTGTCGAGCGTGCGGCGAGCGACCTCGGCGGAGCGCAGGGACTCTCCGAGCGCATCCATCGCGCGGGCCTGGGCCTCGGCGGGGAGGCTCTCGAGGAGGACCGCCGCGGCTTCGGGACGGTCGGAGCGGAGGGCGAGGGTGAACTGATGAAGGTCGTCGGGGGCCGGGGCGTTCGGCGTGCGCGCGGCGGTCGATGCTGGGGCGGTTGGGCCGGCCGCGTCCCGGAGCGGCGTGCGCTGGGCGAGGCGACTGTGGATGTCGGCGGTGAGGGGCATCGAGAAGAGAGTGCGGGTTGCGGTGGAGGGGGCGGTGGGGGTGGCGGGGGCGAGGGCGGCGTGGCCCGGGTGTGAGGGTGGGTGGGGTGGTGTGAGCAGGGGGGCGGGGGCGTGGAGGGAGTGGATGAGGAGGCCGGCGCTGGCGGTGAGGAGGAGTGCCGCGGCGAGGCGTGCGGCGCGGGGGAGGAGCCCGCGGTGGGGTTTGGCCCGCGGAGCGCCGGCGCGAGAGGCGAGCGTGAGGGCCTCGATGATTGCGGCCTCGCGTGCGCGAAGGCGTGCGAGGCGCTCGCGCAGGGCTGGGTCGGTCAGGAGGCTCTGGGCGAGTTGGTCGTGCGAGTCGGCGTCGAGCGCCTGGTCGTGGAAGGCTTCGAGGTCCAGGTCTGACCAGACGCGGGGCTGGCCGGAGCGCGACGGGTCCTTCGCGTGATTGGTGGTGTTCATGGCGACTCCTCCATCGCGCGGGCGAGTCTGGTGCGTGCCACGTGCAGCGTGGCCCGCACGGCGGGAACGTTGGAACCGAGGCTCTCGGCGATGGCCTCGTACGGGAGGCCTTCGAGCACGCGGAGGACCAGCACGACGCGCTGTGTCGGCGGGAGGCGGTCGATGGCGCCGAGGGCTCGCTCGACTTCTTCGCTGCGCTGGAGGGAGGCGACCGGGCCGGGTGGTGCTGGGGTGGCGGCGCCCGCGCTGTGCCAGCGGAGGGCCCGCGAAAGGGCGCGGCGGAGGCGGCGCTTGCGATCAAGGAAGAGGTTGACGAGCGTGCGATGGGCGAGCCGGTCGGGATCGAGCGTGGGTGTGCGGGCGTGGGCGGCGATGAGGCGAGCGAGCGATTCCTGGGCGAGGTCCTCGGCCTCCTGCGCGTCGTCGGGGCGGGCGCTGAGGGCTCTGGCGACGCGGACCAGGCGCTGGCGGATGGCGGGCCAGTCTGGCGTGGCGGCGTTCTGGCTCGGCATTCGCATTCGCATGGCCATGGTGGGTGTCGTCGCGGGGCGTTGGGTTCGGCGATTCTGGTGGGCGGGCGGCGCGGGGCCACACTCATGAGGACGCCGCGGCGTGCTCAGCATCAAATCTACCTGAAATTGGGCGCCACCTGAGTTCTGTCGCCCCTTTGGGCGGGGCGGGATGGGTGTGCGATCGGGGCCGGTCCTAAAAGCGCGGCGGTGGGAGGGCGGTGCGCGGGGAGGGTGGACAACGCTGCCGGTGTATCCCATGTTCAGGGTGCGATGGGATCCGTGGGGCAAAGGGTGTGAGGCCGTGCGAAACCCAATGACTGAGCAGAGCACCGAGCTGGACGATGCTGCTGGGCCGGTGAAGCGGGCGGCGCGGCGGGGCATCCGGCTTGACCTGAGCGTGGAGTCGCCCTTGTCGTCGCGGCCTCTGGCGGCGCGCCGGGCGGCGTCGGCGGCGGGGTGGACGCTGATTGGCACGGGGCCGATGGGTGATGGGAGCGTGGGGTGGGACCTTGAGCTTGATGTGACGCGCCGGACGCTGCCCTACGCCGATGGCTCCGTGGACATGATCTACGCGGCGTTCACGCTGGAGGTGGTGCCGGCGCCGCGCCTTCCGGCGCTCCTCTCCGAGTGGCGGCGCGTGCTGAGGCCGGGCGCGCCGGTGGAGTCGGCGGACTCATCCACGCTGTTTGAGGGTGGGCTGCTGCGGCTGGTGGTGCGGGACCTTGCGGCGGCGGCGGGGGCGTACGCCGAGCGGGATGAGGGGTACTTCGAGCGTCAGGAGGGGGCCGCGGCGGGCGGCTTTGGCTCGCTGGACCGCGGCCCGGCCAGGCCCTTCGGCGAGCGCTTTGCCCAGTGGCTGCGCCGTGCGGGGCCGGGCGTTTCGACATGGTTCGACCACGAGACGATCATGCACCACCTGCGGGCGGCGGGGTTCGACGGGATGTACCGTTCGGCCTGCCGCAAGAGCCTGCTGCCCGAGATGCGCACCGAGGCGTTCGACCAGCCAACGCCGGACGTGCTGTACCTCGAGGCGTGGGCGACCGGTGCCCGGGCGCAGCAGCCTCGGGCGGCGTAGCGTGTGCTGGGTCGGTCGGGCATGAGCAGGATGGAGCCAAGCGTGAAGAAGGCGAGCTCGCGGGCGAGGGGAGTGAAGAAGCCAACATCTGCACTCCGACCGGCGCTGCGGCGCGCGCTGGCGGGGCTCCGGCTGGTCGTCTTCGACTTTGACGGCGTGATGACCGACAACAGAGTGCTCGTGATGCAGGACGGCACCGAGGGGGTGCTGTGCAATCGCTCCGACGGGCTGGGCGTCGGGATGCTGCGCGATGCGGGCGTGCCGATGCTGATCCTCTCGAAGGAGGAGAACCCGGTGGTCTCGGCGCGGGCCCGCAAGCTGAAGCTCGAGTGCCTGCAGGGAATCGATGACAAGCTCACGACGCTGACGGGGCTCCTGCGCGAGCGCGGCATCGGTCCGGGCGAGGTGGCGTACGTCGGCAACGACATCAACGACCTGGCGTGCATGGAGTTTGTCGGCGTGCCCGTCGCGGTGGCGGACGCGTATCCGCCGGTGCTGCGCGTCGCGCGGCTCGTGACGACGCGCCCGGGCGGGCATGGCGCGGTGCGTGAGGTGTGTGACTGGATCCTCGCGGCCCGCGGCTAGCCGGGAGAGCCCGCGTGTTATCGGAGGTGGCGGGGGCCTCTGGTCGAGGGGAGGCGGGGCGGGCTGGGCCGGACTTTCGGGATAAGTGGCGGATGGGCCTGTAACCGGTGGTGCCAACGGCCGATTCGACCTCCGGCGGGACGCGCGGGCCACTCGTGCCCGGCCGCCGCGACCGACCGGAGATCCTGCCCATGCTCATCCAGGACCATTTCACAGAGCCACGGACCGAGCGTCGGCGCGAGGTGCGACAGGCCGTGACGCGTCCGTGCAAAGTGCTGCATGGGCCGACGGGGCGCTACATCGCGGCGGAGACGCGCGACGTCTCTGCGATGGGGACGCTGCTGACGGTTGATTCGCCGCGCGAGATCATGCCGGGTGATCGTGTGGATGTGCTGATCGCGTGGGACGATCGGGGGCTGCTGCGCGAGGAGGAGGCCCGGCGCGGGACGGTGGTGCGGGTGATGCGCGGTCAGGGTCAGCGTCAGTACGTGGGCGTGAGCCTTGCGAGCGCGCTGGAGGGGCGGGCGACGGGACGCATGGCGGCGTGATCGGTCGTGAGAGCGCGTGTCTGTGCCTGGTTCGATGTGAGCCCGGCGAGCGGGCGGCCCGGCGGGCGCCGGGTCCATACGATTGGCCATGCTGTGGCAGCCCTCGCTCCCCGATGTGTACATCAAGACTCCCGGCGAGGTGCTGGCTGGGCTGATTGCCGAGCGCCGGCGTGAGCTCGGCGGGCGGCTTGTCATCCTCGGGCATCACTACCAGACGGCCGAGGTGATCCGGCACGCCGACGTCACGGGCGACTCGCTGAAGCTGAGCCAGATCGCGGCCCAGATCGCGGGCGGTGGTGGGGCGGGGAGCGCACGGCGAACCGAGCGGGTTGAGTTTGTGGTCTTCTGCGGCGTGCACTTCATGGCCGAGACGGCCGACATGCTCACGCCGCCGGAGGTGGCGGTGATCCTGCCGGACCTCTCGGCGGGGTGCTCGATGGCGGACATGGCCCAGTACGACGACACGGTGCTGGCGTGGGACAGGCTGCACGAGTCGCTGCGGTCGCAGGGGTGGAAGGGGCGGATCGTTCCGATCACGTACGTGAACTCTTCCGCGGCCATCAAGGCCTTCGTGGGTGAGCGGGGCGGGGCGTGCTGCACTTCGACCAACGCGAGGCAGGTCGTGTCGTGGGCGCTGGCGGGCGGGGAGCGGCCTGCCGAGCGCGGGGAAGACATCAAGGTCTTCTTCCTGCCCGATCAGCACCTTGGGCGGAACACGCTGCACGCGCTGGGTGTGGATGTGGCGCGCCAGAGCGTGCTGTATGACCCGAAGGCCGCGCGGCGGGGCGAGGAGCTGGGTGGCGCGACGCCCGAGGCGCTGCTCGCGGCCCGCGGCATCCTGTGGGCCGGGCACTGCTCGGTGCACAAACTGTTCAGGCCCGAGCATGTGGCGCAGATCCGTGCGGCGGACGCTGCGGCGGGGACTTCGACGACCGTGCTCGTCCATCCCGAGTGCGCGAAAGAGGTCGTTGATGTCAGCGACCTCAACGGCTCGACGGAGTTCATCATCCGCACGGTGCGTGAGGCGGCGCCGGGGTCGCGGTTCGCGGTGGGGACGGAGCACAACCTGGTGCAGCGGCTGGCAGCGGAGGGCGCGGCCCGGGGTGTGTTTGTGAGGATCCTGTCGGACTGCCAGTGCCTCTGCACGACGATGTACCGGATTGACCAGCCGCACCTGCTGTGGGTGCTGGACCGGCTCACGGGGCGGAAGGCGCCGACGGACCCGCCGGGGCCGGCGCGGGTCGTGAACCAGGTGTCGGTGCTGCCCAAGGTGCGGGAGCTGGCGCTGCTGGCGATCGACCGGATGCTCCGGCTGTCGACGCCCGCGCGGGCGGAGCCGGCGGCGCGGGCCAGCCTCGTGACGGCGGACTGAGCACGCGGCTCCGGGGCGGGCTGCCCGCCTGTGGCGCCGGTCTGAGTCACTTTCTGCGCTCACCTTCTTGACGCACCACCTCGCCCCGCGGGTTGCCTGCCTTTTTGCTGCAACCCTGGGGCTTCGGGCCGGTACGATGGTCTCTCCATGCCCGTCTTCAAGCTCACTCCCATCCGAGGCCAGGCCAAAGCCCTCACGCTCACGGGGCAGCGGGTTGTATTTGGCCGGAGTCCTGAGTCGACGGTGCCGCTCATTGATGAGAAGGCCAGTCGCCAGCACGCGATCATCGAGCCCGATGGGAAGGGCGGCTGGCGGGTGCGCGACCTCAACAGCCGGAACGGGACGCGCCTGAACGACCAGCGCGTCTTTGAGGCCCCACTGAAGCCGGGTGACGTGCTGCGGATCGGGTCGCACGAGTTCCTGGTGGAGGCCGAGGGCGTCGAGACGACGCAGAAGATGGTGCTGCGCGTTGACCAGGCGCTGAAGAACGCCTCCGAGGAGTTGCTGAACCCGCACCTTGTGACGAGCCGCGAGGTGGGATGGATGTTCGAGCTTCGGGAGATGCTCGAGGCGCTGCCGCCGAAGGTGGATCCGGAGCCCGTGAGCATCGTGGACGCGAACGGGCATCCGTCGGAGGTGCTGGCGGGCGCGACGGACGGCCCCAACTGCATCCGGCTGCTGCTGCAGCTCGCGAGCAAGGCGCGCGCGACGGACATCCACGCCGAGCCCAAGGCCGACACGTTCAACATCCGCATGCGCGTCGATGGCGACATGGTGCCGATCATCGAGCTGCCCCGGCGCGTGGGCGAGCTGGTGCAGGGCGTGGTGAAGGCGGCGTGCCAGATGCAGGTCGCGGCCCGCGACGCCGTGCAGGACGGGCACTTCTCCGGCGTCTTCCCGGACCGGCGCGTCGAGTTCCGCGTCAGCTTCACGCCCAGCGTGCACGGGCAGAAGCTCGTGATACGCGTGCTGGACCAGCGCGGCCAGCCCACGAGCCTGACGGAGCTGGGCCTGCTCAGCTACATGCAGGAACGCATCGAGCAGGTCTGCTCGCAGGAGTCGGGGATGCTGCTGGCCTGCGGCCCCACGGGCTCGGGCAAGACCACCACGCTCTACAACGCCATCCGGACGATCGACCGCACGAGCCGCAACGTCGTGACGATCGAGGATCCGGTGGAGTACCAGCTCGAGGGGACGACGCAGATCCCCGTGGACGAGCAGAAGGGCAACTCCTTCGGCGGGCTTCTGCGGAGCGTGCTGCGTCAGGACCCGGACGTCATCTTCGTCGGCGAGATCCGCGACGAGGAGACCGCCCGCACGGCGATGCAGGCGGCGCTGACGGGGCACCTGGTCTTCTCGACCGTGCACAGCAAGGAAACCATCACCTCGGTCTTCCGGCTTCTTGACCTCAAGGTCGAGCCGTACCTCGTGGCGACGTCGCTCAACCTCATCCTGGCGCAGCGGCTTGTGCGGGTCCTCTGCGACAACTGCAAGCGCGAGGTGCAGGTGCATCCGGGCCAGTACTCGCGGATCGGCAAGTTCCTCCAGGGGCGGACGACGATCTTCGCGGCGACGGGGTGCAGCCGCTGCCTCAGGACCGGCTTCCGCGGGCGGCGTGCCCTCTTCGAGCTCCTCGACTTCAACGACGAGCTGCGCGACATCGTGCTCAAGGAGCCGAGCATCACGGCGATGAAGAAGGTGATCGAGCAGGGCCTCTTCACCACACTCGCGCAGTTCGGCTACCGGCTCGTGGCGGATGGCGTGACGAGCCTCGAAGAGATCGACCGCGTGGCGGGCGTGCACTAGGGGGAAGGCAGGCAGGCAGGGAGGCATGCAGGCAAGCATGGGAAGAGCTTGGCAGCGTGACAGCGTGACAGCGTGACGGACTCGTTCGGATTGGTCGCGCGGTCGCTTCTTGGCGCTTGTGACGCGCTTGCTTACTCGCGACTTGCTTCCGTCTGGCAGGTGAGTTCGAGGCGGCCTTCGCGGGCTCTGATGTTGAGCAAGCGGACGCGTCTTCCGTCGCCCAGTCCGAGCGATGGCTCGATGGAGGCCGGTGCCGCGCCGCGCAGGACATCGAGAAGGGCGGCAAGTTCGGGCTGATCGGCGAGCGTCGTCGGCAGGAGGGGCGAGGCGCGCGGGTGGTGCTGGGCCCATCGGAGGGCCGCGGGCGGCAGCGTCAGCCGACCGACGCCCACGGAGCCGGCCGCGAGCCAGAGCCGGCCGGCATCATCCATGCGCGGCGTGAGGGCGACGCTGAGGACGGAGGCGGGCTGATCGTGCGGGGCCGGCGCGGCGCTGATGCTCGCGGCGGCGGGACGGTCCGCCGCGGCGTCGAGCACGAGCGCGCCGAGCCAGATGGAGTCCTCGTGGAAGGCCACCCGCACAGCGCGCACGGGTCGCGGCCACCTGACCTCATCGCCGCGGCTCTCGACCCATCGCGGCAGGCGCTCGCCGAGCCACGCGTTGGCGTCTGACTCTGACAGCGAGACTGACCAGGGCTCGCTGCGCCAGCGCCCATCGGTGGTGGCGCCCGGGCGCACGAGCGAGGCCTGCGCCATCGCCGCGGCTTCGAGGGACTCGGCCTGTGACGCGGCGCCGGGCGCGAGGGTCTGGACGCGTGTCCACCACGCGGGCGTGGCGCGCGAGAGGCCGAGTGCCACCAGCAGCGGCGTCGCGATGAAGCACGCCAGCAGGCCAAGCAGGATCGCAAGGCGCCTGCGCCGGCCCCGGCGCCGCAGCCAGCGCGTCACGAAGCGGCTGCCAGCCCCGGGGCTTGGGCCGGCGGCCTGGGCCGCGTGCGGGATGGGCGGCTCGGTTGGCACCTCCTGAGGCTAGGGTGACCGCCCTCGGGCCGTTCTTCGCTTATCCTTGGGCCAACGTCGATCGGATCCGATGACGAAGGAGCCTTTGGCCATGCCCATCCAGCGCATCCGCCCGTCCGCCAGCCTTCTGGCGATCTCCAGGTTTGTCACCCTCGCCCTGCCGGTGCTCTGTGCGGGGAGCGCCATCGCTCAGACGGCCACGCCGGCGACGAACCCCGGGGCTGCGGCGAAGGCCGAGGCACCGGGCATCGCGCAGTTCCTCGCGATCAGAACGCCGCAGGCGCCGGTCCTGGGTGATGGCTTCGCCTTCTTCCGCGACTGGCCCGATGGCGTGAACCAGATCTTCCGGACAACGTCGCCGGTGCTGAAGGACGGTCTCAAGATCGAGCAGCTCACGGGCTTCAAGGATGGCGCGGCCGGATTCTCGCTCTCGCCCGATGGCCTGACCGTCATCTTCGCCGCGGCGGTGGGCGGCAACGAGAACACGCAGATCTACTTCATGGATGCGCAGGACGACGAGAAGCCCTTCGAGATCCATCCGATCCTGCAGGGGCCGAAGGTGCAGTTCGGCGTCAACCACTGGCTGCGCTACGGCAACGGCTTCGTCTACACCGCCAACGACACCTCGCCCAGCGACTTCCACCTCTATCGCTGGGACTTCGGCGGTAACGGCGGCGGCGACTGGGGCAAGTCCACGAAGCTCCTCGCGAGGCCCGGCTCCTGGAGCAGCGCCGACGCCACCGACGACGCGAGCAAGTATCTCGTCTCGGAGTTCCGGTCGATCTCCGACACTTCGCTCTACGTGCTCACCGCAAGCAGCGGCGACCTGCTCGACATCACCCGCTCGGGCGCACCCGAAGGCCACGCCGGCACGATCGGCGCGCAGGGCGTGGGCTTCATGCCCAACCAGACCAGCGTCCTCCTCATCTCAGACGTGATCGATGGCCGCCCGCGTCTCTTCATGCGCGACCTCGTCAGCGGCACGACCACCAGCCCGATCCCCGCGCTCGACGCCTTCGAGGTTGACTCCGCGGAGATGAACGACGAGCGCACGCTGCTGGCCGTCGTCACCAACGAGGACGGCTACGGCGTGCTCCACGTCTACCGCCTGCCGGGGTTTGAGCCCGTCGCGCTGCCGCCGATCGACAAGGGCGTCGTCGGTGTCGCATCGCTGCGGAAGAACCGCCTGACCTGGACGCTCAGCAACGCGCAGACGCCCGGCGTCTCCTTCGCGTACGAGATTCCCGAAGTCGGCGCGCCGCCCTCCACGCCCACCGCCACGCAACTCACCTTCCCCTTCAAGATGGGCATCGACCTCGCGGCCTTCCCGCTGCCGGAGCTGGTGCGGTACAAGGCGTTTGACGGGCTGGAGATTCCGGCCTTCGTCTACCTGCCGCCGGGCCACAAGAAGGGGACGCCGATTCCCTTCGTCGTCAACTACCACGGCGGGCCCGAGGGCCAGTTCCGCCCGTCCTTCAACGCGACGATCCAGTACCTCGTCTCCAAGGGCTTCGGCGTGATGCAGCCCAACGTGCGAGGCTCGACGGGCTACGGCCGCGCGTTCCACATGATGGACGATTACAAGAAGCGCTGGGACAGCGTGCGCGACGGCGTCGACGCCGCGAAGTGGCTCGTGGAC
This sequence comes from uncultured Phycisphaeraceae bacterium, assembly GCA_964495635.1. GTDB lineage: Bacteria > Planctomycetota > Phycisphaerae > Phycisphaerales > UBA1924 > JBBASU01. The sequence goes on from CAZBXF010000098.1 coordinate 11,843, forward strand.
AACGGCTACGCAAGGCCCGGCCGCATCGCAACGTGGGGCGGCTCGTATGGCGGCTTCATGTCCGTCGCGACGCTCGTGGAAGATCAGGAGCGCGTCGAGCGCGGCGAGCAGAAGGAGCCACTCTTCGGCGCCGGCATCAACATCGTCGGCATCGTCAACATGCAGACCTTCCTCGAGCAGACCAGCGGCTACCGGCGCAAGCTCCGCGAGGCCGAGTACGGCCCGCTCACGGACCCCGAGTTCCTCCAGAGCGTCTCGCCGCTGAACCGCGTCGACAAGATCCGAGTGCCGATGATGATCGCCCACGGACTGAATGACCCGCGTGTCCCAGTCGGCGAAGCCATGCAGCTGGCGATTGCCCTCCAGGCCCGAGGCGACGACCCCGAGCTCCTCTACTTCCCCGACGAGGGCCACGGCTTCGCGAAGCTGAGCAACCGGATCGTCTTCAGCGA
>CAZBXF010000099.1:0-7865 GCA_964495635.1 uncultured Phycisphaeraceae bacterium
ACGACCGGCTCGATCGGTGCCGCGTAGATCCGGAGCCTCTGTTTCTGGTTCAGCGCGCCCTCGATGTACGCCCTCGCATGCTTGAGGGGGTCCGCCGGTTCGAGGCGCACTCGGAGCGACCTTGGATCGATACCCGCGGGGATCTTCCAGCGAATCGTGTAGCCCGTCGTCCGCTGTCCGGTCGTTCGCGGCATTGGAACCATGGGCTGGACCTGGCCGCGGCCCAGTCGTTTGTCTCCGGACCAGAGTTCCTCCTGCGCGATCACAGCCACGGGCAACCCGTCGAAGTTCGCTCCGGAGGTCGTGACCGAGCGTTCGCCAGTGTCGGGGTCGGCCGGGCCGACCATGATCGTTGTTTTGAGCATCTGGCGGAGTTGCTCGCCGATCTTGGGATCCGTCACGCTCTCATATCCCGTGTCCGTGGCTGTGGTCATCTGCACGTCCCGAGCAATGAGCGTGGTCTCCCAGCGCTCGGAGAACTGCCCCGGACGGGGCTGCGGCAGCGGCCTCATGAGCGTGAACGTGACGGAGCTGTCTGGACCGTCCGGAACATGCGTGGGTCCGAGCGCCTCGTCGTAGATCGTGCGCACCTTCAACGAGAGGCTCACTGTGGCATCCTGCGGCGGTGTTGTCGCGATTCCTTGGAGAAGCCCGATCGAGCTCGTGCCGCCGCCGAATCTTGCCGCCGGTACAGACCGGTCGGATGCTGAGAAGTAGTGAGCCTGGATGAAGTCACCCGGCGGACGCAGCGTGACGGGTAGCTCGGTGCCCTGGCTCGTGATGACCTTCGCCTCGATGGCCTCCAGCATGATCGGGATCCGGGAAAGCCGTGTGCCGAAGGCTGGTTCCCAGCTCGGATCGAGGTCGAGCCACACTGTCCAGGAGAGCACTCCGGGCTCGAGCTGTGGTGCGACGGCGAGCCGCGGCACCCGCAGGAGCGCGAGGAACTCGGCCGCCTCCTTGTCTGAGATCACTCCCTTCTCGAATGCCTGCACCACAAGGTCGCCGGTACGAGCCTCCCAGGCGGATCGATCGCGGGCGAGGGAGCGGATCGAGGCTCTGGCGCCCGCGGCGATGGCGCTGTTGTCGAGCGTTCCGAGTGCCAATCGATCCATGTACTCGCTTGAGAACGCCCGCGACCATGTTGGTGGCAGGATCTCGCCAAGGTGCACGAGCCAGCTTCCCGGCAGCACCACGGCCACCGCGGGCGCGATGCTGCTGGTTCGGATGAGTGACGAGCCAGCCGAGAGCGCCACGATCGCAAAGCCCAGAACGATGAGGCCGGGGCGGCGCCGACGCTGTCCATGGCGGATCGCGCCGGATCCCGTCGCATCGCGCCCACACTCCGGGCACACCGAGATCGCCGGCACAACGCCGATGAGGTCGAAGCCGCAGCCGCGGCAGATGGGGTGATCGTTGATGCGGCGGCCGCGGAGGCCCAGCGCGATGAGCGTGAGGCCGATCAGGAGTCCGGCGGCGACGATGATGATGGCGAAGAGCATGGAACCCTCCCGAGGTTTCGGTGGGAGTGTACCGAGGTTTGGCTGGGTTTGTTCGGGGGTTTGCGGGGGGAGACGTGTGGAACCACCAGTCTCGACCCTTTGGGTCGGGCTGGTGGCACCTGATCAGTCCAGACCCAGGAACTCGCAGTCGCCGCTGCAGCTCTTGCCCTTGTCGAACTTGCCTTCGAGCATGTTGGTGATGGCCTCGTTGATGACGGCGCGGATCTTGTCGAGCTTGAGCGTGGCGAGGTCGAGGACGCCGCGTTTGCCGGTGGCGAGGAGCCAGTATTGGGCCTCGCCTGTGCCGTCCCAGTCGGGGAAGTGGGACTTCAGGGCCATGGCGTAGATGCCCATCTGGAGGTCGTCGGCCTTGGGCTCGGTGAGGCTCTTCCAGTCCTGTCCGGACTTGTAGTCGATGATGCGAAGGCCGCCGGAGGCTCCTGTGTCACTGTGTTGGTCACTCTCCTGGATCTGGTCGATGCGATCGATCTTGGCGCTGAAGGTGTGGCGGTGGCCGGCGTGCTCGTATGGGAATGTGATGAGTCGCTCGATCTCGAGGACGTGCGGCTTGGCGCCCGCCTGCGTGCTGTGCAGCAGGTCGAATGTGACATCGAGCTGGGCATCGAGCTGCGCGAGGTCGTCCTCGCTTGCGGTTGACTGGCCATCCAGCGCGGCCCGGAATGCGGCGCGACCGAAGCGGCGAAGGTCAGTTCGGCCCGGCAGCGGGAGGCCGTCGGCGTCGGCGTTACTCCAGGCGCGATAGAAGGCTTCGAGCGCGGCGTGCGCGATGTTGCCGATGCGGATGGCGTCGGACTCCGGCGGACGCACGCCCAGCACGTTGTTCACGTAGAAGCAGCGCGGGCAGCGCGTGAAGGCGCTGATGGCCGAGTAGCTGAGGCGAAGCGGGGCCGGCATCGGTCGGAAGAGGAACGCGCTCGCCCCGAGGCCCTCGCCACCCTTGTCCAGGCGCGAGAGGCGCTCGGCCATCTGCGCACCCTGCGGTCCAGTGAAGTCGGGTGGTGGTGCCTCGGCCTCGATGGCGGAGATCGCGGCGATGCTCTCGGCGGCGCGGCGCAGGCGCGCGAGCGCCGACTGGAACTGCTCGGGCGTGAGGGTGGGACGGTCGAGGTGCTCCAGCGCCTGCGCTGCTTCGAGGCGTGCGCCGCGGCGGAGGCGATTGGCGGCCTCGGTGCGCTGGGCCCTTGCGAGCAGCTTCGCGCCGGCCTCCTCGATCGGGCCGCTGACGGCCTCGGCCTGGAACTCTGCCTCGGTCTTGGTCGCGATGCGGTGCAGGGGCGGCTGGCTGTGGCTCCAGTTGAGCAGCTCGACGGTGAAGTTGGTTGTCTTCGTCGGTGTCTTGGGGATCCGCGACGTGATGATGAGGCGCCGCTCGGCCCGCGTGCACGCGACGTAGAACAGGCGGCGCTGCTCGTCCGTGTTGCTCGCGATGGCTTCTTCTTCCGATCGCGCGGGAGCGAGGGGGTCCAGGCCGGGCGGTGCGATCCAGCCTTCGCGGCGCCGGGAGCGCGGGAAGCCGCTGGGTCCGTGCGCGCGCGCGACGATGACGGTGGGGAACTCAAGGCCCTTGGAGGCGTGCGCGGTCATGAGGCGCACGCGGCCTTCGGCGGGCTCGGCGGGGAGCCCCGCGTCGATGCGGTCTGCGTCTGGCGTGAGTGTCGCATCGATCTCGCCCTTGTCCGCGTCGAGGAGATCGAGCGAGGACTCGACGGAGAGTCCGCCCGCGGCTTCGAGGGCCTGGAAGTGCTCCCAGAACTCGCGCAGGCCGCGGGGCTGATCGAGCCGGCGCTGCTTCTCACTTGCGAGCTGGATGAGCCATGCGAGTGCGCGCACGCGGCGGGCACGTTCGCGGCCACTCAGGATCTCGGTGTGGGCGACATCGGTCTTGGAGATGATCGCGTAGACGGCCTCATCGCCCCGCATCTCGCGCGTCAGGGCGCGAAGGCTCGTGTACATCGCCACAAGCCGCTGGGCCGCGGCGTGGTGCGGATTGGCGGCGTCGCTTGCGTGGATTGTGAGCCACGCGTCGAATGTCGCTGGCACACTCGAAGCAGTTGGGGATGGCGTCGTGCCCGGCACGGTCGCGCTGGCGGCCACGTTGTCGAGCTGGGCGCGAGTGCGGTCGGCGTGAAAGCCGCGATCCCAGTCGACGATCTGCTGGGCTGGCACGGCGTGGGGCGGGCGCGACAGGAGCCTGCGGGCCGCGTGGAGCGCGCCGGGATCAAGAACCCATTCGATCCACGCGAGCACGTCGCCCACGCCCTGGTCGTCGCGTGCGCCGCCCTGCTTGCTGCGCTCGCACGGAATTCCGCGGAGGGAGAAGGCCGCCTCGACCTGATCGACCTCGTTCCAGGCGGGGCAGATCACCGCGAAGGAGCTCCACGGCGGCACCACGCCACCGGGCACGGTCCGGGCCCGCTCACGGTCGCTCAGGATGATGGTCGCGATCGCGTCGGCCCCGGCGTGGTCGCGTTCGAGCTGGATGACGCGGACTGTGCCGGCTTCCTTGCTATTGGGCTCGATGGCCTTGTCGGGTCGGTAGCGGGTCGTGGCCCTGGAGATCGTGTGGTTGGCCGCGGCGACGATGGAGGTCGCGCTGCGGTAGTTGATCGAGAGGTTGATGACGGTGGGGTTGGGCCAGTGGTGCTCGAAGCGCGGGAAGGCGCGCTCGTCGGCGTGCCGGAAGGCGTAGATGGCCTGATCGTCGTCACCGACGACGCAGATGTCGGGCGGCGTGGAACGTCCGTCGGGGCCCGCGATCAGGCGCAGCAGCTCGATCTGTGCGGCGTTGCAGTCCTGGAACTCATCGACGACGACGCACCGCGTCTTGGCGCGCACGATGGTGCGGACCGACTCGTGCTTCTGGAGCATCTCGATCGCGAGGAGGATGATGTCGGCGAAGGTGAGCCACCCCTGCGAGCGGCAACGCTGCGTGAAGCGCGAGAAGGCGCGGGCGGTCTCGGCGAAGGTCGTGCACTCTTCTCGTTCCGCACTTCCTGCTGCGTCGCGTGCGGCGGCGTCGGTCGGGGGCTCTGAATCGAGGCGCGACTGCCAGCCTTCGGCGAACTCCATCGCTCGCTGCGGCGTCACGCCCATGTTGGACATGGTGTCGAAGGCGCGGCGGAGCGTCTCGCACTGAGGGCCCAGGCCCTCGGCCCGCGTCCATGAGAAGAGATCGTCCTCGCGCAGCGTCTGGGCGATCAGCCGCATCTCCTGGGCCGGGTCAAGGAGGTCCGGGCTGCGTGGCAGGCCCGTGAACTCCGTGTGCTCGCGAAGCAGCGCGTATGCGAGGCCGTGGAGCGTGTGGGCCCGGACTGCCTCGGCGCGTGACGGACCGATGAGCCCCGCGAGGCGCTCGCGCAGCTGGTTGGCGGCCTTCACGGTGAACGTCGCCGCGAGAACGTGCTCGGGCTGCACGCCCCGGACCTCGATCGCGTGGGCGATGCGGTGCACGATGACGCGGGTCTTGCCGGTGCCGGGACCTGCGAGAACGATGAGCGGGCCGGAGTCGTGCCTGACGGCGTCCTTCTGCGGATCGTTGAGTTCTTCCACGCGGGGCCCCCTGTGTGAGTGTGGTTCGTTCGCACCGAGGCTTCAGGGCGTGGCGGGCGCCTGCGCGCCCTGCGGCCCCAGCGATCCGGGCGCTGCCTCCGGCGGTCGCTTCATGTAGAGATGCACGGCCATGGTGTGATACTCGTGTGTCTCGGGCCCGCGCGCGTTGGGGAGCGTGAGCACGGCATCGCGCTTCTGCACGCGCAGTGCATGGTCCGCCGCGATCTTCTCGGCCTTGCGCTGTGCCTCGTACTCAGCGCTGGTCCGGATCCAGAGCTCATCATCGACGGGATCGCCCGGCTCCCAGCCCTCATCCGGATCGATGTTGACCGGCGTGCGCCGGCGCTGGGCGCCGTCGCCCTTTCCGAGCTCGAAGCCCTCCTTGCGAAGCTCGCGCTTCCAGTCGTCCTTGCGACCCTTGCGCCGTCGGGGCGATGGCTCCGCTGGTGCCGGCTCTACGACCGCAGCCTCCGGCGGCGGGGTTGCTCCCTCGACCGGGTGGCGCAGGGGCCAGGGCGTCCGAAGCACGGCGAAGCCATCCGGGGCGAGCAGGTCGATGATCGCGGAGAGCTGCCCCATCACCCGCTTGAACATCAGCGGATCTTCCATCAGCGGATATGGCGGATCAAGGAACGCAAGGTTCAGCGGGCGTCCGGCCCGGGCAAGCGCACCGATGCCGAGGGCGTCGCCGATCACGACCTCGCTCCGACGCGTGACGCCGAGGGTTTCGACATTCTTCTGAAGGATCGCGGCGATGGTGCGGCTCTGCTCGACGAAGACGACTCGCTTGGCCCCGCGAGAGAGGGCCTCGAGGCCGATGGCACCGGTACCGGCGAAGCAGTCGAGCACTTCGGCGTTCTCGAAGTTGCCCCGCAGCAGCCCGAAGACAGACTCCTTCACACGGTCTGGAATCGGCCGCGTGATCGTGGCGTCCGGGGGCGTGTGGAGCAATCTGCGACGAAACTCTCCCGCGATGATCCGCATGAAGCCAGTGTATCCGGCCGCTCGCGGCACCGGCCTTCCGGCCGGTGTCCGTCTCCTCGGGCGATGCCCGCCGGCTGCGTCTTCCGGCGGCGATGCTTGCCAAGGCCCGTGCCCCGGCGCACGTAGCATTGTGGAGATTGGCCCTTCTCGGTGGGCCTGCAAGGAGTGCCGCATGATCCGTTCCTACGCCGCTGGTCTTTCTGCTCTCCGTCCGGCTGGTCGTTGCTCGATGTGCGTGGCGTGTGCCACCGCGGCGACGCTGGTGCTGACTGCCGGGCTTGCTTCCGGACAGTCGGCGGCGGATCAGATTCCTGTTGCCAGCAGCAGGGCACCCAAGGACCCCGCGGACGGCGCGATCAAGATCGAGGAGGCTGCGCCGACGCTGACGGCGGCGGAGCAGGCGGCCAAGGCAATTGCGTATCTGCGATCTGTGCAGGATGAGAAGACGGGCGGCTGGGCGATTCCGCCGCAGGGCCCGACGTTTCCGGCCATCACCGCGCTGGTCCTGACGGGGATGCTGATGGAGCCGGGGATGACGGCGGAGGATCCGGCCGTCAAGCGAGCCGTCGAGTTCATCCTGTCGAAGCAGCAGGAAGACGGCGGGATCTATGACCAGTTGCTGCCGAGCTACAACACGGCGATCTCAATCTCCGCGCTCGCGAAGCTGCCTCGGACGCCGGAACTGCAGGAGCGGATCGACCGGGCGGTCGCGTTTCTCAAGACGCTTCAGTATGGCGAGGGGGCGCAGGTGCGCGATGGCTTCGCGGAGAACGCCGCCGTCGTCGACAGCTCGCATCCGTTCTATGGCGGCTGGGGCTATGGCCGCCATGGGCGGCCTGATCTCTCCAACTCCGGCTGGGCGATTGAGGCGCTCAAGGACGCGGGTGTTGATCCTTCGGACGCGGCGTTTCAGCGTGCGCTGGTCTTCCTGCGCCGCACGCAGATGACCGACGCGCCGATCAACGGCAAGGCGGGCGGCGAGCCGATCAACGACATGCCCTACGCCGCCGGATCATCGCAGGGCGGCTTCATCTACGCGACCAGCGTCAATCGCGACACGATCGGCTCCGGACAGAGCCAGGCCGGCGAGTTCGTCGAGTCGATGAGCGGCGGCCCCGGCGTGATCGGCACCGTGCGCCTCGGCAAGGGCCCGGACGGCAAGCCGATCCTCCTCACGAACAACGAGGTCGAACGCCGCATCCAGCTGTACCTGAAGCAGTCGACCGACCCCGCGGTGCACGATCAGGCCGGCAACTTCATGGTCGTGCTGGGCCCCTCCGGGGATGGCATGAGCGCCTCCTCGTTCACGGTGCACTTTGCCATCACCGAGCCCGAGAAGGTCCGCACGATCCTGTGGGACACGCTCTCGCAGGAGCTCGAGAATGCCGCGGCGGTGCAGGTGCGGCCAGTGGAGCAGTGGCAGGGCGTCTCGCACCTTCGGGCGTATGGATCGATGACCTACTCGGGCTTCAAGAGCCTGCTCTATGCGGGGCTCAAGAAGGGTGATCCGCGCGTGGACGCGGCCCTGGGCTGGATCCAGAAGAACTACACCGTGGAGGAGAACCCGGGCCTTGGCACCGACGGGATGTACTACTACTACGTGGTGCTTGCGCGGGCCCTGCACGCGATGGGCCAGCCGACGCTTGAGGCCGCCGCGCCTGGCGGGGAAGTCATGACGCGGCACTGGAGCGCCGACCTCGCGGCCCGCCTCTCAACGCTCCAGAACGACGACGGCTCGTTCCGGTCCGTTGATGATCGCTGGATGGAGGACAACCCGGTGCTGATCACCGCGTATTCGCTGGTGGCGCT
>CAZBXF010000099.1:7965-12232 GCA_964495635.1 uncultured Phycisphaeraceae bacterium
ACCTTCTTCGCCGCGTCGGTCAGGTCGGTCGCCGCGGAGAGGGTTGGCAGCTTGGCCTTGGCCTCTGTCAGCAGCTTCCGGCCCGCATCGACGTTGGTGCCTTCGAGGCGCACGACGAGCGGGACCTTGAAGCCTGTGGTGCCGTCGGCGTTCTTGTACTTGGTCGCGGCGTTGATGATGCCCTGAGCGATGATGTCGCAGCGCATGATGCCGCCGAAGATGTTGACGAGGATCCCCTTCACGGCCGGGTCGCTCAGGATGATGGAGAAGGCCTCGGTGACGGCCTCCTCGGTGGCGCCGCCGCCGACATCGAGGAAGTTGGCGGGCTCGCCGCCGTGGAGCTTGATGATGTCCATCGTGGCCATCGCGAGGCCTGCGCCGTTGACGAGGCAGCCGATGTTGCCGTCGAGCGCGACGTATGAGAGGCCGAACTTCTTGGCCTTGAGCTCGGCGGGGTTCTCTTCGGTCGGGTCGAACATCGCCTCGATGTCCTTGTGACGGAAGGTGCCGTTGTCGTCGAAGTTGAACTTCGCGTCGATGGCGATGATGCGCCCCTCGGGATTGGCGGCGTCCTTCGCGAGGACCAGCGGGTTGATCTCCGCGATCGAGCAGTCCTTCTCGATGAAGACCTTCGCCAGCTTCATCATCACGTCCGCGGCCTGGCCGAGGTGCTTGCCCTTGAGGCCGAGGCGCTCCGCGACGTTGCGGGCCTGATAGCTCTGAAGACCGAGCACCGGGTGGAGGGGCTCCTTGATGATGGCTTCGGGGCGCTCGTGCGCGATCGTCTCGATCTCAACGCCGCCCTCGCGCGATGCGATCAGCACGTTGCGCCGGGTCTTGCGGTCGGTGGTGATGGCGAGGTAGAACTCTTCGTTGCCGCCGGTGGGGCGCGGCATGATGTCGACGCCGTCAGCGACGAGGAGCTTCTTGACCTCAAGCCCTTCGGGCGGGGTCTGCGGGCTCTTCATGCGGTTGGTGAACATGAAGCGGGCGGCGGTCTCGGCATCCGCCGCGGTCTTGACGAGCTTGACGAATCCGGCCTTGCCACGACCACCTGCGAAGACCTGGGCCTTCACCACCGCCAGCGGCGACGCCTGCCCGCTCGTGGCGCTCTTGAACGCCCCTGCCGCCTCCTCCACGGATGTGATCACCTTTCCGGCCGGAACCGGGATGGCGTAGGAAGCGAGGAGGTCGCGGGCCTGATACTCGTGGATCTTCATGAGCCGATGGTAGTCGGCGGGCGTGCCGGGCAGCAGCCCTACGCGATCTCTTCCGGCGTTGGCGGGACCCACCCCTCGACCCTGATCCGCTCCATCTCGGCCACGATCGACCGGGCCGTCAGGGTCGCCGCGACCCCCGATCCCGCCGCCCTCAGCTTCCGGATTGTCCGCTCCAGGTCGATCTCCTTGGGCTGGAGTCGCAGCAGCGACCGGGCGAGATGTGGCAACACGGCCCTGCGTGCGACCCGGGACCGGTCGGTCAGCACCCGGTAGACCCCGAGGCATGCCAGGACGAGTCCCACCGCCGCGAAGCCGATCATCCACGGCACGACACTGTGCCGGGCGGCCGTCGGGTCGCTGTGCCATGAATAGAGCAGCACCAAGCTGACCGCCAGCATCATCAGCCCCGGGAGGACCAAGAGCGCCGTCACCCCGCTCCCGGCGCCGGATGTGTAGTTGCGCTGGTTCATGTATCCGAGGGCAACAAATGGCTCTTCGATCAGCGCCGTCCTGGACGACGCCCGTAGGGTGCCGTCGGTCAGCTGCAACTCATCCGAAAGCCGCCGATGGAGTTCCTCGTCGGTCTTAGGACCAGTCTTCGCGCCAAGCTGCAGCATCGCTTTCGGTGTGGCATCGTCGATCTGCTTCACCGGGTGCAAAGCCGCCGTCGGTGGAAAGCCCAGCACGACCCCACACTCCTTGCACGCGATCTCAATCGCGGCGAGCTTCCCCTCCTCCAGACGAACGAACAACCAGAGGTGCCAAGCCTTGTGCACGGTCGCGACGTCAAACGCCCGCAGGTCGCGGCACGAGACGCAGAAACAGACGCACTGCCCCTTCGGGGTGCGGCGTTCCCGGCGAGATACTTCGATTGGCATGTTCGATGATAGTCGAACAGCGTGAAACCTCAGTTCCGGCGAACTCCGTCGATCCGCGGAAGTCCTGCGTCGCCGCAGGTTCCTCTCCACCAAAGCGAGCCGGACCTCAAACGAAAAGGCCGCCGGCAACTGCCAGCGGCCCCAGTGTTCTACGCATCCTCAGCCCGTTGACCGCCCCTTCCTCAGATCTTGAACCGCTCCACGAGACGGCGCAGGCCTTCGGCCTGCTGGCTCAGCTGCGTCGCAGCCTGGGCCGACTGGTTGGCCGCCTGGTTCGTCTCGCGCGTCACCGACGAGATCGACTCCATGGACCGGGCGATCTGCTCCGTTGCTGCGGACTGCTCTTCCGCGGCGGACGCGATCGACTGCACCATTCCCTCGACGTTGCGGGAGCCGCTCACGATCGTGCAAAGGACCGAGCCGGCCTCGGTGGCGAGCTGGACGCCCTTGGCAACCCGCTCGGTCCCGGACTGGATCGTCGTCACCGCGGTCTTGGTGTCATCCTGAACCTCGCGGATGCTCCTTGCCACCTCTTCTGTCGCCTTGGTGGTCCGCTCGGCGAGCTTGCGGACCTCGTCGGCCACGACGGCGAAGCCTCGGCCGTGCTCGCCGGCCCTTGCGGCTTCGATCGCCGCGTTCAACGCCAGCAGGTTGGTCTGGTCCGCGATGTCGTTGATGACGCCGATGATCCGCCCGATCTGCTCGCTCTTGGCGCCCAGCGCCTCGATGGAGCGGGCCGACTCGTTGACCTGAGAGGCGATCTCCTGCATGTACGAGACGGTCTGCTCGACGACCTCGCCGCCGTGCTTGGCCTGATCGCCGCTGGTCTTGGCCGCCGCCGCGGTCTCGGCGCTCTTGCGAGCGACCTCGACGACCGAAGCGCTGGTCTCCTCGACCGCGGCCGACACCTGCGCGGACTGACCTTCCTGAGCGCGAAGTCCCTGGGCCATCTGCTCGCTGGAGGCGGCGATCTGCGTCGCCGCCGCCGCCACCTGATTGCTCGACAGGGAGAGCTCGGCCACGATCCCCTGGAGACTCCCGACGAACGTATTGAAGGCCGAACCCGCTCGCGACAGCTCGTCGCCGCTGGAGACGTCCACTCGGCGCTTGAGGTCGTTGCTGTCGCGGATCCCCTCGACCTCATGCACGAATCGCGTGATCCCCTTGGAGATGCTCCGCACGATCAGCAGAGAGACGCCAAGCCCCACGAACGTTGCGAAGCCGGCGAGCGCCAGCGAGACCGCCTGCGACGAACGCAGCCCGCCGGAAATCTGCGTCTGCGTTGCTTCCGCCGCGAGCTTCAGCCGGTCGACCATCTGGCCCGCGAGGGAGACCATCTCGAGCCCATCGGTCTTGAGCGCGCCGTTCACGAGCTGGTTGCGTTCCTGCTGCAGCGCATCGACCCGCGCCAGCAGCGTTTCCGTCTCGCCAATCGCGCCAGCCAGCCGGTCGAACGCCTCTCGCTGTGCGCCGCTTGCCTGCTCGCCCACCGTGCGCAGCGAGCGCTCCACTTCGGCGGCCGCCGCTTCGGCGGCGCCAAAGTCCGCTGGTGTCGCGCCGCGCCGGAGCGCCCGCATCACCGCGACCTCGAGCGCGAGCGTCTGCTCGCGAAGGCGGGCCTCGGCCGGCGAGGATGACTCGCCCTTGAAGGCCTCGTCGTGGACACGTTTGATCAGGTCGTCCAGGCTTGCGATCGCGCCGTTGCGCTCCTCGATCGCTCCCGTGACGCGCCGGAGAGTCTCGTCGTACCGGCCGAACTTAGCCTCGATCTGCTCGATGATTGCCAGGTTCGGGTCGCCCGCCGGGAATGCCTCACGGGCCGTGGCGAAGGCCGAGCGGAGGCTCTTGGAGGTGCTGACGAAGGCCTCCCGGTCGGCCGGGTTGTTGTCGAGGAGGTACTCGGTCGCGCTGAGCTTGGCCCGCGACACACCCGCGCCAATCTCCTCCCCCAGAAGCTTCTGCTCGGCGAAGGTGGCAATCTCATCCATCCCGGCGAGACCCGTCTGCCCAGTCCGATAGCCGGTGAGCGTCACGAGGCCTGTCACGGCGAGTGTCGAGAGGGTCCCAAGCCACAGTTTCTGCGCGATCGTGATCCGCATCTCGTCAGGCTCCACTATGGGTTGTCTCGCCGCGCCGCGCGCGGACTTCGACGCCTCCCAATCGGAGCCG
>CAZBXF010000100.1:0-12164 GCA_964495635.1 uncultured Phycisphaeraceae bacterium
ATCTGTGCGCACAGAAGCGGTACATCGTGTGGATGAACGGTGGATGGGGAGGGGGAGGTGGGAGGAAGGAGGGAGGAGAGGCAGTGGTTTGGGGACGGGTGGGCGGGGGCTTTGTAACGCTTGGGTCGGGGCGTGCGTAGGTGAGGGGCGGTTTTCAGGAGAGCACTGTGTCGAGTGAACCAGCCTTCTCGTGCATTGAGCGTCGGCGTGTGGTGTACTCGGGGCGGGTGCAGGGTGTTGGCTTTCGGGCCAGCACGCGGGCGGTTGCTCAGCGGCATCCGATCGTGGGGTTTGTCCGCAACGAGCCGGACGGGACGGTGCTGGTAGAGGCACAGGGGACCTCGACGGATCTGGAGGCGTTTCTCTCCGAGCTTCGGCTTGGGCTTTCGCGGTTCATCCGGGGTGAGGATGCTGCGACGATCGCGGCGCGGCATGGGGAGAGTGCGTTCGAGATTGCTTGACGGGCTTGGTGTTTGGATCTCTGCCTTGCACAGGTTCACCTACGTTGACGGCATGCTGATTCTCTTCGACATCGACATGACGCTCATCACGACTGGCGGGGCCGGGATGACGGCGCTGGCGGCGGCGGGCCGCGGGCTCTTTGGTGAGCGATTCAGCGGCGAGGGTGTTTCGTTTGCTGGGCGGCTTGATCCGCTGATCATCCATGACATGCTGGTTCGGGCGGGTGTGGAGCCCAGCGCGGCGAACCATCGGGCGGTGCGGGCGGCGTATGCGGCGACGTTGCCGGTGGTTCTGGGGGGTTTTGTGTGCCGCGGGTTGCGGGGGGTTTTGGCGGTTCTGGTGGGGCTGGGGGGGGGGGGGGGGGTTGAGCTTGGTCTTCTGACGGGGAACTTTGCGGAGACTGGTCAGGCGAAGCTTCGGGCGTGCGGGATTGATCCGGGTCGGTTTGGGATCCATGTGTGGGGGGATGAGTCGCCGCACTCTCCGCCGCGGCGGGACCACCTGGTGCCGGTGGGGATCGAGCGGTATCGAAATCGGACGGGGGAGAGTCCGAACGGTGAGCGAGTGGTGGTGATCGGCGATACGCCGCACGATGTGGCGTGTGCGCGGGCGCACGGGTGTCGCTCGCTGGGGGTGGCGACGGGGTACACGAGCGTGGAAGATCTCGCGGCCGCCGGAGCGGACCGCGTTGTGGCAGACCTGTCTGACACTCAGGGGATGCTTCGATGGATTCTGCGGCCGCTGTCAACCAAGTGAGTTCTGTGGCGAGCGTGAACCTCCAGCCTGTGCGGGAGCGTGCGCGGTACGGGAGCATTGACACGCTGCGCGGCGTGGCGGTGCTGGGCATCTTGGCGGTGAATATCTGGTTCTTTGCGCTGCCGGAGCAGATCATGTACAACCCGCCGCTGGCGGGCGGGTTCGAGGGGGCGGACTTCTGGGCGTGGCTTGTCACGCACGCGGTGTTTGAGGTGAAGATGATGAGCATCTTCTCGATGCTCTTTGGCGCGGGCATCGCGATGATGGCGGAGCGTGCGGGGGTGGAGATGCTGGGCCCGCGCCGCGACTTTCCGGTGGCGCGGTCGTTCGCGGGCGTGCACTACCGGCGGATGGGGTGGCTGCTCCTGTTTGGCATGATCCACGGGTATCTGATCTGGTACGGCGACATTCTGTTCAATTATGCGTTGTGCGGGATGATCGCGTATCCATTGCGGAAGCTGGCGCCGAGGTGGTGCATCGCGGTGGGGCTGGTGCTGACGCTGGTGTTCGTGCCGCTCTTTGCGGGGATGGGGATCATGTTCGAGCTGTTCAGGTCGCAGGCGGCGAGCGATCCGGCGGCGGCGGATGCGTGGACGCAAATGAGCGAGGGATTTGCGCCAACGCCGGAGAAGCTTCAGGAGACGATCGACGCGCACCAGGGGACGTGGTGGGAGACGTTCCTTCACCGTGCCGAGACGACGCTGTTCATGCAGATCGGCGTGCTCCCGATGTACGGGCTTTGGAAGAACCTTGGGATGATGCTGATCGGGATGGGGCTGTTCAAGCTCGGGTTCCTGACGGCGGGGTTGTCGGTGTCGCGGTACATCGCGATCGCGGCGGTGAGCCTGCCGGTCGGGTTCGTGCTGGTGGGGCTGGGCGTCGCGGACATGATGGCGCACGACTTTGACTTCGTTCGGAACGTCATGGTTTCGACGCACTTCAACTACCTCGCGAGCACGTTCCTGTGCGTGGGCTACTCGGCGGCAGTGATGGTGGTGTGCAAGACGGCGACGCTGGCGCCGGTGGCGTGGCTGCTGGGTCGGACGGGGCAGATGGCCTTCAGCAACTATCTGGCGCAGTCGCTGATTGGGACGACGCTGTTCTATGGATACGGGTTCGGGCTGTTTGCGACCCTCGGGCGTGCGGAGCTGGCGGGGGTGGTTGTGGCGATCTGGGCGCTGCAGCTGACGTGGAGCCCGATCTGGCTGCGGTACTTCGCGTTTGGACCTGCGGAGTGGGCGTGGCGGAGCCTGACGTACTGGAAGGTCCAGCCGGTGTGGCGCGGCGGTGTCGGATCGGGTGGCGCGGGCGGCTGAGGACCTAGACTGCACGCGTCGCAGGAGCGCGAGCGGCTCGCGGGCTGCGGCGCGGAGACGCCCTCATGTCCGAGAGCTACAAGGCACTCTGCAGCGACTACTACGTCAATCTGAAGGTGCAATTGAAGCTGGAGCTGCCGCGCGGACGGGAGACGGTGCTGGACCTCTTCGAGCGGGTGCGGAGGCAGTTTCCGGGCATGTCGAGCTTCCGGCGGTACAAGGACGAGCTGGCGCTCGAGAGCCCGGCGACTGATTTTCCGCACCGTTGGGTGGCGCTCCGGAGCAGCAGCCTGCGGGCTGGGGTTGTGAACGCTCCGGGCGCTGCGGAGGCGTATGGGTTGCACGCGTCGCTGCTCGAGATTGCGCCGGCGTTCCTCTCGATCAGCGCGCTGGACGTTGAGTATGTCGAGTTGCTGTTCGGGTTTGACCTCACGGCGGGGGGCAACCACGATGCGATCGTGCTAGAGGCGCTGTATGCGGGGAGCCCGCTTCAGGCGCTGATCGATCTTCCGAATGCGCGGCCTGTGGACTGCCAGCCGTTGGTGGGGCTTTCGATCGGCAGCCGCGGCGAGGCGGAGGTGTACTTTGAGGTGAAGACGAGGCAGCAGGGTGGGCACATGCCGCGGGTGGATCCGGATGGGGGTGCTGATCCGATCAGCGTGTACTGCACGTTGAGGCGGTTCGGGCCCTTTGCGGATGTGAAGGATCTGCCGGGCGTGCTTGCGCAGCTGGCGAAGGCGGGGGAGGAACTGGTGGAGCGGCGTGTGGTTCCGGGGCTGATCCTGCCGATCAGAGAGGCGATCGGGAGCAGCAACGCGTAGAGGATTTAGGTGGAAGCGGGTCCGTCCGGAACGGACCGGGGATACGCGGACCAACGGATCATGCTCGACTGGATGACACTGTCGCAGGCTGCCGTCCCACCCGCCAAGCGGGCGGATGTGGCGTCGGTGGTGATCCTCGTCATGGTGTTCATCGGGATCGTGATGGGGCTCGGGCTGGTGATCCTGCTTCTTCGGCGGAAGCTGTTCCAGCAAGCACCGGCGGAGGATGGCGGGATGGGGATCCTGGGGAGCCTTCGGGCGGCGCGCGACCGGGGGGACATGACGCAGGAGGAGTACGAGCAGGCCAAGCGGGTGCTGGCGGCGCGGGCGAAGGAGCGGATGCTCGCTCGGGATGGGGCGCGCGAGGCGGCGCGGGAAGGGGGCCGGGAGGGGGGAGGCGGAGCGGTGGGTGAGGGGCGGGTGGGAAAGGGGCGCACGACGGACGTGGAGGCGATTCGGCGCCGCGGGGAGGAGCGGCGGGGTCAGCCTGGTCCGGATAATGCGGGCGGGGGAGAGGCAGAATCAGAACGGTCGTGAGTTGTGCGCGAAACTCGCGTGCAGACTTCGCACGATCCCGCCGATACAGTGTGCGGCCCGAAAGGGAGAATGTTGTTCCCGGGCCTTCCAAGAGGGATCTCATGGCGAAGAATCGTCAGGACGGGTCGGACCAGCCTCCCACGGGGGGCGCCACCGGCGAAGGTTTCAAGGCCCGCAAGGTGACCACGTGCTCGTTCTGCGGCAAGACCAGCCGCGAGGTCGGGCCGATGGTGGAGGGGCCCAACCAGGTGTACGTGTGCTCATCGTGCACGGACCTGTGTCAGAACATCTTCAAGCAGGAGCGTCGACGGGTCTCGTCGGCCTCGGGGTGGCTGCGGGAGATTCCTGCGCCGCGGGAGATCAAGAGCTTCCTCGACCAGTACGTGATCGGCCAGGACCACGCGAAGAAGAACCTCTCGGTTGCGGTGCACAACCACTACAAGCGGCTGATGCACCTTGAGTCGGATCAGGCGGGGTCGGTTGAGATCGACAAGAGCAACATCCTGATGGTTGGGCCGACGGGATCGGGCAAGACGCTGCTGGCCAAGAGCCTGGCGCGGATGCTGAAGGTTCCGTTTGCGATCGGTGACGCGACGACGCTGACGGAGGCCGGGTACGTCGGCGAGGACGTTGAGAATCTGATCCTGAAGCTGCTGCAGAGCGCGGACTTTGACCTTGAGGCGGCGCAGCGCGGCATCATCTACATCGACGAGATCGACAAGATCGGCAAGACCAGCAACAACGTCAGCATCACGCGTGACGTCTCCGGCGAGGGCGTTCAGCAGAGCCTGCTGAAGATGCTGGAGGGCACGGTGAGCAACGTTCCGCCGCAGGGCGGGCGCAAGCATCCCGAGCAGCAGTACATCCAGGTAGACACGACGAACATTCTGTTCATCTGCGGCGGGACGTTCGTGGGCCTTGAGGAGATCATCCGGCGGCGTCTGGGCAAGACGCGGATTGGCTTCACGCTCGAGCGTGAGAGCGGGGATGAGGTCGAGGAGTCGGGGAAGGTGCTGCTGCAGGTGACGGCGGACGACCTGATCGAGTTCGGGATGATCCCCGAGTTCGTGGGACGCCTGCCGGTGCTGGCGCCGCTGGCTCCGCTCACGATCGACACGCTGATGCACATCCTGACGGAGCCCAAGAACGCGATCATCCGGCAGTACCAGCACCTGTTCGCGCTCGAGAACGCGAAGCTGAGCTTCACGAACGGGGCGATGCGGAAGATCGCGGAGCGTGCGCTGAAGCGTGACACGGGCGCGCGAGCGCTGCGTGCGGTGATGGAGGAGATCATGCTCGACCTGATGTACGAGCTGCCCGAGCACCGGCACGAGGGCGCTGAGTATGTGGTGGACGAGCGTGCGATCGAGCGGAAGGGCTCGCTGATGGAGCTGCGCGTGAACCGCAAGGAAATCGCCTGAGTTCGAGCCGCAATCGAGTTGTAAAGCTTCAGCCCGCACGCCGATCGGCGTGCGGGCTGTCGTTTTGGAGGGGGGGCCAAATGGCTAAAGGGCTAAATGGTCAAATGGCCAAATGTTGGGACTGGCTTGGCCACTTTGCCACTCCGCCACTTCTTCCGGCTCAGGCGGGGTAGGTGCTGGAGGTGCGGTCGGTCTCCCAGACTGTGACGTGGGCGAGGCGGGCGCCGGGGCTGATGGAGGGCTGGAGGAGTTCGAAGAAGACCTTGGCGATGTTCTCGACGGAGGGGTTGACGCCGCCTTCGCCGAACTCGCGGGTGTCGAGGTTGAGGTGCTTGTGGTCGAAGCGCTGGATGATCTCACGTTCGACGATCGCTTCGAGGTGCTGGAGGGTGAAGGCGGGCGTGCCCGAGGGGTCGAGGGAGACCTCGACGGCGGGCTCAACCTGATAGTTGTGGCCGTGGCCACTCGGGTGGTTGCACTTTCCGAAGAGGTCGAGGTTCTGCTGAGGGGAGAGGGTGGGGACGTGGAGGCGGTGTGAGGCGGCGAAGTCGAAGCGCTGGCGGAGGATGGCGGTGCTGGGCTTGGTCATTCGCATCTCCCAGGAGTAGAAGGGGCTGAGCCGCAGTCGGCAGACGTCAAGGCGGCCTCCGAGGCCGGCGGCGAGGCGGGGCATGAAGGCCGCGAGGGCGGCGGTGGGGGACTCGAGCGGGCGGGTGTTGGCGGCCTCCTCGAGGATCGGGAGGGCGGTGGCGCGGACAACGCGGTCGATCTCCTTGATGTCGAGCATGTAGGAGCCGGTTGCTTCGAGGTTGCCGACCAGCTGGAGCTCGAGCTCGTAGTGGCGTCCGAGGCCGAGCATGGAGGGTCGTGCGGCGAAGGCGTTGGGCGTCTGCTCGGCCCGGCCTGCGGGCGTGGCCGAGCCGGGCGGGTTGATGCTGCATCGAACTACGCGGGTCAGACGGAACATATGGTGAGGGTAGGGATCTGAACCCGGCGTGCGTGGTCACGCGAATGTGTGGTCGGGGTGTTGGCCCCGTTGAGTGGACGCAGGATGAGTGGATACGCGGCGGATGCTGCCGCAGAAGAGGATCAGGCGATGATGAACCAGCTTCGAACGGGCTCGGCGGGTGTGAGGTCGGGGCGGATCGGGCAGGGGCCGAGGGTGGGAATGATGGTGCGGGTGATCGCCGCGGGTTGCCTGCTGGCGGGTCTGGCGACGGGGGCGCTGGCGCAGGAGGCTGCTCCGGCGAAGCCGGCGGCTCCCGAGAAGGCCCAGCCTGAGACCAAGCCTGAGACGAAGCCCGAAGCGAAGCCAGAGACCGCGCCGGGAGCGTCTGCCGGGACCGGCGCCCCTGCGGCACCCAAGGAGAAGCCGAGCCCCATGGTGCTCTCGCACACGGTGAAGGACATCGACGGGAAGGACGTGAACCTTGCCGACTACAAGGGGAAGGTCGTTCTGATCGTGAACGTCGCGAGCAATTGCGGTTTCACGTACCAGTACAAGGGTCTGCAGGCGCTCTACGACGAGCACAAGGAGAGCGGGCTGGTGGTGCTTGGCTTCCCGGCGAACAACTTCAACGGGCAGGAGCCGGGGACGAACGCGGAGATCAAGGCTTTCTGCGAGACCAAGTACAAGGTCACGTTCCCGATGTTCGCGAAGATCTCGGTGAAGGGCGAGGACCAGCACCCGCTGTTCAAGCAACTCCAGGCGCAGCCGGGGGCGATCGGCGGCGAGCCGGGCTGGAACTTCACGAAGTACCTCGTGGACCGCTCTGGAAATGTTGTGGCGCGGTACGAGTCGCGGGTGAAGCCGGACGATGCGACCATGGTCGGGAAGATCAAGGAGCTTCTGAAGGCCAAGTGATGTGACGGCGGTATGCTTCCAGCGTGCCACTCTTCCAGTACACGGCGATCGAGGTGAGCGGGCGTCGCGTGAGCGGGGTGCTTGCGGGCGCGTCCGAGCAGGCGGTGCTGGCGGAGCTCGAGGCTCGTCGGCTGACGCCGCTGGAGCTTGCCGAGCGTGGCGATGGCGTGGGGAGCGGCGGCTTTGGCGGGCGGGTGCCGATCCGGGCGCTGGGCGAGAGCTATCAGCAGATTGCGGACATGCTGGCGGCGGGAGTCCCGCTGCTGAGGGCGCTGCGGCTTCTTGGCTCGATGAAGAGCCGGCCGAAGCTTGCTGCGCTGTACAGGTCGCTGGCGGAGGAGGTCGAGAAGGGGAACGAGCTGGCGGAGGCGATGTCGAAGACGCCACGGGTGTTCGCGCCCGTGCATGTGGCGATGGTCCGCGCGGGTGAGAAGGGTGGGTTCCTCGAGCAGGTGCTGGGTCGGATGGCGACGCTGGTGGTCCGGCAGGCGGCGCTGCGGAGCCGCCTGATCGACGCGATGATCTATCCGGCGATCCTGATGGTGGTGGGGCTGGTGGTGGGGCTGGTGATCTTCGCGGTGTTTGTGCCGAAGTTCCGCGAGGTCTTCAGCAAGATGTCGAGTGATCTGCCGCTGGTGACGAGGGTGGTCTTCGGGATTTCTGACGCCGTGACGACCTACTGGATGGTGACGGCGGGGGTGATCGTGGTGGCGGTGGTGGGGTGGGTCCTGGCGCTCCGGCGGCCTGATGTGCGGGCGTGGTGGGAGGCGCGGAAGGTGCGGCTGCCGCTGCTGGGCGGGCTCATCCGCGGATATGCGACGGCGCGATTCTGCCAGTTGCTCGGCTCGATGCTGGCCAACGGTGTGCCGATGCTGGCGGCGCTCAGCATTGCCCGTGACGGAACGGGGAACGCGATGATGACGCGGGCCGTGGACGACGCGACGGAGTCGGTGCGTCAGGGCAAGAGCCTGGCGGAGCCGCTCCTGGCGAGCGGGCTGGTCGAGGAGGACGTGATCGAGATGATCCGGGTGGGCGAGGCCGCGAACAACCTGGATGAGGTGTTGATGAAGGTTGGGGAGACGATCGAAGCGCGGCTGGATCGCCTGCTGGGCGTCGCAGTGAAGCTGATCGAGCCTCTGATGCTGCTGGCGCTGGCGCTGACGGTGGGGACCGTGGCGGCGGGCCTCATCCTGCCGATGACGCAGATGGGAAGCATGATGAGCAAGTAGCGCGGGGTGCAGCCGGGGGTGTGGCGCCAGGGATGCGTGCGGGGGCGGCGTGACGAGGGGGCCTTGGGGCTGGAGCGCGATGCGGCTGTGTGCGGGGTGCTGGTCTGGTTGCGGGACGATGGTGACCCGCCCGGGTTCGAATGCGGGTATCATGAGAGCGAAGCTGTGCACGCCGCCGGCGTGGGCGCGGCTCTCCGGGCGATGGCGTACGCGTCCGGGTCTGAGTGTGTGGGGTGGGGTGATGCACGGAGGTTGACGCATGTCGAAGGTGGCCACCATGACCAACGGGACCCGCGGGACCAGTGTGACCGGGATGACGAAGCTGAATTCGGCCCGTCGGGCGAGTGGCGTGGGGAGTGTCTCTCGGCGCGGCTTCACGCTTGTTGAAGTGATGATCGTGATCTTCATCGTGCTCGCGCTGGGCGGGCTGGTGATGTACAACCTGATGGGCTCGCGCGATAAGGCCGTGGATGGGCTCGCGAAGATCGATCTGAACCAGCTCAAGGGCGCGCTGCGGACCTTCCGGCTGACGCACGGGCGGTATCCGACGGATGACGAGGGGATCAAGGTTCTGTGGGACAAGAACGCGATGCAGGATGAGGAGGCTCTCAAGCTGTGGGAGCAGATTCTCGAAGCGCCGATGGCCATGGACCGCTGGGGCCAGCCGTGGGGGTATCGCCAGGTGAGCGAGCACGGCGACGAGAAGATGTACGACCTCTGGAGCAACGGACCCGACAAGCAGGAGGGCACGGACGACGACATCGTTTCCTGGACCAAGGAAGAGGATGGCGGCGACGGTTCGGGCTCGACTGGCGGGGGTGGCGGCGGCGGCAACAGCAGCAGCGGCACGGGAGGCTGACCATTGCGTCACCCGACCCCCACGCGGCCCGGACGCGGCATGGGGACCGGGTGGAGGGTGCGCGCCGGCTTCACGCTTGTTGAAGTTCTGCTCGTCGTTGCGCTGCTGGTTGCGTTGTCGGCCATCTCGATTCCGATCATGGCGTCGCTGGCGGAGGCTTCGGCCTTTCGCAGCGCGAGCGATCAGTTGAGGGCGAGTGGCCTGTTTGCGCGCGCAGAGGCGGATCGGTCTGGGCGTGCCGTTGAGCTTCGGCTCGAGCGGCGCGGCGACGCGTGGGTGTTGGTGTCGACGGGCCTGGCGGCGACGCCGGCTGGCCCGCGTGCGAGCAGCGCGGATGCGGAGGGTGACAACGCGGGCGCGGTGGTGGTAACTGACCCTGCGATGGCAGGGGTTGGCGGCGATGTGTTGCTGGAGCTTCCGGCACGTTGGACGGTCGCGAGCCGGGAACGGACAGGCGTGTCGCAGGGCATAGGTGCCGCGGATCTGGCTGAAGAGACAGAGGAGCCGACGACCCTGGGGCCGACGATGGCGGACGAGGGCGCGGGGCTTGATGTCGGCGCGGATGTGGGTGGCGAGGAGGAGGCCGGGAGCGATCCGGACTGGGATCTCCAAGTGCTCGGCAGTTCGGGCGCGGGCGTATCTGCGTTGGGCGGACTGCGTGGCGATGAGGGTGAAGACGCCGGCGGGCGGGAGGGTTCCGGTGCTGTACTGCTGGCGGTCTACTGGCCCGGGGGAACGGTTGTGGTGGGGCCGCGAGAGGTGCGGATTGGTGATGGTCGCGGGCGGCGTGCTTCGGTGCGTGTGAACTCGTGGAGCGGCGAGCTGGTGGTGGAGGAGATCGCGGCGGTGCGGCCGGAGCGCGGAGAGTCGCGGCGGGCGCGGGAAGAGGGGGAGGGGGCTGAGGACGTTGAGCCGGAAAGGCGGCCGGAGACCCGGCCGGAAGGCGGCGCGAGCGGGGGATCGGACGATGGGAGCCGGGTGCCGCCCGAGGAGGGAGCGGCGCGGGGTGAAGAGGATCGGGGGGAGGTCGAAAAGGCGGGAGAGGAGAAGGACAAGGACCGGGGGGAGACGCCGTGATGGTGCATGGGGCTCGTGAAGCTGACGGGTGGCTGGCGCGGCGCGGCACGTGTTGGAGGACATGCGCGCGTGGGGGCGCGGTGCTGCTGGAGGTGCTGCTGTCGCTGGCGCTGCTGGTGGCGGCGGGGCTGACCATCATCGGGCTTGCATCGCAGGCTGCGGGGAGTGTGGAGCGGGCGCGGGATCGGGCGCTGGGTCTGGACCTGGCGCGGTCGGCGATGGCGGAGATCGAGGCGGGGATCGTGCGGCCCGAGACGATGGGCGGCCCGGTGGAGTCGCGCGTGGGCGTGGGGGATTGGGGGCTTGAAGTGGAGACTGAGCCGTCGCAGTTCACCGGGCTCACGCTGGTGAAGGTCCGGGCGATCAGGTATGCGGCGGCGGGGAGTGAGGCGGAGGCGAGCAGCGTGACGCTGCAGCAACTTGTGCGGATCGGGGATGATGCCGAGGGAGGGAGTGGGGAGGAGTTGCCGGGTGCTGGGGGAGTGGGGGGCACCGGGGGCACGGCTGGTGGCGCCGGTCGACCGTTGCAGGATCGACCGGCGCGGCGGCCGCGGCCTGCTGGCGGGCGGGGGGGTGGGTCATGAGGCGCGGGCATCTGAAGGGCTTCACGCTGGTGGAGGTGCTGGTGGCGATCGGGCTGCTGCTGGCGCTGAGCGGCGTGTTGAGCGGGTTGCTGTTTGGGCTGATGGAGCGGCGCGACCGGGTGGCGATTGAGGCGGCGCGGCAGGGGGCGGTGGATGTGCTTTTTGCGGAGATTGATGGAGCGCTCGTGGGCGCGTTCGTGGAGGGGCCGGACGGTGCTGGGATCGTCGGGAGTGAGCGGGGCGTGCGGATCATGTCGCGCGGGGTGCGGGTGTCGCCCGGGAGCGGGCTGGGTGATGTGGTGGGGATTGAGTTCGTGCATGATCCGTCGCGGCGCGTGCTGATGGCGCGGCGCTTCCAGCCGGGGGATGCGACCGGGGCGGTGATGGAGGTGGCGGCGACCGACGTGGCGAGGGTGCGGGTGCGGTACTTGGATGGCGCGGCGTGGAAGTCGAGCTTTGACAGTGGCACGCTCGGCCGCTTGCCCGCGGCGGTTGAGGTCAGTGTGTGGTTTGATGATGCGGCGGCATCTGGCGCTGAGGAAGCAACGCGGGGTGGGGCTGAGGGCGAGGATGGCGACTTGGAGCTTGAAGCGGAGGGGTTGCTGGAGGATTCGGAGGGTGATGGACCGGCGCCGAGCCGGCGGCGGGTGATGGTGGTGCCGGACGGGCCGGAGGTCGGGAACCTGCCGGCGGCGGGCATCAGCGGCGGGGGCGTGCGATGAGGCGTCGCGGTGTGATCATCCTCGCGGTCGCCCTGGCGATTGCGGTCGCGTCGCTTGCCGCGGCGGCCATGCTGTTCGTGGCGTGGGCGCACGCCGAGGCGGGGCGGCGCTCGACCGAGCGTGCGAGGCTCAACGCGCTGGCGTGGTCTGGGGTGCAGGGGGCGATGTCGGAACTGGCGGCGCAGCGCGAGACGCTGCTGCTTGGTGGAGATCCGATCCTGACCGCGGAGTGGACGCTCTTTGAGGATGAGGGCGTGCGGGGACGCGTGAGGCTGGTTCCGATCGCGGGCGCTGCGGCCGCGGTGAGCGAGGCGGCGAAGCTGGATGTGAACACCGCGACGGTGGAGATGCTCTCGCGGTTGCCGGGAGTGGGTGGTGGTGGTGTGGAGGGGGGTGGTGCGGCGGGCACGGAGATGGCGGGGCCGGCGGGAGCGCAGGAAGTCGCGGAGCCGGTGAGTGAGCTGGCGAAGCGGATCGTGGCGATGCGTGGCTCGGGCAGGCTTCCGAACGCGGAGG
>CAZBXF010000101.1:0-12109 GCA_964495635.1 uncultured Phycisphaeraceae bacterium
ACTCGCTGAACTCGGGTGGGCGAGTTCGGCCGGTCGCGGGGCTGAAGCCAACGGCGACGGGCGTGTTTGATCTGCATGGGAATGCGGGGGAGTGGTGCCGCGACTGGTGGGCGGCGAGAGTGGTCGGCGGGAGTGATCCGCTGGGGCCTTCGCAGGGGTGGGACAAGGTCTTTCGCGGCGGCAGCGTGGCGAATCCGGACTACCTCTGTAGCTGCTCGGATCGTCATGGGATGCCGCCCGGACTTACGTGGCCGACACTTGGCTTTCGGGTGGTGCTGGAGCGGGTGCCTGAGTAGCGAGATTTGGTGGTGGGAAGACACCGGCCTGTAGGCCGGTGGTACTGGGGCGTGGTGGGTAGTTGCTGGGAGGATGCGATGAGCAGTGGTTCCCGTTCGTCTCGCGGTGGACGTCAGAGCCAGGGGCCGGTGGTCTGTGCTGTGATCTCTCTCTTCGCATCTATCGCCAGCGCGTGGATCTGCCTTCTTGGATACCTGCAGATCAAGAGTGTTGGCAAGCTCTTTCGCGAGACTGAGACGATGAAGACCATTGAACCTGAGTTGAGCCGAGCGATCACGGCCCGGTTTCAGGACTTCATGCTTCCGGTTATTCAGATGCTTGTATTCCTCACTGCCGTGACGTTGTGTGCCGCGGCGGCTTCGCTCTGGATGTTGGCGCGGAAGGAGCGCCGGGTTGGATGAGCGGGGGGCCCGCGGCATGTGGCGCATCACGCGACCTTTGCCGGTTGACGGTTGGTTGGGTGCAGACATTTCCTTCGCCCCTGCCGGGGCGATTGGGTTGAGGCGATGGGCTTCCACGGGTTGCGCTTCGCTTCACCCGTGGCTACATTCCGACGGCCCGCCGGGCCTGAGGAGGGTTGCGTGAGTGGGAGCGTCTGCCGGGTTGAGGCGGGGAGAGACCAGCCACGGAGTGGCTGGGGCACCCGGGGGAGTTAGCCGCGTGGAGAGTGAGGGAGGGTGGCGATGTTCTGGACGTCGACGATCGCGTTGCTGATGGTGTGTCTGGTGATCGGTGGGCTCATCTTGGGCGGGCGGTGGATTCTGTATGACGCCGAGCGGCGTGAACGGGGGCTTCCGGAACACTGGGCCATGAAGTGGTTGAACCGGATCAACATCGTCGTGTCGATCGTCATCGTTGTTCGGGCGTTGGTCTGGCTTGTCTCTGGGTACTGGCTGTTTTGACGGGTCGAGGTTCTTGGGTTGAGCGGCGTGGGACCACGACCATGCCGCCAGAGCTCGGCATGATCGTGGCACGCCCCGGAATGTGCGGGGGTGGGTTTGCTGGGTTGCACGGGCTTGGTTGTGGTCGGGAGGAAGACACCGGCCGGGAGGCCGGTGCCACGTAGGCCGGTGCTACGTTTAGGCATGCCTCCTTCATCATCATCTCGGTCGGATGGGCGTGATCGGCGTGCTGGTTCTGGTGCTGGCTCTGGCACGGGTTCTGGCATGGGTTCGGGCACGGGTTCTGGTGGCGATTCGTCGTCGCGTGGAGGGGGTGGGGGTGGTGGCGGCGGTGGCGGCGGAGGCCGTGGGGGGGCTGCTGTGATGATGCCTGTGAAGGAGGTTCGGGCTCGGATTTCTGAGGTGCCGAGCGCAGCGGGGCGGTTTGGGGAGTTTGGTGGGGCGTATGTGCCTGAGACTCTGGTCGCGGCGCTGGCCGAGCTTGAGGAGATGTATGAGCGGGTCTGCCGCGATGAGGGGTTCTGGGCGGAGCTGCAGGAGCTGCTCAAGACGTTTGTGGGGCGGCAGACTCCGATGACGCTGGCGGCGCGGCTGACGGAGCATGCGCGTGAGAAGAGTGCGCGGCGTGAGGCCGCGAAGATCTGGCTCAAGCGCGAGGACCTGGCGCACACGGGGGCGCACAAGATCAACAACACGATGGGGCAGGTGCTGCTGGCGATGCGGATGGGGAAGCGCCGGATCATCGCGGAGACGGGCGCGGGTCAGCATGGTGTGGCGACGGCGACGGCGTGCGCGCACTTTGGGATTCCGTGCGAGGTCTACATGGGATCGGAGGATGTGCGGCGTCAGCGGCTGAACGTGACGCGGATGCGCCTGCTTGGGGCGAAGGTCAACGAGGTGGAGAGCGGGTCGCGGACGCTGAAGGACGCGACGAACGAGGCGATGCGCGACTGGATGGGGTCGAGCGAGGAGACGCACTACATCATCGGGTCGGTGGTGGGGCCGCATCCGTTCCCGATGATCGTGCGGGACTTTCAGTCCATCATCGGGCGCGAGGCGATGGCGCAGTCGCTGCGGCTCTTTGGGAAGCTGCCCGAGGCGATCGTGGCGTGCGTGGGTGGGGGCTCGAACGCGGCGGGGATCTTCTATCCGTTCGTGGATGAGGAGAAGGTGCGGCTCATCGGCGTTGAGGCTGGTGGGCGGTCGAGCAAGGCGGGTGAGCATGCGGCGCCGCTGACGCATGGGTCGCCGGGGGTGCTGCATGGGAGTCTGTCGTACGTGCTGCAGGACTCGCGCGGGCAGACGGCGGATGTGCACTCGTGCTCGGCGGGGCTGGATTATCCGGGTGTCGGGCCGGAGCACTCGTACTGGAAGGATGCGGGGCGCGTGACGTACACGGCGGTGACGGATGATGAGGCGCTGGACGCCTTCACGCTGCTGGCGCGGATGGAGGGGATCATTCCCGCGCTGGAGACAGCGCACGCGATCGCGGAGGCGGTGAAGCTGGCGGGGACGATGGGCAAGGATCAGAATGTGCTGGTGAACTGCTCGGGGCGGGGCGATAAGGATGTGGATGAGGCGTCGCGCCTGCTGGAGATGCGGAAGAAGTAGAAAACCACCCGATGCGGTGCTTGCTGCGGGAGGGGAAGAGACGGGAGGGGTTGGAGGGGGAGGGGGTGCTGGGCGTGGCGTATGCGAAGGCGATGGTGCCCTTCGCCGGGAGTGCGTTGCTGGTGGGACGGGCCAAGGTCCATGCTGGTGGCGGCGCGGGTCGCTCGTGCGGCGCGGTGGCGACACGCACCGGGGTGATGCGCGCGGGAGCCGTGTGCACGGGGCTTGTCTGGGCCGCGCTTCTGAGTGTCCCGGGCGGGGTGATCGGTCTCGCGGCGGCGGCTGGCACCGCGGACCAGGCCGGGTCAGCTCAGGCCGGCGCGGTTGAGGCTCCGGCTCCCGCGGCGGAGGCAACAAGCGCCATCGCGGCACGCCTGCTTGATCCGACGCTCGCGGACAAAGTTCGGCAGGGTGCGGCCGAGGTGCTGCTGCAACGCGCGGAGGACGATGAGGCCCGTGCGGCGCTCTCGCGGGCCCTGGAGGGGCCGATCTCGGGTACGGGCGGCGGGATCTATGTGCTGCGGGCGATCGCGGCGTCGCCCGATGTTTCGCTTCGGCTCTTCTCGATTCTGGCGCAGCGGGTGGCGGTGGCCGAGGCGGACGAGCTGGCGCGGCTGTACGAGGCGCTCGGCTCCTTCCGAGTCCGGGACTCGGCCCGGCTGCTGGTGGCCGCGGTCGAGTTGGGGGACGTCGGTGGGGCTGGTGGTGGGGGAGAGGGGGGCGTGGTCATCCCGCCGGAGGCGCGGGCCGCGGCGTTCGCAGCGCTGGAGCGGCTCTCATCGCGTGACGACATCCCTCGCGACGCGGCGGCGTGGCGCACGTGGCTGCAGGAGAGTGAGCAGCTGACAGAGTCGGAGTGGCGATTTGCGCTGGTGCGGTCGCTGTCGCGCCGGTCGATGCTTGCTGAACGCGAGCGGGACGCGGTGGTGCAGCGGCTGGTGGAGGCGCTGCGCAAGCAGCACGTTCTGACGGCCCAGGGGGAGCGCTCGGCGCTGATTGCAACGCTGCTGCGCGATGAGCAGGCCCGCGTGCGGGACCTGGGCTTTGAGCTTGCAAGCCGGGAACTGGCCGCTGGAAACACGCCGGGTCAGGAGGTCGTGGAGGCCGCGCGGGAGTTGCTGGCGGGTCGGCTGCCCGGCGTGAGGGCGAGTGCGGCAGACCTGCTGCGGGCGATGGCGCCGGCCGACGCCGGCGCGACGATCCAGGAAGCCCTGTCGCGCGAGTCCGACCCCATCGCCGCCGCGGCCCTGCTGCGGGCTTCTTCGCGTTGGCCTTCGAGCGAGACCGCGCCTGCGGTGCTGCGGTGGATCGAGGCGGGGCCGCCGGCCTCGGACGCGGCGTACGAGGCGGCATGGCAGCTCTCGAGGGCGGCGGCGCTGGGTCAGGGGGATGGGCAGCGAGTGCTTGCGGCGCTGCGGCGTGTCGAGCCTGCTTCGCTCACGCCCGCGGCCTGCACACTGCTGGCGGCCCTGGGCAGCGAGGCGGACCGGGACATGCTGATGCCGTTGCTGCGGACCGGTGCGCCGGCGGTGCGGCTGGCGATCGCAGAAGGGCTGGTCTTTGACGGGGCCCGGAGCGACGCGGTGCTGAATGCGGCACTGATGGACGATGCGCTGTTTGATGCCGCGATCCGCACGGCGCTCGCGAACG
Organism: uncultured Phycisphaeraceae bacterium; assembly: GCA_964495635.1. GTDB lineage: Bacteria > Planctomycetota > Phycisphaerae > Phycisphaerales > UBA1924 > JBBASU01. The sequence goes on from CAZBXF010000101.1 coordinate 4,461, forward strand.
ACCCGACGGCCGCGGACTTTGAGATGGCTCGCGCACTTCCAGCAACGACGAGTGAGGTGCGGGTGGCGGGGCTGATGCGACTGGCTCAGGGGCTTACGTCCGTGGATCTGCTGACGGCGCTGCGAGCCGACGGCGTGGAACCTTCGCTCCGGACGCAACTGCTGACGCTGCTGGTGGGTCAGGATCGGGTGCTGTCACAGATGCGAGACCCAGATGAGCGCCGGGCCATCGGGCGCGGGATCCTGCTGCTCGCGACAGCGCAGGTGGAGCGTGGGGAACTCGAGGCGGCGGCGGCAACGATCGAGTCCTCGCCGTTTGCGGCGCGGCCAGCGGAGGTCGAGGGGCTGGTGGAGCTGCGGATTGCGGTTCTGGTGGCGCTGGGGAGGTTCGAGCTGATCGATGCGGACGAGGGCGCGGTGGCACCGCTGGAGGGTCCTCCCGAGCCCGCGGAGGGCCCCGCCCCCATGACGCCGCCTGGGATCATCGAGGCATGGGTCCGCGGCGCCGAACTCGGCGTGGGGCGGCCCGGGGCGGGTGGTGTGATCGATCGTGTGCGCGAGCAGTTTGGGCCGCTGCTCTCGGACGGACAGCGGCAGCGCCTGGACGGGCTCGAGGCCCGGCTCGCCAAGGAGACGAAGGGCGCAGCCCAAGGCGATGGGGCCCAAGATGGGGCGGCGGTGGCTCCGGCACCCGCTGGCGGGAGCAGGCCTGGCGACAAGCCGAACAGTAAGCCCGCAGATGCTCGACCCGGCGAACCCCGGCCCGAGGAGCCCGGCGCCACGCGACCGCCAAGGGGTTAGGTTCGGGGTTGCCCCGCGAGGGGCGTGCCCGTGGGTGGGGTGGCTCGTGCCGGAGGCTTATACTTCGTGCAGTTCCGCAGGGTGGCGGGGAGAGCCAGCCGGCCCCGGACTCGGAGTAATCGCCATGACCAGCGTTGCACGCCAGACCTCAGCCTCCCCGAGCTTTGCGAACGATCCCCTCAGCCTGATCGACGTTGACCACGTGCGCTTCCATGTTGGCAATGCGAAGCAGGCGGCGTTCTTCTACGCACACTGCTTCGGCTTTCAGATCGAGGAGGTCAGCGATCTCACGACGGGCTCGCGCGATGCCTCGCACTATCTGCTGACGCAGGGGAACATCCGCTTCGTGCTGACGAGCGCCCTGACCGTGGAGCACCCGGCCGGGCTTGAGGTCGCGATGTATGGCGACGGAGTCAAGGACGTGGCGTTCACCGTCTACAACGCGGAGAAGGCGTGGGAGAAGGCCGTGCGCAACGGGGCGATGTCTGCGCAGGAGCCGCGGACGGTCTCGGATGAGCACGGGAGCGTGACGACGGCCGCGATCCGGACGTACGGGCGGTGCATCCACACCTTCGTCAGCCGCACGGGCAAGTACGACCTGACGAACGTGAAGCAGGGCGGGCTGTTCATGCCGCGGTTCAGGAAAATGGCTGGCGGGAGCGGGGCTTCTTCGGTCATCTCGATCAACGAGCACAACAAGAAGAACCCGTGCGGGCTCAAGTACGTCGACCACCTGGTGGGGAACGTCGAGCTTGGGAAGATGAACTACTGGGTGAAGTTCTACGAGGATGTGCTTGAGTTCACGATGTTCAAGCACTTCGACGACAAGGACATCTCCACTGAGTACTCGGCGCTCATGAGCAAGGTGATGGCCAGCGGCAACAACCTGATCAAGATGCCCATCAACGAGCCTGCGGAGGGGAAGAAGAAGAGCCAGATCCAGGAGTTCCTGGACTGGCACCAGAACACGCCGGGCGTGCAGCATTTGGCGCTGCGGACGGACGATGAGCTGCACTCGATCGCCGCGCTGCGCGGGCGGGGTGTGGACTTCCTCACGCTGCCGGACGCGTACTACGCGAAGGTGTGGGACCGCGTGGACACGATGCTCAAGAGCCACGGACACGAGGCCGTGCGCGAGGACCACGAGGCGGTGCGCAAGCTCGGGATTCTGGTGGATGCGGATGACGAGGGGTACCTGCTGCAGCTCTTCACGAAGCCGCTGCAGGATCGGCCGACGCTCTTCTTTGAGATCATCTGCCGGCGCGGGAGCCAGAGCTTCGGCAAGGGGAACTTCAAGGCGCTGTTCGAGGCGCTGGAGCTGGAGCAGGAGCGGCGGGGGAATCTGTAGGAGTGGAGTCCACGGTGGCCACGTATTCGATCTCGACACGCCACGAGGACATGCAGCTCGAGCGCGTCCATGCGCTTCTCGCGTCGTCGTACTGGTCGCCTCAGATCAGGCGTGATGTCGTCTCTACGGCCATGGCAAACAGCCTCGTCGTCGGAGCGTTTCTGCATCGCGGCGATGGAACGCAGGTTCAGGTTGGCTTCGCCCGGGTGGTCACGGATCACGCGACCTTCGCGTGGCTTTGCGATGTGATTGTCGATGAGGCGCACCGGGGTCGCGGCCTCTCGAAACGCATGCTGGATTCGCTCTTTGCCGTTCCAAGTCTGGGGTCCCTGCGTCGTTGGTGTTTGGCGACCCGGGATGCGCATGCGCTTTACCGGCAGTTCGGATTTGCAGACGTCGTACCAGGAGCGTGGCTGGAGCGAAAGTCGGAACCTTCTGTATGGCAGGAGCAGCCAGTTTCGGCGAAGTGAATCGGGAACTTGTGAGTGCCGCGTTGCGTTGCTGATCACTCGAGGGAGCCCTGTTGGATCGGTGAGCATTACCGCGGGCGAAGCAGAATCCGGCGCGGGTGGGGCTGGCGGGGTTGCATTGGATTTGGAGGTGCGGGGAGCGGGTGCCGCGGGCGGGTTGGGGGAAGGAAGAGGCCGCCCGGGAGGGCGGTGCCACTGAGCTTCGCAACGTGAGGGAGTTGACGTGATTGACCGTGGCGTCTGCGTTCGCTGCGACTATCCGGGGATCGTGCCTCGGCCGGCGTGCTGCCCGGAGTGTGGGGCGGATTGGCCGCGGATGCTGGTGCGGGGCTGGGAGATGCGGCTGCGGCGATGGATGATGTGGTCGCTGTGGTGCGTCGGGGCCGTGATCGTGGTGTCGGCGGCGTGCTTTGGTTGGGTTGTCTTGGACGGTCTGGCAGCCTTGATGCAGGAGGAGCCTCTCTGGGCTGTGGCCGTGGTGATCGTGATTGGGGTGCACGTGCTGGCCGCCGGCGGGTGGGGATTGGCTGCACTCGCGGCGTGGAGTCTCAAGCGGTCGGCCGCGTCGGCTGCGTTGGTCGTCTGGGGATGGGCGGTGCAGCTGCTCGCGTTGCTGCCGATCGCGGCGTACTTGCTGCTGGCGGCGCTTGGGAAATGATGGAGTTTAAGGCCACCGCACGGGAGGCGGTGCCACTTGGCTGATGGCATTCAGTGAGGGAGGCTCGCATGGACCTTTGGGACTTTTTTCAGCAGCGTGAGATTCAGGAGATCCGGCGGACTTCCAATTCGGGGCTTCGTGATCTGGAGTCGCGGGTGGGGGCGCTCGAGGAGCAGATCGAGAGGCAGGCGCTGGTGAACACGGCGATGTTTGAGATCCTGGTCGCGCGGCTTGGGCTGACGAAGGAGGACGTCGCGATGAAGGTCGCGGAGGTGGACCTGCGCGATGGGATCGCGGATGGAAAGCTGGACGCGATGAAGATGCACGCGGGCACTTGCGGTAAGTGTGGGCGGGTGGTCTCGCGTCGGTATGCGAGGTGCCTTTACTGCGGGACTGGGATTGCGCGGGTCTGAAGTTGAGTGGGGGTTGCCCCGCGGCCGTGCCGATAGAGGGGCATGGAACAGACTCAGGTAGAGGGGGTTCAGGGCGCGCGCCCGTTCATCCAGTCTCGCGGGCATGCCGCGATGCTGCTGCTGGTGGCGATCTACACGCTGGCGGCGCTGGGGTATTCGGTCGCGACGAGCAACTGGGAGTTCGTGTACTACTCGCTGTGGCTGGTGGTCTTTGTGCTGGGCGTGCTGTGGATGCACCGGCGCGTGGTGATTCCGGTGCCGATCCTGGTCGGGCTTGCGGCGTGGGGCGCGGTGCATCTGGCGGGCGGCACGATCCCGATCGATGCGAAGTACCTCGATCCGGGCGAGACCAACCGGACGCTCTACAACATGCGCGTTTCGCCGTGGCTGCCCAAGTATGACCAGGTCGTGCACGCGTATGGCTTCTTCGTGAGCACGCTCGCGGCGTGGGCGGGGCTGCGGGCGACGTACATCATCCCGCCCTCGCTGGGGTTTGGGCTCTCGCTCGCGGTGGGGCTCATTGGGATGGGGCTGGGGGCCATGAACGAGGTGATCGAGTTTGTCGGCACGCTGATCTTCCCGAACACGAACGTGGGCGGGTACGTTAACACCGGGTGGGACCTTGTCTGCAACATGACCGGCTGCATCGCGGCGGTGGGAGTCGTCCACGTCTGGGAAGCACGGTCGCGACGTGTTCCTCGCGGCACGGTTTGAATCGGTCCTGTCTGAATCGGCCCTGTCTGAATCGATCCGACGCCTTGCGGCGAAAGAGGCGGCATGCCGAAGGTCCATGTGCTTGAAACCGAGGTCTGGCTGGCTCGACCCATCGACGAGGTGTTTGGGTTCTTCTCGGACGCGCACAATCTCAACGAGATCACGCCGCCGATGCTGAACTTCCGGATCCTCACGCCCAAGCCGATCCCGATGGGGAAGGGGACGCTGATTGACTATCGCATCTCGCTGCGCGGGTTCCCGATGCGGTGGCGGACGCTGATCAGCGCGTGGGAGCCGGGCAAGCGTTTCGTTGATGAGCAGCTCAAGGGGCCGTACCACCTCTGGCGGCATGAGCACACCTTCGAGGCTCGCGATGGCGGCACGCTCTGCAAGGATCGCGTGGAGTACGCGCACTGGGGCGGGCCGCTGGTGCAGCGGTGGCTGGTGGGGCCGGACGTGACGGGGATCTTCGAGTATCGCAGGAAGCGGCTGGTGGAGATGTTTGGGGGGGCGTAGCCAAATGGCTAAATGGTCAAATGGCTAAAGGGTCAAGTGTGTTGCAACGTGTGTTGGTCGGAGTTCGTGAATTGATGTAAGAGAAAAGCCCCTCCGTTTTGGAGGGGCTTGGCGTGGTGTGGCGTGGTTGAAAACCGTCGGGGACCGTCGGGCTGCTCTAGGCAGCTACCCGAGGCCATTACTCGACGTTGAGGTTCGCGAGGAAGTTCTCGAGGTCGCTTCGAGTCTGGGCGAGGTTGGTCTGGCCTTCGTCGATCAGCTTCACGATCTGATCCAGGCGTGCTTCCTGCTCGGTCAGCTTCTTCATGTAGTTGGCGTAGAGGTCGCTCGCGCGGTCGATCGAGCCCATGTTGGAGCGGACGCGGGTCTGGTCCTCGGTGATCGTGCGGCGTTCATTCTCGAGTGCTTCGATGCGGCGTGTAGCCTCGATGATGAGGCCCTGGCGCCGGCCTGCTTCCTGGAATGCCTTGAGGACCGCGTCGGAGGCCTTGCCGTTCTTGACGTAGGCCATGAGCGTGTTCAGATTCATGCTCGTAAGCGCCATGCTGGTTGCGTCGGTGCGTTCCTGCACGGTGGTGAGCTTGCCGCTCTTGGCTGCGTCGAGCTCGACCTCGAGGCGGTGGGCGCTGTCGGTGCGTTCGGCCTTGTCGCCTCCGGCGGGGGCGACGAGCTCGAAGCCGGGCATGCGCGGGTGCTCGATTATGACGCTGCGGGTTCGCTTCTGGTCCTTGTTCTCGATGGTGTAGGTGGTGGAGTTGCGACGGAGCGTCGTGGACTCGATGAGCCCGCGGACGATGCGGACCTTGCGGACGTCCTCCTCGTACTTCTGCTCGGGTGTCACGACGACGTCGAGATCGACGGTGTATGCGAGCAGGCGCTTGTCGGCGAGGGGGACATGATTGATCTGTGCATCGCCGGCGTAGGCGCCACCATCGAAGACGGAGATGGGGCCGGGCATGAGCTGGCTGCCGGTGGTGTTGGTGAGTTCGACGCCGCGCATCGGGTGCTTGGTGTTGTCGCCGGGCGTGAAGATCGAGACGCGGCGACCTTCGATCGGCGCGGCGAGGATCGGCAGCATTGCCGAGCGCTGGCGCGCGACGGTGACGGGATGCTGGAGCTCGAACTGGAAGACTTCACCAGCCTCGACGGCGCGGGCCTGCGATGTCGCGCCATACTCGCTCATGGCGCTGCCGGAGACGGGTGGGGCGCCGGCCGGTGAGCCGGGGGCCATGTCGGCGGCGGGTGCAGCGGCACCCCACGGGTCCTCGTTGCCCGTCGTGCCGCGGCCGCCCGCGCCGGGCCGACCGGCCTTGCTCATCCGCATCTGCCCGGCGATGGCAGGCATGCCGGACGTGTCACGCGTCACTCTTGACAAGCCCAGTTCAGCCGCGTTCCCATCGGCATCCGCGATGCCGCCCTCGTATGCGCGGGGCATCACGCCCGGCACCGTCGGCACGGGAATCTCGGGGCGATAGACGTAGAGGGGCTCGTAGAGGTCCATGCGGAATGAGACAGGGCGGCCCGCGACGAGCGAGAGTGTGACGTCGTTCCAATCTTCATCCGTGGTGTTCTCGACGATGGCCCAGCCCTGAACCGTGAATGTGTCGGCGGGTTTCTCTTTGCCGGCTTCGTTGGGCTTGGCGTCGCTGGGCTTGGCATCGGGCAGCACGAGGCGGTAGCTGGTCTTCCAGACTGGCGATTCCTGCACATATGCGATCACGACCTCGCGGCCGGAGCTGCCGGCGAGGGAGACATCGACGGTCTTGGTCGTGTCCTGGCGGTACTCGGCGAGGGCGGTCAGGGCCTTGTCGAGCTCCTCGCGCAGGCCCGCGTCCAAGAGGCGCACGGCGCGGGCCTTGGTGAGGTTGACGGAGCGGATGCCGCCGTCGGTCAGGATGTTGAGGTAGGGGACGTTGATGGGTTGCTGGGCGTTGCCGCTGGCTTCGGGGCGGGTTTCGCCGCCGAGGATGGTGCCGGTGATGGCGCCCTCGTCGGAATCGATGGCGACCTTTGAGCCGCGCAGGCGGCCGAGGATGGTGCCGAGCGCGGGCTCATCGGCGATGTTGACGCCGAAGGAGGCGAGGCGGCGTGCGAGGGGCTCCTTGGAGGCGTAGGAGATGCCGCCGACGCGACCCTGTCCGGAGAGATCCAGGACGACCATGGACTTCAAGATGTCGTTGATCTGATCGGCGCCGAAGCGGAGTTGGACGGTGGCGTCGCCGTCAACGAGGCCGCGGCGTTCGAAGGAGCCCACGCCCGAGCGGTAGAGCGTGATGCGCTTGATGGGGAGGGTTTCGGTGTTGGGGGCGAGCTGGGCGGGTTGGCTGGCGGGCTGGGACTGGGCGTGCGCGAGAGGCGTCGCGGGGAGCAGCGTCAGCGTGGAGCCGGCGATGGTGGCGATGAGGAGGCAGGTAGTGCGGACGAGCATCGAGAATCTCCTTGGGCGTTCGGGCGAGTCCCCTGTCGGTCAGTGCTCTGACGGAGGACAATGTACCGGGTTCCCGGTTGCGGGATGCGTTGTGACGAAGGAGTTACTGAAGAAGGCACTAGGCACTTGGCACTAGGCACTAGGGGAGGAGGAACTGGCGAAGTGGCTTTGGGTGGTGTGCCGGTCCCCGGCACTCTTTGAAGTAGGTTGAAATGGTCACGGGATCGAGTGCTCAAGTGGTCAACTGGTCAAGTGGTTTCGGATTCTCTGTCTTCGTCCTTCCCTAGTGCCAAGTGCCCAGT
>CAZBXF010000102.1:0-10714 GCA_964495635.1 uncultured Phycisphaeraceae bacterium
GTGGAGCATGGTTTTAGCCTACTTGAACAGACCTTCATCCTTTTTGATGGGTCATCATTCCCCCCGTCGATACCTTCCGCACGGACGGCACGCCCGGGTGGGGCAAACCGTTGCGGAAGGACGTGAGGAGACGCGTCCCGGAATGGTACCGGCGGCCCGGAACTGCGGAGACAGTGTGGCCCCCTTGCGATCCTTGAAGGAGTCGGCATGTCGGACCTGTTCCCAATCGCCTCTGATCGAGTCTCGGAGCGTCCCGTGGTGGGTGGGGCTCGCGCGGCGGTGGGCGCTTCTCGCCCCATCTCCATCGAGCCCCAGTATCGCTCCGACTCCTTCGGCGATGGCATGACCGGTTCCATTCGGAGGGAGGGAGACCAGGTGGAGGTTTCGTTCATGGCTACGTACATCGCCAAGCTCCGTGAGCTCCCGCCGATCCGGCAGGACCTGGTCGACCGCGTCAAGGGCGAGATCGCCCGAGGCACCTACGACACCGACGACAAGCTCGTCCAGGCAATGGACGAGATCGCCCGCGACCTGTAGCCCGGCGGGCCGCCCCCGGCGCCCCGTGCCAAACAGGCCGCATACGCCGCACACGCCCCTCACCGGCCCGAACTCTCAAATCTTCCACGCAACGCCCGCGCGAGCTCCAGCCGCTCCGCGTCGCTCATCGCGCCGCGCAGCGTCCCCGGGCTCCAGCCCCAGACGGCGTTGCGCGGATCCGGGTCATTGGCGTGGCGCGGAATCACGTGCCAGTGCACATGGTGGACCTGGTTCCCCAGGCACTCGTAGTTGATGCGCACGGGCCCAAAGTGCGCGCGGATCACGCCCGCCGCGACGCAGACATCGCTCCAGAGTGCCGTCTGGCGCGCTGGCGGGAGCGCCGCAACGTGCTCCGCATGATCCTTGAGGACCAGCACGATCCAGCCCGGACACCCCTGGTTGTCGGACAGGACCGCGAAGGTCTCGCCCAGCGTCGCGAGCAGCAGTGGCTCCTCGCTCCTTTCGCACCGCGCGGCGCGCTCGCAGAGTGGGCAGGTGGCTGGCCGCGTCAGCTCCGTCATCGTCACCCTCCCGGGCGCAAGCCCCGTCGGTTTGCCGGTCAGAATGGCCGCTTCGTCGGATTGACCACCACGTTGTCCCGCCCCAGCACGAGCAGGTCCGCAACCTCGAGCGCGTCCTGAAAACTCTCTCTCGCGCGATCGAGATCGGCCGCGATGCTGGGCACCTTGCCCTGCTCGAGGTGCTCGACGGTCGGCACCGCGTCTCCACAGATCACGGTCGTGAAACGCTCACCCTCCAGCAGCAGCCCGCTGAGCCCCGGCGTCACGCCCGGCAGCGGGAAGAGGTCCACGCGTTCCGCGATGCTGTCGGGCGCTGCCTCGCAGCGTTGGAGGAGCGCGATGTCGTTCTTGAGCAGTTCGAGGAGGTTCTCGCCCCCCTCCTCGCGGTGCGCGCCGGTCTCGAGGATGTGCTTGATCTGGGCGCCCATCGCGCCGCCGACGGCCTCGCGTTCTTCGGCGGAGATGAGCCACCGGGCGTGCTGCAGCTCGGGCAGGGCGCGGCGGGCGTCGGGGTGGAAGCACGTCAGGAAGACGTCCGTGATGTCGGCCAGCCGCTTGCCGCTCCGCTCGCTCAGCCTCGCCCCGAGCACCTGCGCGGGCAGCCCGGGATCGACGAGGATGAGGCGGCCCGCGCTCTGGATGAGCGTTGTCGTGGCGTGCCCGGTCCGGACGGCCTCACGCTCGTTCCAGAGTGCGTGCGAGGCCGAAGCGCCGATGGAGATGACGCGGAACTGCATGGGGATCAGGTGCCTCTCTGTCGCCTCGCGGGTCCCTATCGGGTGCCCGCGAGCTTCCTCACGGTCATGTCGAAGGTGCGGACCATGTTGCTGTGGATTCCGTAGCAGATCGCAGCATAGACGCCCGCGGCGATCAGCGAGCCGAACATGAGCGAGAACCGCGCGGTCAGCACGCCGTTGGTCGAGATTGTGCTCGACATCGCCGCCTCCGGGAAGATGGTGGCCTGGATGAACGCCGCCGGCGAGAGGCCCGCCAGCATCGGGCCCACGAGCGCGATCGACTGTGTCGCGTTCCATGAGCACAGGCCCACGACAGCGCCCACGGCTCCGACAACGCCCACCGTGCCGACGACGCTCGCGAGGGTCCCCTTGCTCTTGACCGACCACTGCAGCCCGATCATGACGCAGAACGCCATGAAGGGCACGAAGACCAGCGGCGCGACCAGCGCGGACTCGGGAAGCACGATGGGAACCATCTTGATCGCGCCCCCGCCGCCGCCCGTGGGAAGGCCGGCCATCATCGGCACCTCCGCGGCGCCAGGGTTCCCGAAGCCCCGCCCCAGCGCGTAGACCGCGGCCATGCCGAGGGTCAGGATCGGCACCGCAATGAGCGGGAGCAGGTACGCCACGAGGCCCCGCAGCTTGCCCCAGATGTACGCCGACGCAGTCAGCGGCGTCGTCAGCAGCAGGTCCAGCGTGCCGTCCTCCCGCTCCTTGCTGATCGCCGTCGCCGCCGTGTTCACCGCCACCAGCGCGATGACGACCAGCTCGGCCCACAGCGTCGCCGCGAGCGACTGCTGGAACGTGGTCGTGCTGAAGGAGCCAGTGTGGAGCATGTAGACAAGGAAGAAGCCCCACCCCATACCAGAGAGGTAGAAGGCCCACCGGGCAGCGATCTTGGAGGGCGTCGAGTTGCGGCTCGCCGCCTCGCGCCACGCGATCGGATTCCTGCCGACCGTCTTGGGCGCCCTGTGCTCGCCTCCCTTGGAGCCGCCGAGGAGCCGCCTGTACCACGGAACACCGCTCGACTCTGAGCCCAGCATGCTGAGCCCGCCCAGCCGGACAGTGAACGTCGAGAGGAACATGAACAGGAAGGAGAGGAATGTGCTGCCCACGCACCACGTCGTCACCGGGATCTCAAGGAACCAGCGTGAGATTCCCGTCGTGCTCCCCTCGGGCGCCCGCGGATACGTCGAGGGGTTCACCAGCGCGTTCAGGGCCAGGAACGGGTTCAGCGCGGTCATGAACGTGACGCCATCGCCGCCGGCGGCGCCGCGTTTGGCCTGCCTCAGGCCGAAGTCGACCGCGAGCGTCACCGCCAGATACGACACCACCGCCACGTAGAACACGAAGAAGGCACGCTTCCCCACCAGCCGCGACACCGAGAGTGAGATCGCAATCGCCCCCACCAGCAGCGCGGCACAACCGGCCACCAGATAGCTTGCGAAGACGGCCTGATACGGCACCCCGCCGAAGTACTGCGTCAGCGCAAAGAGCGGTAGACTCGCGGCGAGCAGGGCGAGCACGAAGAAGAGGCGGCCGAAGAGGTTCCCCAGCACGATCTCCGTCGCGGTCATCGGCGTTGTCAGGAGCACTTCCCAGGTGCGCGGGTTGGCCTCCTGCGCGATGGCCCCGCCCATGAACACGGGCGCGAGGATGCAGATGAGCAGGACCTGCAGGTAAGCGATCCACGTGAAGCTCTGGGCGCCGCCCGCCGCGAGCTCGCGGTACCCCGGTGCAGTCGTCGTCGTCAGCAGCAGCGACCAGAGCAGCACGACGATCAGCACCGCCAGGTAGGTCGCGCGGATGTAGAGATGGCGCGACCGCCTCGAGCCGTTCTGCACGAGGCGAACGGCGATGGGGTTGATGGGGCCGAGCCGGAGGAGCCAGCGGAGGAAGATGGGCATGTTCGCGAGATGGTACCGGCGGCACGCATCGAAGGACGCACCCGGTGTTCACAAGGGGCGTCGCAGGTCGATCAGCGAGCGGGCGGCCAGCACGCATCCATACAACGAACGACGGCAGCCCCTCTCTTCCAAGGACTGCCGTCGTCGGTTCTCCGGGAGCGGTGCTCGCCGGGTCTCTGATGTGTGACAGGACGGTCATGGTACGAGAAAGCGACGCCTTACACAATCGAATTGCGTTCCGATTGTGCGAAGAAGACGGCAACATCCCACCCCTTATGAGGGTGGTGCGCGGGCCGGGTCGCTCGCTCCGATTCGGGGGAGCATCTGGAGATCTAGGCTATTTTGATTGGATTTCGATCGTACTTACCGAATCCTAAAGACGCGTAACCCGAAGACGTGGACCGTGGTTTCGTACACCGGCTCCAGCCCCGAGAGCGGCAGCCAGCTTCCGACGAGCCCCGCCTCCCGCCCGAACTCGTCGCGGTCATCATCGCGCAGGGCCACAAAGGTGCCCGAGGGTGGGTTGAGCGTCGGGTACAGGGACATCGGCCGCCACAGCACGCGCAGGGATCGACCCTGCCGCCGGGCCTCGCGCTGCGCGTACCAGAAGACTTCGGGCCGCGTGTCGATGGACTGATCGGCGATGAGCGTCGCGCCGTCGGGCAAGAGCTGTGCCAGCTCGATCCCTGCCCGCTCGCCGCTGGTCCGGGTCACGCGCCGATACTCGAACCAGACGGCGTGCAGCAGTGCGCAGGTGAGCAGGAAGGCCACCCACGCGCGCGGACTCCGGAGCCGCAGGAAGCGGACGAGGGCGGTATCGGTCGGATCGGGTGATCGGAGCAGCGTGGAGGCGGCGAAGGCCGCGGCGATGGCAACGAGGGACATCGCGGGCTGGATGTAGCGGACATTGCCGACGCCCATCAGCGTGAAGGTGATGACCGAGAGCCCAAAGGCCAGGCCAAGGGCGACGCCGAGCTGCCCGGCGCGTCCCTGTGAGCCCGGCAGGCGCGCCAGCCACCACCAGATGAGGGCAGGGACCGCCGCCGCGCAGGGCAATGCCGCGCCCAGCGAGGTCAGTGGCAGGAGCGCAATGTTCGTGAGGCGATCCGGCCTCCAGAGAAACTCGGTGGGCTCCTGCGTCACGGCTTGCAGTCCGGAGCGGGCAAGAGCCGCCTTGGCCTCGAGCACGTACAGGAGGAAGATCAACCCCCCCAGCAACAGGCCCAGGGCCAGGGGCCATGACTTCAGAAGCTGAACGCGGCGGGCGGCGATGGGGGCCGCGAGCGCCGCGCAGGCCAGCACGGGCACCGCCGCGGGTCCTTTGGTCAGGAGCATCGCACCGGTCGAAAGGGCCAGCAGCGCGCTGGCAAGTCCCGCGGGCAGGTGCGTGACCAGCCACCCCCGCTCGAAGACTTCCCCGGGGCTGCGGGGCCGGGCAAGCAGAATGTCGAGGATCAGCAGGCTCGAGGCCAGCGCGAAGAAGTTGTGCAGCGCCTCGATCTCCGCAGCCTTCGCCGACTTCCAGAGGACGGGCATCATCAGCAGCAGCAGGCCCGACATCAGCCCGGGGCCAGGGCCGAACCATCGCCGCCCAAACGACCAGGCCGTGAGCGCACTCGCGATCGTTGCAAGCGCTGAGACCAGCCGGGCGGCGAACTCCGTCGGGCCCAGGACCGAGGAGGTCAGCCCGATCGCCCAGACCATGCCGGGCGGCTTGCGGAGGTAGGGCTGCTCGAAGAGCCGCGTGACGATCCAGCGATCGGTGAAGCTGGTCTCTGGTGCTTGGTCCAGGGCCTGCCACGCGGGCAGGGCCCGGAAGCCCTCGCTCGCGGCGAGGCCCGAATGCCCGAGCCAGGGCAGGGTAATGAGCATCCCGAGACCGACGATGATCGCGGCCTGCACACTCCAGGGACGCAGCGACGGGGGCATGGGCATCAGGACCCGGACGATACCCCGGATCCGGGGCGGGCGTGGGCCGGAATAGCAGACTCAGCGTTGCAGCGAAGCATGGACGCAGGAACATCGGGCGATTGGTCAAAAGGGAGACGCGGCTCCGGCTGGGCGGCCGTCCTCTCTCTGCCCGTGTGCCTCTCCGTCCCATGGTCCAGCTTCCTCGGTGTCTCTCCCGTTTCCCTCCCTCTCTGGTCGTTCGATCGCTTGGCTTGCTAGGCTCTTGGCGATGGCTCACCGAGACTTTGTCCAACGTGCTGGAGCGGGCGTGGTCTGCTGGCGGGTGGCGGCGTGCCTGGCTCTGGCGGCGGGCGGTTCCCTTGGCGGGTGTCAGGCGAGCGGGGAGGCACGCTTCGAGATCGCGCCCGGCGACTACGAGCGGGCGTTCGACGCGTCGCGTCAGACGCTGCGTGAGTATCAGTTCCAGCTCGAGCGTGTGGACGCGGCGGACGGCGTGATCACAACGGCACCGCGCGCCAGTGCCGGCATCGCAACGCCCTGGCACATGGAGCAGTCCTCACTGGCCCAGGAGTTCGATGATCTCCTCAACCAGCACGAGCGCGCGGTACGAATCGAGTTTGCGCCGGTGCCGGCGGATCCATCGGTGGCGAGCTCGGGCGTCGTGCGGGCCACGATCTTCCGGCTGCAGAGCCCGGGGCTGCGTCCCGCCAGCCGCGCGATCGGAAGCACGACGACGACGACAGACCCGGCCCTGATCGAGCGTGGAGTCTGGGCCGGTCAGCTGGTGCCCGCGGGCGAGGATCCCAAGCTCGCGGTTCGACTGGCGCGCCGGATCGAGGCGATCCTGGCCGACGGCGCTCGGAGCCAGACGCCTCCGGGTGACGTGACCGAGGCCAATCGGCAAGGAGTCGAGCAGCCGACGCAAGCGAGCGAGGCCTCGCAGTCGGGCACATCGCCAACCCAATAGCCCGCGCCACGCACGGTCGTCCTCGAAGGTTCGCGCACGGTGACCGGATTGCGCCAGCCTTGCCGGGGAACCTCTCGACGCAGATCGCGCCAACCCGACCTCAGTCGAGCTTGAGCACGCCGCCGCTGAAGCGTGCGGGCATCGCGCGTTTGGGCTCCGATGGACCGAGGGGGATGTTCCACTCGATCGTGCCGTAGGCCTCTTCAAGGACGTCGTAGGCCAGGTCGCGTTTCTCCTCCGGGATGGCGTAGCGGGTGGCCCCCAGCCCGATGTTCGCGGCCGACAGCATGGTGCGAAGGCCGCTGAGGTGGTCGAGGCGCGCCTCTCGCTCGGGCTGGTCGCTGGGGAGCGCAACGACGCGGCGCTGCTCGGCCTTGAGCGACGACTCGACGTCGCCGGCCTTCTCGCGGAGCTGGGCGTAGCGGGAGACGGAACAGCCGCCAAGGGTGGCGGCAAGGACCGCCGCCACGATGGCGGCCCGCAGGGAGCCGGAGAGAGTTGGTGCCAGCATCGCAGGAGTGTACTTGCGCGGACCGATAGAGGCGCGGGCGCGGCGAACGGCTCGCACGCCTGCGCGGGCAGCCTACAACCAGCCCGGGGAACGGAGTCAGTGGCGTGTTTGTCTCGCAGGCGCATTCCGCAACGCAGCAGGCGCGACTGGCCATCACTCTGGCCTGGGTGGCGGGGTACACGAACATCATCGCGGTCGTGACGTGCGGGCACGTGGTCAGCCACGTCTCGGGGACGGTCTCTGACCTCGGGCTGCGCCTGAGCGGCATGCGCTGGGACCTCGCGGGCTTCTCGCTCTTCCTGCTCGCGGCGTTCCTGATCGGGGCGATCGTGTCCGGGATCGTGATCGAGGTGGCACGCCGCATGGCCTGGGCTTCGATCTACGTGCTGCCGATCGCGATCGAGGCGACCCTCCTCACGGTCTTTGCGATCCTGGTTGAGTTTCACGATCCCGCCGCGACCGAGTCGGGCTGGATGCTCTACGCGATGACGGGCGTGGCATCGGCGGCGATGGGGCTCCAGAACGCAACCATCACGCGGATCTCAAGCGGGGTGGTGCGCACGACGCACGTGACGGGCGTGCTGACCGATCTGGGCCTCGAACTGGCCCACGGCGGGGCCGTGGTCTGGTCGCGGGTGCGGGGAGTAAACGGCTCCACGCCCGGCGCGGCGGCTTCTCGCGCCGCCAGAGTTTCGCGGGTATCGAGCGTGTCCTTCGCGCGGGACGTGTGGCGATCGCCGAGTGCGCACCCGACCGCCTGGCGAATCCTGCTGCTGGCTTCGATCCTGGGTTCCTTCGCCCTTGGGGCGGGCCTTGGCGCAGCGGCGTTCGACGTCTCCGCACGCCTCGCGATGTTCCCGCCGGTGCTCTTCCTCCTCTGGGTTGTCTACCAGGACGTCGTCCGACCGATCGCGGAGCTGGAGCCATCGACGCTGGTCGGCGAGTCGGGCTATGCCCTGCCGCGGGAGATCGCGCTCTTCCACCTCCGGGGTGGCGGGGCCGCAGGGGCAAGAAAGCCGGGCGTGCACCGCCTGCCCAACCTGGTCGCCTGGAGCGAGGGGCTGGCGCGCGAGGTGCGCGTGGTGGTGCTGGACCTGACCGACGTGACGCAGCTCAACGCCGACTCGGCGGTCGAACTGCGCGCCCTGATGGAGCGGCTTCGGTCGGAGCGGCGAGGCCTGGTGCTGGCGGGCCTGACGCACTCGCAGTACACGCAGCTGCGAGACGCCGGCGCGGGAGAGCTGCTCGGGCCCGGCCGCGTGCACGCGGACCTCGAGCTGGCGCTCGCCGCCGCGGTCAACCTGCTGCCGGCTCACGGTGGACGAGCCTGATCGACCTCCAGCGGCCCGACAGGAACCGCGCCAGGAGGATCACGCAGAGGATGGCGATGTACGCCGCCGCGGCGATCCAGGCGCCCAGGCTCTCGAGCCCGGGGAAGAACGTCACCATCGCAAGCCCGCCACCGACGATCACCGTCCACGCGCACGCCACCGTCGCCACGCCGGGGACGATGGTGTCGCCTGCCCCGCGCAGCGCTCCCGAGATGACCATCGCGACCGCATCAAAGAGCTGGAACGCGGCGGTGGCGATCAGGAACTTCTGCCCCAGCCACAGCAGCCGCGCCTTCTGCTCGGGATCGGTCGCGTCGTCGACGAAGAGCCCGACCAGCGCGCTCGGGAAGAGCACGAAGACGGCGGCACACAGTCCCATGTAGACCATCGCGAGGCGCACGCCCAGCCACGCCCGAGCCGCCGCGATGTCACTCCGCCCCATGCCCTGATACTTGCCCACCAGCGCCGTGACAGCGACGGAGATGCCCACCGCGGGCATGAACGAGAGCGACATGTACTGGTGCGCGATCCAGCCGGCGGTGGTGTGCTCCGGGCCAAAGCGGCTCACGAGGTACACCATGAAGAAGCCCCAGCAGATCATCTCGTTCCCGAACATGATTCCGCCGGGCCAGCCCAGCCGCGAGAGGTCCTTGAGATGCGTCAGGCTCGGGCGCCACGCGGCCCGCGTGGCGTAGAGGCGGTTGAGCTTGGGCCCCAGGAAGAGCGCCAGGGGCAGCGCAAGCTCGACGCCCGTCGCGATGACGGTGCCGATCGCGGAGCCCGCGATGCCCATCGCCGGGACGTTCAGGGCAACGCCCACGGATGAGCAGACACGCCCGAAGAGGCCCAGCGCCTCCGGCATCGGGCCGTTGCCGTACACGAGGATGCAGGAGACAAAGAGGTTGACGATGTTGGCGAGGATGCCCGCCGTCATGACGACGCCGGGCCGGTGCATGCCGTAGAAGAACTGGCCGACGGCCCGCGTCGCGAGCGTGATGCCGGCGCCGTACAGCAGGATCGAGCCATACTGGGCGGAGAGCTCGGCCTGACGCGGGTCCATGCCGGGCTGGCCATCGCTCGGCTGCGCGAGGTAGTCAAACAGGAAGGGGAGCGCGATGGCGAGCGGGATCAGAATCAGGAACCAGTAGAGAATGGCGAGCCAGAAGCCGTTCCAGGCGTACGCCGGCCCACGCTCGGGCTTGCCGGCACCCATGTTCTGCGCAACGAACGTGTTGACCATCGTCAGCAGACCATGCGCCACCGAGATCGGGACCCACGCGGCGAGGCCCCCGTTTCCCTGGGCGCCCACGTAGATGGGCTCGGGTCCGATGTGGCTCACCAGCCACTTATCGGTGAAGGTCATGAGCGTGTACGACGTCATCGCCGCGACCGTGGGGCCAGCGATGGCGAGCATCTCGCGCAGGGCGTGGGGCTCGACGAAGTCCTTCGAGGTTGGGGCGGGTGCAGCTGAGGGCGTGCTTGTGTTCTCGGTCGACATGGCGTGGCTCGGAACGCGGAGGGCGGTGGACGCGCGGAGGGCAGGGCTCGACGCGCGGCGCGTGTGCTGGGTCGGACGATGGTCTGGTCGGGTGGCCGCCCGCCGTGCGCGTGGGCACGGCGTGGAGGAGGGGGCAAGGGGCGATGCGGGCGTCAGTGGCCGCCGAGAGCGCTGGCGTAGCTGCGGAAGGTCTCGGTGAAGGGGCGCGGAGAGAGCCCGAGGTCGGTCTGAACCTTGTCCAGCGTCGCGACGGAGTCCTCGCTGCCCATCCTCGCCATGCCCTCGTCAAACGGCAGGAACTGACCGACGTGCGCGAACGCCGCGGCCTTCGCCCCCAGCGCGGCGATCTCGCCCGGCAGCCCGAATGGCTGCAGACGCGGGTTCGCGCCAGGGATGCTGTCCCGCATCGTGCGGAGCATGGCCGGCCATGACAGACGCTCGGGGCCCGTCAGGTTGTAGATCTCGCCGATGGACTCCGGGCGATCAAGGCAGGACACAAAGGCCCGCGCGACATCCTCGACGAAGACGGGCGCGACCACTGGATCGATCTGGGTCACGCCGCCGAGCGGGACGCGGGTCTCTTCGACGCCGCGCGTGAAGTACGGAAGGAAGAGGTAGGGGGGGTGGTTGCCGGAGCACCACTGCACGGCGGTGTGCACGAACTCTCCATCGACGCCATGGATGAGACCCGGGCGGAAGATGGTCCAGTCGAGCGAGGAGCGGCGGAGGACCTGCTCACCCTCGAACTTGGTCCGCTGGTACTCGCTGACGTGAACATCCTTGACGCCCAGCGC
>CAZBXF010000102.1:10814-11927 GCA_964495635.1 uncultured Phycisphaeraceae bacterium
TTGATGCAGACGTCGCAGCCACTCAGGAGATCGCCGACAGCGCCGGGGTCGGTGATGTCGCCGACCACGATGCTCACCCCCTCACGCGGCAGCACGGCCCGGGCCTTGGCACGGTCACGCGCGAGCGCCCGGACGCGGTGCCCACGGGAGACAAGCTCACGCACCACCGCACGCCCCACAAAGCCGGAAGCCCCGGCCACGGCGACAGTGCGCGGCGTCGTGCCCATGGTGTGGGCGGTCTGGCTGGCGTGCGGAGTGTGGTTGGCGTGCTGAGCGGTCATTCGGCGGTCCTTTCCAGAGGAGGTCAGCAGGATAGGAGCCGGGCGTGCCGCGAGGAGTCCGGGGGTGAATGGCGATGGTCCGGATGACGCAGAAGACGCCGGCCATTGAACCGCCACGGGATCGGGCTCGATGCTCACGGACCGCGGAACGGGCACAGCCCCAGCCCTTGCGGCGGTGTGTGCTGAGGGCTTGATATGGGCCGGAGCTGCCGCGAAAGCGTGGTCGGTGCGAAGGGCATCAGAAGCCGAGCCCATGTTCAAGGAGTCCTCGAATCATGATGGTGATGAACATGATGATCGGGGAGAGCAGGCAGGAGCCGGGGAACAGGAAAACTCCGGTGGCGATGATCAGCGCGAGCTGCTGTCGATCGGGAGGCAGCAGCCCTCGCATGAAGTAGCACCAGAGGAGGTAGATCGAGATCATGAGGCCGAATGATGCGAAGATGATGCCCGTCCAGAGCGGGGTTTCCACGACGCGAAATGGGACCATCGCGGGCACGGCGCCGCCGAGGAAGTAGGCGACCAGAGCCGCGGCGGTGATGCGGTTCCACTTCTTCTTGCGGGCCTCCTCATCGGTGGCGTAAGTGTTGAGCGTGCCGCACTCTGGGCAGGTGACGCCCGACTCGCTGAGCGGGATCTCGTAGCCGCATTCATAGCATCGGAATGGGGGCTTGAACGCGGCGGGCACCGTGGGCAACTCCGGGTGTCTGGGGCTTGCGGCGGGACATTGGGGCTGGCGGGCTGAAGACGCGGCCGGGGGCGTTGTAGGGTGTTGGCCGATCAGCGTCTCCGTGTCCGCGAAGTCGGCGTGCACACCCGCCAGGTGTTGGAA
>CAZBXF010000103.1:0-6326 GCA_964495635.1 uncultured Phycisphaeraceae bacterium
ATCCGGCGGTGTTGATGGGGTCGAAGCGGTGCCATGACTTCATGCAACCGCGGCGGCGTGATCCTCAGGTCTTCATCGTGTGCTGCACGCGGGCGTGCTGAGGGGCTCATGCTCCTTGCGGTCGTGGCTGCGATCCCGATCGTGATGGGCGCGTGCGTGGAGCGTGGAGCCTCCGTGCAGGGCGGCGCGCCCGCCGGGGCGGCGCCGGAGGATGCGGGGGCCCGCGCGGTGCCGATGGCGGAGGCGCGGCCGTCGTCGTCGCTAACACCACCGGCGAAGGTGCGGTCGATGTGGGGACCGGATCTGACGTCGGGTCTGCGGATTCCGGCGCGGAAGCGGTTCGTCTTTGCGGGTGGTCAGGAGCGCGGCTTTCAGGCTCGCGCGACCAACAACGGCACGGTGCCGGTGACGATCCGGGGCGATCTGGATGGCGTCGTGCGCGAGGTCGGGACGATCGGGCCGGGTGAGATGGTGGTGGCGGACTTTGGTGCGCGCGAGGCCGCGCTCTTCGACAACGCTTCGGACGTGGAGGCCGGTGCGAAGGTCGAGGTGTGGGGCGAGGCGAGTGTGGGGATGCGGTATCTGGACCTGCGGTGATGCGGGCGGGGCCTGGTTCGGCGGGGTTGGGAGGGCGGGCCGCGCAGTCGCTACGACCGTCACGACCGGATCGGAAGAAGGCACGAAGTTCGGGGTCAATCGTGACCTTGGGTGGCGGCCGCGGCTCGTTGGGCCGACACGAGGGCGATGCACTTCATTGGCCCTGCACAGACCGGGACGGGAGACGCGAGGGGGAGCCTGCTTCGGCGGGGGTTCTCGTTCCTTGAGATCATGGTGGTGGTGGTGATCATCGGGATCCTGGCGGCGGTGGTGGTGCCGCAGTTTGGCGGTGTGACCGATGATGCGAGGGCGGCGGCCACGGCGGGGGCGGTCTCGGGTGTGCGGGCTTCGATCTCGGGGTACCGGACGCGCGCGATCCTGACGGGACAGCCGCCATTCCCGACGCTCGCGCAGCTGACGCAGCCGGGGACGGTGGTGCAGGGTGAGTTTCCGGCCAATCCGTTCAATGAACTGCGCAATGTGCAGGCGGTCTCCGGGTCGCAGGCCGCTGCGCGGGCGGTCGTGAACCCGACGGCGGCGGGGTGGAACTACTTCGTGGACAACAGCGCTTCGCCACCGGTTGCCATCTTCTACGCCAACAGCAGCGTCGTGACGACGACGCCCGACGGCTCGGGGGGATTCAAGTCGGCCAACGAGCTGTAGATGGTGGTGCGGAGGTGCGTGGTGGCGATGGGAAGAGCAGCGGACAACACCGGGCGGCGTGGCTCCAGGGTGAGGCGAGGCTTCACGCTGCTGGAGCTTTCGGTCGTTCTGATCGTCATGGGACTGATGGCGATGGCGGTGGTGCCCGCGCTCCGGACGATCGACGACACTCGGCGCATCGGCGCTGCTGAGGACATCGAGCGGCGGCTGGTGAACGCGCGTGCCAAGGCGATCGCGACGGGACGGCCGATCGGCGTGCGGCTGGATCCGGTGGGTGAGGTGGTTCAGACGATGACGATCGCGACTCCTGGCGCGGCCCCGACGGCGCTGGCGGGCGTGATGGGCGAGGTTGAGCCGGCCGCGAACATCGGCGCGAGCTTTCCGGGAGCGGAGATCGTCTCGGTGACGGCGGGGGACGGGGCGACGGGCTCGCAGGTGATCTGGTTTGACTTTGATGGCACGCCGCACGGCCGCAGCGTTGGCGGCTCGCGCACTGGCGCGTGGACCGCGGATGGCGTGGTGGTGATGTCGGGTGGGTATCGGGTCACGATCCGTCGTGGGTCAGGGGGAATCGAGCGGTGAAGACCTGTGCACCAGTTCGGCGGCGCGGGTTCTCGCTGATCGAGGCCGTGGCGGTGGTCGTGGTCCTTGCGCTGGTCGTGCCGCCCTCGCTGATGTGGATGGACGACGCGGCGGCGAGGCGGGCGGACGCGGTGGCGACGATGCGGGCCACGACGCTTGCGACGGCGGTGGCGGAGTCCGTGCTCGCCGACGTGATTGGAGCTGGGCCGGGGCTTGGATTCGCGGCGCTGGCGGATCCTGGCACGTATCTGGATGCGCCGGCGGTGGGGCTGCGGGCGCGGCTTGCGCCGGTGGCCTCGATGTACGAGTCGATGGGGATGGCGTACACGGTGGGGGTGGGGCCGCTGGTGGATGAGACTGGGGCGGTCAACGCTGACACGGGGCGGAACCTCTTCAGGGTCGTGACGGTCGGGGTCACGTATCCGTCGGCGGAGGGCGGGCCGCTGCAGGTGACGGTGCCGTTCATGGTGGCCTCGCCATGAGTCAAGGACGTTGGACAAGCCGGGTCGGGATGACGCTGGTCGAGATGGTGGCCGCGATCGTTGTGGTTTCGATCGTGGGGGCGATGGTGCTTCCGATCATGGCGGGGGCGACCGACGCGTACGCGGAGTCTGTGGCGGTGCGGCGCGCGTCGGAGCGGGCGGCGTATGCGATGGAGCGGAGCATCCGGCTGCTGCGGGACGTGCCGCCGGGCGCGGTCGCGGGGGACCTTGGGATCTCTGCGGCGGGTGCGGACGCTGTCACGCTGACGGATGGTCGCGGGCTGGTTCTGCGGGGGGACGTGCTGATGCTCGTGACGCCGTCCGGGGAGACGCCGCTGGTGCCGGGCGTGCGGAGCTTCACGATCGGGTACGTGGGTGCGGATGGGGTGACGTCGGTGCTGGCGACGCCGCGGCTGGCGTACCGGTTCACGATCGCGCTGGACGTGGAGGGGCTTGAGCTTCGGAGCGTGGTGGCGCCGCGCGTGAGGATGGTGATGCCATGACGAGCATGACGGGGAACGTGCGGGCCGGGCGTGGGGGAGGGTTCCGTCACGCGACGCGCCGGGGGGTGGGCGTGCTGGCGGTGGTGGTGATGCTGGCGGTGATCCATCTGGCGGTGATGGGCTCTGTTGCGGCTTCGGGCGAGGAGGCCGAGCTTGGCGCGATGCGGCTGGAGACGGCGCGGGCCTTCTTCGCGGCGGAGAGCGCGGGCGTGGTGCTGGTGCGGCTGAGCGCGGCGAGGCAGGCGTTGCCGTCGGCGGGGGCGGAGCTGTCGCTGGGGGTGTCGAGCGCGCGGATGGTCTCGATGCCTGCGACGGGCGAGGCTGGTGACATCGTGATTATCGGAGTGAGCGGTCAGGCGCAGCGGCGCGTTCGGATCACGCTGGAGGCCCCTTGATGAGGGGGGTTGTGCCCGATCCAGGGTATCGGCCAAAGCACGCCTTGTGAATGGTCGATCTCGTGGAGTCCGGGCTTCGTGATCGGAGGACATGTGTTCAGACAAGATCAGATCATCATCTCGCTCACGCCGGCGTGCCTTCGGGTTGCGACGCGCTCGGGAACGCGCCTTGCGCGGGTCGAGCGCGTGGTGCTGGATCCTGCTGCGTGGGAGGGGGCGTGGGGGGCTGAGCTGCGGCCGCTGGATGAGGCACTCTCGCGGGCGCTGGGGCGGCTTGGAGTTCCGTCGCAGGTGCGTGCGGATGTGGTGTTTCTGGGTCCGACGGCCGTCGCGGACGTGCACACGATCCCGGCGGTGGGCTCGGCGGCGATCCAGGCGGCGAACCTTGCGCTGCGTGAGGTGCTGCCGAACGGTGGCGTTGAGGGGTGGCAGACGGACGTGCGCACGCTGATGGAAGACGGCTCGAAGCCGCCACGCTCGCACGTGATGGCGATGGCGGAGCGTGACGAGGCATGCGAGGTGCTGGCGGGCTGGGTTCGTCGGGCGGGCCTTCTGCCGGGTGGTCTGGTTCCGCTGCGGGGCGTGGTGATGATGGCGGCGGCTGAGGCCGCGCGTCGCGAGTCGCGCGGGCAGCGGTGCGCGGTGGTGTACCTCGAGGAGGAGGCGACGGTCATCGTGGGCAAGGAGGGGCGGAGCGTTCCGTTCGTCCGCGGGATCGATATCGGGTTCGGGACGCTGGCGGATGCGCTGTCGCGCGGGTCGAGGGGGCTGTTGCCGGCGGGGGGCTCGCTGGATCGGCTGCAGGCGACGGAGGTGCTGTTCGCGGCGGGATTCCCGAAGCGTGGCGAGATGATGGACGCGTCGATCCGCCTGGGGTCGGATGCTGTGCTGCCGCTCATGCAGCCTGTGATCCAGCGGTACGTGATGGAGTTCCGGCACACGCTGCGATTCGGTTTCGGCGAGCAGGAGGCGGCGAGCGCGGACCTGATCCTGTGTGGTCCGGGGGCGGCGATCCCGGGGATCGACAAGGTTCTGGCGAGCCACCTCGAGATCAACGTTGAGGTGATGGCGGGGGATCCGGGGCGTGCGAACGCCGAGGCGAGCGAGCTTTCCGAGGCCGCGGAGCTGCTGGACCGTCTGCCGTGCTTTGTGGCGGCGAGCGAGGAGGACCGGCGCGTGCGCCGGCACCTGCGCGCGGCGGCGGTGTGCGGCGCGGCAGTGGGCGTGCTGGCGCTGGCCGGATCATGGACGATGACGACGCGTGAGGTGCGTGGGGTTGACCAGCGGCTTGTGGAACTGGAGCCGCAGATCAGCCTGGTCTCGGGGTATCGGGACCGCATCGAGGAGGCGACGCTGGCGGTGGCGAGGCTGACCGGCACGCGCGCCACGCTGGAGCAGACGCTGGGGAAGCGTTCAGACTGGCGTGCGGGCCTGGCGGCGGTGGGGGAGGCGGCGGGGGAAGAGGTTTCGGTGGCCGAGATTGCCGGGTCCTTTGCGAGCGATGAGTCTGGGTGCGCGGTCCTCACGGTGCGTGGCACGGTGAACGCGTCGGGAGATGCGGGCGACCCGCTGGAGAACTTCGTGCGGAGGCTCGCGGCCTCGCCGATGGTCACGGCGGCGCAGGTTGTGTCGAGCCGATCGGATGGATCGGCCGGGCCGGGCGAGCAGCAGTTCACCGTGGCGGTCAGGCTCGTGAGCGCACCTGCCTGGACGCTCGCGGTCGAGGCGCCGGCAGCGGAGGGCACGCCATGAAGCGAAGAGCCAGAGAGGTCGATGTGCGCAAGCACCTGCTCCGGGCCATCGTGCTGAGCGGGGCGGTGCTGGGGGCGTGGTTTGTCGTGGAGAAGCCGCGGCTGCGGGGGCTCGTGGGCGATCGGCTGACGCTCGCGCGGGCGGAGGCTGATCTGGTGGAGGCCAACGCGTTCGCGGCGGCGGCGTCCGCCACCACGCCGGTGCTGTCGGAGGCGCAGCGCCAGATCGACGGCCTGCACCGGTGGGCGGCAACGGCCGGCGATCAGGCTTCGGCGTATGGCACGTTCCGGTCGCTGGCGAGCGCGCACGGCGTGACGATCGAGCGGCTGGAGCCGGGCTCGGTGCGGTCGGGCTTCAAGCCGGTGCGGGATGCGCGGAGCGTGGAGCTTTCGGCGTACAGCATCGATGTTGCGGGCGTGTCGGACCAGGTGGTGCAGTTCGTGTGCGACCTTGATTCGAAGCTTGGCGCCGGGAAGGTGCACTCGTTCCGCATGGCGCCGGTGCCCGGGGTGGCGGCCGGGCGCGTCCGGGCGACGATCGAGGTGGTGCAGGTTCGGCTTGCGCCGCCTTCGGCCGGCGTGAAGCCGCCGCGTGGAGGAACTCCGTGAACGACACGAGCGGATTCAAGGATGGGACGCAGGAGGGCTCGCGCCGCGCGGCGATCCGGGCGCCGTGGACGGTGATGGCGTGGACGCTGGCGCTCTCGCCTGCGCTGGTCGTGGTGGTCTCGCGGCTGTCGGTGGATACGAGCGGGCTTGGTCCGTCGGTGGCGCAGGGGGCGACGGACACGACCGCGCTGCCGGATCTGCCGGCGATGCCGCTGGGTGACCGCGATCGCCTTCGGAGCGCTGGCGGCGTTCAGGCGTCGGCCCATGGGCTGAACTGGGTTCGGGCCGGGGCGGACGCAGCGACGCAGGCGCCGGTGGCGGCGACGGAGCCGGCGCTGGTGGTGCCTGACTTTGCGTTGACTTCGATCATGGTGGCCCGGGGTGAGGCCATCGCGGTGGTGAAGGGCAAGATGCGGCGTCAGGGTGAGTCGCCGGCGGCGGGCTGGACCATCAGCCGGATCGAGCCGGACGCCGGGACCGTGACGTTTACGCACGAGTCCGGGCGGGAAGAGGTGGTTGCGCTCCGCGGTCGCGAGCCTCGATAGGCGGGTGGGGTCTGCTCCGAACCGGGCCTCGCGGGCAGGTGACGCTGGCGTGCGATGGCGCTACAGTGGGGTCGTGAGGGGCGCATAGCTCAGTTGGCTAGAGCGCGGCTGTCACATAGCCGAGGTCACAGGTTCGAGTCCTGTTGCGCCCACTTTCTTCCACGTTGCGGAGCATTCCGCTGCCTCCCGGGCGTCATGG
>CAZBXF010000103.1:6426-11923 GCA_964495635.1 uncultured Phycisphaeraceae bacterium
TCCGGAGTGATGGGCGGCTTGGTGGGGCCTGGTCTGCTGAGGAGCGTGGCTCTGGCAACCTCCGAACAGGTGATGCGGTCGGTGTCGTCGCTGTGTGCCGCCGGGCGGGGCTCGGAGGCTGTGACGCTGCTTGCGTCGCACCTTTCGCGGGTGCCGGGGGATGTTGCGGCGACGAAGGTGCTGGGGCGGCTGCTGCTGGAGATGGGGGATGCGGCGGGGGCGTGCGGGCATCTGGCGCGCGGGGTGCGGGTGCGGGCGAGTGATGGGGAGCTTCAGTTTCTGCTGGGCGATGCGCTGCTGAAGCTGCGCCGGTTCGAGGAGGCGCGGGGGGCGTTTGAGGCGAGCATCAGGCATGCGCCGCAGGAGCCGCTGGCGTCGGGCGGGCTGTCGCGGTGCCTGCTGGAGCTTGGGGACGCGGCGGGATCGGTGGATGTCTGCCGCGAGACGGTGCGGCGGAACCCGGCGCATCCAGATGCTCACCGGGTGCTCACGACTGCGCTTGTGACGCTGCTGCGTCAGCGTGAGGGCGTGGCGGCGGCGTGCGCGGGGCTGGCGCAGGCCGGCGAGGACCCGCTGCTGCTGGAGGCGGCGGTCTACGCGATGAACGTGGCGGATGGTGTTTCGGGCGCGGAGTCGCTGGCGATGCACCAGCGGCTTGCGAGGGCGGCGTGTCCGCCTGCTTCGCGAGGGCCGGCGTCGTTCGCCCGCGTGCGGGATCCGTCGCGTCCGCTGCGGGTGGGGTTTCTGTCGTGCGACTTCAAGCACCACTCGTGCGCGTACTTCCTCGAGTCGCCGCTGGCAGCGCTCGACCGCGACGTTGTGACGCCGGTGCTCTACTCGACGACGGTCGGGCAGGATGAAGTGACGGACCGGTTTCGGGCCATGGGCGAGTTCAGGGATCTGGGGCGGACGGAAGGTGGCGCGCTGGGCGAGGCCGTGGAGCGGGACCAGATCGACGTGATGGTGGACCTGTGCGGCTGGACGGCGCGCGGGCACATGCGGTTCCTTGCGACGCGCGTGGCGCCGGTGCAGATCGCGTATCTGGGGTATCCCAACACGACCGCGCTGCCGGCGATGGACTTCCGGATCGTCGACGCGATCACGGACCCCGTCGGCAGCGAGGCGCACAGCACGGAGCGGCTGATCAGGCTTTCGCGGTGCTTTGTCTGCTTCCGGCCTGATCCGGCCTGGCCCGCGGTGGCGACGCCGCCTCTCGGGCGTGAGGGGATCGTCACGTTCGGCTCGTTCAACCACATCAAGAAGGTGGGGGAGCGCACGATCGAGCTTTGGGGACAGATTCTGTCGCGGGTGCCGGGGTCGAGGCTTCTGATCAAGAGCCTGGACATGCCGGGCGCGGTGGGGGATGAGGTTCGGGGGCGCCTCGCTCGCGCGGGCGTGGATCCCGCGCGCGTTGAGATCGTGCCCTATCAGCCGGACCGCCAGCGGCACATTGCGCTGTACGAGCGCGTGGACATCGCGCTCGACAGCGGCCCCTACAACGGCACGACGACGACGTGCGAGGCGCTGTGGATGGGGGTGCCGGTGGTCACGCTCGCGGGCGACCAGCACAGGGCCCGGGTGGGCGCTTCGCTGCTTACCGCGATCGGGCTGACGGAGCTGATTGCGCGCGACGAGGCGGGATACGTCGAGATTGCGTCGGTGCTGGCTTCGGAGCCGGACCGGCTGGCGGCGTACCGGGCCACTCTGCGCGAACGGCTGGCGGCGTCGGAACTCCTTGATGGAGCTTCGATGGCGAGGGCGCTCGAGGGGGCGATCCGTGCGGCGTGGCGGCAGCACTGCGGCTCGTGACGCCAGATGGGCGCGGAGTCTCCGGGGGCCGGGGGCGATGCCCGCTGCGGTGACAATCGCGTGACGGTGCTTGCGCGAGCGGGCGGTAGAGTCATGGGCGTCGGGCTGGCCGAGGGGCCGGAAAGGAGTGCCCATGGGTCTCAGGTGCGTTGGCGTGATGGTGCTGGCGGTCTGCTCCGGCTTGCACGGTCGGCCCGACGGGGCGCTGGATCCCGTGAGGGAGGCGCGACTGCCGTACCTCGTGGCGTGGGCCGGACGCGACACGCTGGCGCCGGGGAGTGTCGAGCGGATCGCGACCCAGGCGGCGTGGGAGAGATTCTGGCGTGCCCACACCGGCGCTGCGGCGGCGGAGGCTCCGACTGGCGCGATCGCACCTGGCGTGATCGTTCCGGAGATCGACTTCTCGCGGTGCATGGTGATCGCCATCGTTCCTGGCGAGGTGGTTCGGGGGTACAGCGTGCAGCTCGTTGAGGTCGAGGACCGGAAGGCCGACCGGGTGCTGCGGTACGACGTGCTGCGGTATCAGAGTGCGATGCGACTGGGCGATGGGAATGGTGCGCCGCCGCCGCCCCCGCCGACGCACCGGCCGTTTGGGTGCTTCGTGATCGAGCGGACCGAGAAGCCGCTGGTGCTCGAGGAGAACGTGCAGGGGCTGATCGGCCAGCCGCCGGTGTGGAAGGAGTCGCACCGCATCGGCGCGATCGAGTAGGTGTGGGGGGGCGAAGCTACTCGGAGAAGGCGGCGTCGAAGGCGCGCGACGAGGGCCTGAACTGGAGGCGGCGAACGAACGCCGCGGCCTCGTGGGCGCCGTGCTCGCGATCCATCGCGGAGTCCTCCCACTCGACGCTGAGGGGGCCGTCGTAGCCGATGGCGTTGAGGCGGCGGAGGATGCTCTCGAAGTCGATCTGGCCTCGTCCTGGGGAGCGGAAGTCCCAGCCGCGCGAGCGTGAGCCGAAGGGCGCGTGGGAGGCGAGGACGCCGTTGACGCCGTCGAGCTCGCGGGCGGCGTCCTTGATGTGCACGTGGAAGACGCGGTCGCCGAAGCCGTCGAGGAACTTGACGGGGTCGAGCATCTGCCAGTAGAGGTGGGAGGGGTCGAAGTTGAAGCCGAAGGCGTCGTGCTCGTCGATGGCGTCGAGTGCGGCGGCGGCGGTGTGGAAGTCGTAGGCGATCTCGGTCGGGTGGACCTCGAGGGCGAAGCGCACGCCCGCGCGATCGAACTCGTCCATGATCGGCGTCCAGCGGGTGGCGAAGTCCTCGTAGCCGGCGTCCACCTCGGCCTCGGTGGTGGGGGGGAAGAAGTAGAGCTTGTGCCAGATCGATGAGCCGGTGAAGCCGTTGACGACCGAGACGCCGAGCCTGGCGGCGGCCTTGGCGGTCGCGATCATCTCGGCGGCGCAGCGCTGGCGGACGCCCTCGGCATCTCCGTCGCCCCAGAGGCGTGCGGGGATGATGGTCTTGTGGCGGGCGTCGATGGGGTCGCAGACGCACTGTCCGACGAGGTGGTTGGAGATCGCCCAGACCTTGAGGCCGTGACGGGCGAGGAGGTCGTGGCGTCCCTGGCAGTAGCCTGGCTCGGCGAGGGCCCGCTGCACGTCGAAGTGGTCGCCCCAGCAGGCGAGCTCGAGCCCGTCGTAGCCCCAGGACTTGGCCTTGGCGGCAAGGGTTTCGAGGGGCATGTCGGCCCACTGGCCCGTGAAGAGCGTGACGGGCCTGGAGGTGGTCTGGGGCTGGGTGGTTGGGGCCATGGGGAACTCCTGTCCGGGCTTCTGCGGGGCTGGATGATACGGAATTGAGGCAGATGCGGAACTGTTTCACGCCGCGCTTGTGCGGCGGGGCGGAAGTCGGTACGGTATCGATCTCAGAGGGACGCGAGGCGTCCGAGGTTCATGGCCGTCGTTCCCAGAGGGCACCGGGAGTTCACGAGATGTCGATCCAGTCGCAGCCGTTCGAGGGTGACAGAGGTGATCAGTCGGCCGAGTCTGCCGCGGCGCCCGTGCGGGGCGTCTCGGAGCGTTCGCGTCGCAGTTTTCTGGGGGCGGCTGCGGGGACGCTGATGGCCTCGGCGCTGGCGTCTGGCGCGCTTGCTCGGGGGCGTGATCCGGGCACGACCGGCATGCAGCCCGGCGGCCCGATTCCCAAGGCGAAGGCCCGCATCCCGGTGGCGCCCGACCAGACGATCCGCATCGGCGTGATCGGCACGGGCGGCATGGGCACGGGCCACGTGGATGCCTTCATGAGCCTGGCCAAGGCGGGCCGGGAGAAGGTCGAGATCGTGGGCGTGTGCGATGTCAACCAGAAGTTCCTGGACCGGGCGCACACCAAGTGTGTCGAGGGTCAGAGCGGCGTGGAGTGCAAGAAGCACGCCGACTACAAGGAGCTGATTGCCCGGGACGACATCCACGCTGTGCTGATCGCGAGTCCGGAGCACTGGCACGCCCAGATGGCCATCGACGCCATCCTCGCGGGCAAGGACGTGTACCTCGAGAAGCCGATGACGCTGCGCCTGGGCGAGGCCCTGCGTCTGCGTGAGGTTGTGAAGGCCAATCCTGACATGCGTCTGCAGGTCGGCACGCAGATGACCAACCTGCCCAAGTATCACGAGGCTCGGAAGGTGATTGCCTCGGGGCTGGTGGGCGTTCCGTGTTCGAGCCAGACGAGTTACTGTCGAAACTCCAAGGACGGTGAGTGGAACTACTACGCCATCGATCCTGAGTGGGCACCCGGCCAGAACCTCGACTGGGACGCGTGGTGCGGTCCGATGGGCAAGCGCGAGTGGGACCCGAAGGTGTACATCCGCTGGCGGCGCTACCGCGACTTCTCCACGGGGATTCTGGGCGACCTGCTCGTCCACGTCATCACGCCGATGCTGGTGGCGCTGGAGCAGGGTTGGCCGACGCGGGTTGTCGCGGTCGGGTCGCACATGGTGGACAAGGCCATGGAGAACCATGACCAGGTCAACCTTGCGATCCAGTTCGAGACGGGCCACCAGATGATCGTGGCGGGCTCGACGTGCAACGAGGTCGGGCTTGAGACGATGATCAAGGGCAACAAGGGCAACATCTACCTGAACGGTCGCCACTGCGTGGTCCGTCCCGAGCGCATCTACAGCGAGGAGTTCGACGAGAAGACGATCGAGTGCCCGGACATCGGCAACGACCAGGACATGCACCGCCTGAAGTGGCTGAAGGTCATCCGCACGCGCGAGCAGCCCGACAGCGACGTTGATCAGGGCGCGAAGGTCGTCGCGATCGTTGATCTCGCGACGCGTTCGATCTGGGAAGGGGCGGCCTTCGAGTTTGACCCGAAGACCATGACGGCCCGGAAGGTGTGACCTTGGCCCAGGACGGCGGCGTGACACCCGGAGCGATCGTGCGCCTCGCCCTCGCGGCGATGGGCACGCGCTTTGAGTTGGTGCTGCTTGGCGATGACGAGGCGCGGCTTCGAGCGGCCGGAGAGGCCGCGCTGGACGAGGTTGCGTGGTGGCATCGGCGTCTGTCGCGGTTCGAGCGCGACAGCGATGTGTCGTTCATCGCGCGCGAGGCCCATCTCCGGGACCCGTCGAATCCGCTGACGCTTGATCCTGATCTCTTTGACCTGCTGCTGCGATGTGAGCGGGCCAGGGGGGAGACGCGCGGGGCGTTTGACGTGCGGCTGGGGGGCGCGATGGACGCGTGGATCGGCGGGG
>CAZBXF010000104.1:0-7464 GCA_964495635.1 uncultured Phycisphaeraceae bacterium
ACCCGGACCACCCGAGCGCGCGAAGGAAGCCCCATCACGTAGCAAGCACGAAGCCAACCAGGGCCCAAGGACACCACTCGCCCCGAAGGCAATTCTCCACTCCCGGTCACCCCAAAACGGCCGAAGTCGGCCCAGAGCGGACCGACTTCGGTGGAATGTTCTGCTCAATCGCGACGCCCGATCAACCCGCGGGGTTGAAGATCGGATCGTTGATCGCGCGGCCAAAGTCCGAGGGCGTTCCCATCGTCGTGACGCTCCGACCGTTGCTCGCCGTGTCCACCCGCGTGAACTGTGCCAGCGGCGACACCCGCGTGACCAGCGCGCCCTGCACCGCAGTCCCGATGACCGAGATCCCGTAGCTCTGGAACTGGCTCCCCGACGCCACCTTCGTCCGGACCGCCTGGCTCTGGCCGGAGGTGAAGCGCTGGACCGCGTTGGTCCCCAGCGTGCCCGTGAACGCGTCGATCGTGCTGCCGTCGGTGAAGTGGTACCGGATCGTGAAGGTGTAGCTCTGCGACGTGTCCGCGAACGGGCTGTAGATCGAGATCGTCTCAAGCTGCGTCGTCTGGGCCCGGCTCGCGTCCATCCGCCCATCCGCGAAGAACGTCCGCTCGCCCGTGCGGCTGACGAACGTCGTCGCGATCCCATCGCCGACCACCCCAGCCTGGTTGCGCCCCGCCGTCGTGAACGAGGTGTACTGGGCCGCGATGTTCGTCGAGCCCGACGTGTACGTCACCGAGACTCGCTCCCCGGCATTGAGCCCGAGCAGCGCCGTATCGATGACAAAGTCGAAGCGGCTCTGCGCGGGAACGAGCTCGAACCGCTGGATCGGTGCGTCGCCCTCGGGCCGCGCCGTACGCCAGAACCGCAGCGTCACCGCCGCGGCGGTGGAGCCGGGATTCAGGATCGAGATCGTGTCCGTGCTGGTCGCGCTCCCGAAGACCTCCGCAACGCCGCCGAAGCTCGATCCGCCGCCCGGCACGCCCATCACGCCGAAGGCCGGCGTGTACGCCGAAGCAGGCGTGACGCCCGACGCGGCAAGGTCCCAGTCCGAGAGCGCCGCGACGATCGGGCCCGTCGCCGTCACCCGCGCGCCCAGCACGCCCGTCGGCAGCGACAGGCTCGAGAGATCCAGCCCGCCGCGACGCAGCCCATCAAGCGAGTTGGTCTGCGTGGTGCGCGTGCCGTCGGGCAGGAAGAAGGTCGTCGTGACCGTGACGCTCTGGGCCTCGAGGTTGGTCCACGTCAGGAACTCGCGCGACAGCGCGTTCCGCTCGAACCGCGGGAAGTCCCACGTCCGGAGCTGCGTGTCGCTCCAGCCACGCGTGTTGAAGAAGCCCTCGCCCTCCGTACCGCCGAAGTCGATGCGGTTCGCCGTGGCAGAAACGGGAAGCGCCGTCGCCGCGGTGGTGGCCGACTCGATCACGACCGAGTAGGGCACGCCCGAGCGGGTGATCAGCGGGTTCGTGCTGCCCGGGCTCCACAGGCTCACCGACAGCTTGGTGTTGGCCGCGATCGTGCCGGACTGCACGACCTCCTCGCGGGCGCCCGTCTCATACCGCACGATGATCTGGTACGAAGCCTCGCCACTGTTGGGGTTGAAGATCTCAACCGACTCCGTCGCGCTGTCCGAACGGAAGCCATCGGGATAGACCTGGCGGAACTGGAAGAAGCCGTTGTTGCCGCTGGGCTTGATGACCTCCGCGTTCGTGAGCTGCACGAGGTCGGCCTCGCGCAGCGGCGTCCCCTCGACGTACGTCGAAGAGACCGGCACCTCATCAAAGATGTTGCCCACCGTGGGGTTCGCGAGGAAGTCGTTGGACTCCCGCACACGCAAACCCTGGATCGTCGTCACGACATCCCACCCCTGGATCACGCGCCCGAAGACCGCATACCCGTCGCTCGGGCTCGTCGGGTTGAGGAACGCGTTGTCGACGTAGTTGATGAAGAACTGGCTCGTCGCCGAGTTGATGACGTTCGTGCGGGCCATCGCGAGCGTGCGCGCGACGTTGTTCCGCCCCGTCGTCTCGCGGATGATCGGCGCATCGGTCTGCACCGCCGTCGTCCCCAGCGTGTCATCGAACGCAAACCCGCCGCCCTGCAGCACGAACGGGTTGGGGCTGGTCACCGAGCGGTGGAAGAAGGTCTCGTCAAACCGCCCCGAAGTGACGTAGTTCAGGAAGTTCGCCACCGTGATCGGCGCCTGCGCATCAAAGAGCTCGACGTCGATGTCGCCGAAGTTCGTCTCGATCCGCACCACGGTGTTGGTCGGGCTCTCAAGATCCGAGAGTGAGGGCAGCGGCGTGTCGCTCAGCACCAGCCGCGCCTCCAGCTGCTCCATGTTCCGGGCCGACCCCGAGGCCAGACCCAGCAGTCGCGCCACCCACCCAAGCTTCTTGCCGCTACACCCGATGCCTCGGTCAGACATGTCCAACTCCTCTGCCGGGCAGATGCCCGGGCCGTGCGCGTCGTGGCGGGCAAGACCCGCCCCGACCGTCGCGCCGTGATGTACGCCGTACGCTTCTTCGTACGCCGGGTCCATGGGCCCGGATCCGCCTCCCTCGGCGGTCCGTCACCCACCGGCGAGCCCTGTCGGCGACGCGCGGCATGACCCAGTGATTCTGTATCATCGTAACCGGTCCGGGTGGGATGTGCACATTCCACGTCGTCCCCCGGAAGACCGCCGTAAGCCCGGCCCGGGCGGCAGCGCCGCAGGGACCTGTACGGTGGCCGCCCAATCTCATCACGCCCCACGCCCGTGACGGAAAGTCCGTCGCACAGCCAACCTATACTCCGAACACGCCATGCCCGAACCATCCAACGACCGGCACCTTCCCCATCCTCAGAGCACCAGCAACGGCACCATGGCGCACGCGCCCGGCCACCAGAACGGCACCGCCGCGAAGCCGATCCTCGGCGTGGAAGCCCTGACGCCCAGCGTCGGCGGCCGTCCGCGTGACTTCAAGATCCCCATGGCGCCAGGCAACCGCCCCTGGAAGATCGCCGCCGTCATCCCCTGCTTCAACCGCCGCGCAGACCTTGAACTCCTGCTCAAGGACGTCGCCCGTCAGGACATCCTGACCTCCGGCCTCGTCGAGCTCTGGTGCACCGTCATCGACAACGCCTCGACCGAACCCCTCTCGACCCTCGCGGTCCCGCCCGGGCTCCGCGTCGAGTTCGTGCGCCTGCCCAAGAACACGGGCGGCTCGGGCGGCTTCAACGCTGGCATGACGCATGTCCTGTCCGGCAAGGGACTTTCGGGCCAGCTCGGACCCGCCGACCATCTCTGGTGGCTCGACTCCGACGCCCGCGTCGCAAAGTCCTGCCTGCGCCACCTCCTGAAGCCGATGGCCAAGCGCCCCACCCTCGGCGCCGTCGGCTCTGCACTCTGCGATGTCTCAACCGGCCACACCTGGGAGATCGGCGGCGAGATCAACCCGCGTCACGGCGGCGTCTGGCCCGCCGGCGGCGGCGACGTCGACCAGCGATTCCTCGTCCGCGCCAAGTACCTCGCCGCCTGCAGCGCGCTCGTCCGACGCGTCGCGATCGAGAAGACCGGCCTATTCCCCGAGAACTTCATCTACTACGACGACGTCGACTGGTGCATCCAGATGACGGCCAAGACCGGCTTCAAGGTCGCCGGCGCCCCGCGCAGCCGGGCCTTCCATCCCCCCGGCAATCGCCGCTACGTCACCTGGGCCCGCTACTACATCGCGCGCAACTGCTTCTCCCACATGGACGTGCTCAAGATGGGCAACTGGAAGCGCTTCCGGCGCGCCATGCGCGAGGTGCCCCGCGCCGTCGGTCAGGCGATGATGGGCCTCCCCGAGCTGGCCGAGCTCCACCTGCGCGGCCTCCGCGACGCGCTCGAACGCAAGTTCGTCCAGGTCGAGCCGCGCCACATGCTCGAAACCCCGCTCAAGTTCGTTCCCTTCAAGGACCTCCCCGCGCTCGTCGAGTCCGAGCGCGCCAAGGCCCGCGCCGCCGGCCGCAGCGGCTCCCTCTTCATCCATCCGCTGCTGCGGGCCAAGATCCCCGGCCTTGAAGCCTGCCGCCGCGAGCTGCGCAAGGTCAACTACACCTGGCCCCGCGCCGACATGGACTACTGGCGCACCCGCGATCAGGAGGGCCACCCCCTCCGCGACTTTGTCGGCGTCGCCAAGCGCCTCGTCACCGGGCCGGACGCCGACGTCGCCGTGACGCCCACCGGCTGGCCCAACAACTGGCTCCGCGGCCGCACCATGATCCAGGTGACCTCCGAGGGTCTGCTCGTCCGCGAGGTCAGCCCCTGGGCCGCGCTGCGCAACGCGGCGTCGGTCTACCTCCGCGGCCTCTCCCTCGCCGTCGCCCTCGCGCGCCGCGGTCCGCACGTCATGCCCCTGCCCCAGGCGCCGCGCTTCGTACCCTCCGCCACCACGCACGCCCAAACGCCCGAGCCCGCCGCCGCGGCGGTCTGACAGGCCCGCGGCCGGGAAAAGGATTCGGCGCGTGACAGGTGGGTCCGAACGCTCTCTCGCCCTCAGCATCGTCATCGTCGCCTTCAATCGGCGCGATGCCCTCGCCCGCACGCTGCGCGAGGTGCTGGCCCTGCCGCTCGTGACGCGCGGCAACGCCGAGATCATCGTCGTCGACAACGCCTCCGCCGACGCCACGGCCGAGATGGTCGCCCGCGACTTCCCCTCGGTCCGACTGGTCCTCATGCCGACCAACACGGGCATCGAGGCCTTCAACGCCGGCGTCCGGACCGCGCTCGGGGCCCTCGTGCTCATCCTGGATGATGACTCATGGCCCGGCGATGGCGCACTCGAAGGCGCGATGGACCTCCTGGCCCGCGAGGCCCGCGTCGGCGGCGTCGCCATGATCCCCGTGCATCCCGCGACGAAGGTGCCCGAGTGGCCCTTCGCAACAGCGCCGGCCAGGGGCTGGCCCTTCATGGGCTGCGGCAACCTCGTCCGCCGCGAAGCGTGGGAAGCGGCGGGGGGGTACGACGCGGCCTTCTTCCTCTATCGCAACGACTGCGACCTCGCGATGAAGCTGCTCGCCTCCGGATGGGACGTCGCCTTCGATCCGGCCTGGATCGTCTGGCACGACAGCCCCGCCGCCACCCGCAAGAGCGAACGCTGGCTCGAGCTCGCAACACGGAACTGGTGCTGGCTCTGCCGCCGCCATGGCCGGGGCCTCCCTCGCGCGAAGGCGCTCGCGCTGGGCGTGGCGCGGGCCCTCGTGCTGGCCGGCGTCTCGCCGCGCCGCCTCTGGAAGGTGGCCCGCGGCACGTGGGCGGGCACCGCAAGGCCAGTCCCGCCCACACCGAGCGCTGTCCGACCGGACGGCTCCGCGCTGGCCCGGATGCTCCGGATCCGCGGCGTCTAGCAGGCCCAAAGCCGGCGGAAGGGGGGGCCGAAATGCGAGCCGTCACGCCGCGAACGCCGATGCTTTCGGCCATGAACCGCAAGGTACGTCTGATGGTGCGCGCTGCCGGGCTGGCCGGCCTCCTGCTCTCGCTCGTCTCGTGCGGGGGCGGTGGCGCCGAGACTGGCGCCACGCTCGGAGCAGGCGAGGAAGGGCCATCGAGCGGGCTCAACGCGCTGACGAGCGGCGAAGAACTGGTCCTGCGCTCGACGCCGCTGGATCCCACCGACCCGGCCCTCTCCGCCGATCAGAAGGCCGCCCTCAGCGAACGCGCCGCGATGGACCTCCAGGCAATCCTGAACGGCATCGAGCCGCGCGCAAGCGGCGCGCCGGCAGCAACACCAGCATCGCCGGCCGCGCAGCCCGCCACCACGGCGCAGGACGCGCCGGTGGACGATGGCAGTGGCGCGGGGCTCGCGGCCCTCGCCTCAGAAAGTGGCGTGGACGCCCGCGCCGTCGCCGCGGCGGAACCAGCGCCCGACTCGCCCGATTCGATCGCATCCACCAGCCCCGAGAGCGCTGCCACCCCCGACGCGGCCCCGGCCGATCCGGTCGCGGCCCTCGCCTCGAAGGTGGCGACGCTCCTCCGCACGCCGCTGGATGGCGCGATGGCGCCGCGAGGTGATGATCCCGCCGCCGCCGCGGCCGCGCTGGCCGCGCTGGAGTCGCTCGCGCCCGGCATCCTCTCGCGCCTCGAGTCTGAGTCGAGCGAGATCTCGCTCGCGCTCACCCCGGAAGACCGCACCACACTGCTCAACGCGGCCGAACGCGTCCGGTCGCAGCCCGCAAAGGCCGGCACCGCCCTCAACCAGGCCCTCGCGCAGGCACTGGCCCGCATGGGCGGCACGGCGCCGCTCCGGATCCCGCGGGTCGCGCTCTGCACGCGGGTCCTGGGCTTCGGCAAGTTCGAGACCTTCCCGAGCGACACGTTCTACGCGGGATCGACCATCCGCGCGATCGTCTACACCGAGGTGGAGGGGTTCGCGTATCGCCCGGCCAGAGACGGCGATCCGGTGCAGCGCAACGTCCCACTCTCCGAGCAGGTCTCCGTGGACCTCACGCAGCGCCTCTCGCTCTACCACGATCAGAGCAAGCTGCTGGCCTGGCACCGGCCGGCCCAGCGCGTCGTGGAGACCACGCGCAACCAGCGACGCGACTTCTTCCTGATCCATCAGGTCGAACTCCCCAGGCAGCTCGCGATCGGAACGTACTCGCTCAAGGTGACGATCGAAGACTCCACCAGCGGCGCGACGGCCGAAGCCTCACTGCCCATCAAGATCGTGGCGGGCAGCGGCGGGGCGGCGGCGAGGCAGTAGTGCCTTGGGTGGTGTGCCGGTCCCCGGCACGCTTCGTGCATTCTTCCGTCCGAGCCCGACTGTGCCAGCAGCGGGTGCCTTCGGGTGGTGTGCCGGTCCCCGGCACTCTTCCTGCCTCACCGCTCCGATTCCGAGCCCGACTGCGCCAGCAGCGGGTGCCTTCGGCCTTCCGGCACTTCCGGCACTTCCGGCACTTCCGAGCCGACGGTCCACCCAACTTCGCGTACCACCGTCGACTCACGCCGTCGGATCGAACGAGAAAGGCCCCGGGGCTTGCGCCCTCGGGCTCGGAAGGAGGGTGATCACAGAGAAATGCCAAGAAGTGCCGGGGACCGGCACACCACCCAAGGCACACGAGATCCCTTCGTTGTCAGGTTCGCACGAGCGTCCGCCGCACGGCCCGGGCGATCTCGATCGCGCCGGGTGAGTCAGAGTGCACGCAGAGCGTGTCGGCGTTGAGGGGCAGGTTCGCGCCCTCGTCGAGCGTGATGCGGTGGTGGCGGGCGATCTCGGCGGCTTGTCTGGCCGCGAGCGTGGGATCGGTGATGAGCGCGCCGGGCTCGGAGCGTGGTCGGAGCGTGCCGTCGCGCTCGTACGCGCGATCGGCGAAGGCCTCGCGCAATGTGGGAAGGCCCAGGTCCGCGGCACGCCGCGCGAGCGCATCGCCCGGCGGGCCCGCCTGCACGACCAGGCTCAGCGTGGGGAGCACACCGGGCTGGTGGCGGATGGCGAGCACGGC
>CAZBXF010000104.1:7564-11866 GCA_964495635.1 uncultured Phycisphaeraceae bacterium
GTGGTGCTGGCGCGCGAGGTGGGCGAGGCGCATCATGCTCGCGTCGTCGCCGGCGTGCCCGGTGCACGCAACATTGATCGATGTGACGATCTCGCACAGGGCGGCGTCCTGAGCCTCGCCGCGCGCGCTGAGGTCCTCGCCGAGATCGCAGTTGAGATCGAGCAGGAGTGCGGAGGGCGCGGCGTCGTCGCGGGGCAAGTGGGGTTGGTGGGGTGGTGTGGTCATGATCTGCTCTCGCGCGTCGGCAGCAGCGCCTCGAAGCGTGCGTCGTACTCCTGCTGGAGATGGTCTGCCTGGCCCTGCGTGATAGGCTCGAATCGAACGACCTCACCCGGGCGGACCTGGCCGAGCGCGGGCAGGTCGATGGACGCAACACGCGCGAGCGCGGCGTATCCACCCGTGGTCGGACCATCGGCCAGCAGCGCGATGGCCTCACGCGCGCTCGGGCACTGGATCGTGCCCGGCCCAGCCTCGCGCGACGCGAGCGTGCGCGATGGCCCTTCCGCCAGATCAGGCACCAGCGGCCCGCCGGGATCCAGCCGCAGTCCCGATCGGTCCGAGCGCGGCATCGCGCGGAAGGTGCTCGCAAAGAGAGCACGCGAGAGCGCGGGCGGCGCGTCGGGATCCGGCACGGCCCGCAGCACCCTCCGGTCGAGCGAGAATCGCAGCGACGCGAGCGCGCCCGGCGCGAGCGTGGTGGCGGGCATCACTGGCGAGGGCGCGAGCGTCACGGCCCGCGTCAGAGCAAGTGGCAGCGTCCCGAGCGTGTCGCCCGCGCGCAGGGCGCGCCCACCAAGGCCGCCGAATCCCGCCCTCTCCAGCGTCGAGCGCGACGACAGGACCACCGGCACATCGACGCCGCCGGCCATGGCCAGGAGCAACCGGTAGCCCGCACGCGGCACGCCGAGTCGCAGTCGCTCGCCGGGCCGGACGGAGAGGCCCCGGAACGGCTGGATCTCGTGGATCTCGCCGCCGTGGCCCGTGAGGGTCGCGGCGGCATCGGCACCGCCGAAGGCGATCGTCGCCGGCGCGAGGAACTCAACGGTCAGCCCGCCACCAGCGCACTCGATGGCGGCGGAGCCGTCCGCATTGCCCAGAATCCGGTTCAGGATGCGCAGCGAGCGCGTGTCGAGCGCACCGCCGATGGGCACGCCGATGGATGCAAGGCCCGGGCGACCCATGTCCTGGATCGTGGCGTGCGCGCCGGGATGGATGATGCGGAGCGCGGGGCTGCGGTGCTCAAAGGGTGGTGGCGGCGGCGGCGCGAGCGCCCGCAGGCGCTCAAACTCGGCGCGATCGATGCGCGTGAAGCGCACGGCGTCGCCGGCGTGGATGAGCGCGGGCTCCTCGCGGAATGGGTCGAAGATGACCAGCGGCGTCTGGCCGAGAATGCGCCAGCCCCCGGGAAGGGCAAAGGGGTAGATGCCCGCGCGATCTGCGGCGACGGCGACACTCCCCGCCGCCACGCGCGGGCGGGGCGACTCCAGGCGCGGCATGTGCAGCGATGGGTCGAGCCCGTCGAGATACGCAAACCCCGGCGCGAAGCCCAGGAACGCGGCGGTGAACGCTGAGCCGGTGAAGCGATCCAGCACGCCCTCGCGCGTGAGGCCGCAATGGGCCGCGAGGGTGGAAAGGTCCGGCGCAAGGTCGTCGTCAGCGCAGAAGGGGATGGTGATGGTGCGGGGTTGCATGACGAGGCACAATCGCGACGTGGGAAGGAGTATCGGACGTTGCAGCGTGAGGCAGCGACGTCGGAGCAGAAGCGCAGGACGCCGGCGATGATCGCGCCTATAGTCAGGCTCAAGCCAGTGGCCTCAGTCTACTTTGGACACGCGTCCACACGCGAGTCCGGATCGTTCTGGGAATCTCTGGCGGCCTCGATCCGGTGGTGTTCCACCGGCCCAACCTGCTCGCGTGAGCGTTTGGGTTCCGAGGCTGAACAGTCCGCTCCCGGCGTTTGCCGCCCGTGCCATGCACGATCCGCGGCGGCCAGGGAGCCCCAGTACGGCCTTCCTCGCCCAATCGTTTTGGTGCATGGATCGCCCGAAACACACGGCACTTCGCCGTGACGAGTGCTTGTTCTGCGCGTTGGGCCCATCGGCCCCGCACAGCGACGGGCGGTCGTTGCGAGCATGGTGCGCGTGAGGAGCAGTGTCCTTTGCGTACGCAGTCCAATTCGTCGTTCCCCCGTTCCAACAACCACAAGCACACTCCCGGCACCGGCGGCCCACGTCGCCTGCGGCTCGATGATCTCATCGAGTCCAAGCCCAAGCACACGGCCGGCGCACCCGCGAAGGCCGCGAGCCACTCGAAGGATGGACACGCGCCGCGCAAGTCCGGCCCCGCGCATGCGCCGCGTGACACACGTGACACACGTGACACGCGTGACACGCACGGCTCGCGTGAGCAGCACTCCCACGGCGGTCCCCGCCGCGGCCACACGGGCCAGCGTGACCAGCGTGACCAGCACAGCCAGCACGCGCCGCGCAGCGGCGGCCCCGAGTTCGTCTCGCACTCCCACCAGCCCAACAGCGGCATCTACGCCCCCCGCGGCGCCTCGCACCCGCCCGAGATCGATCACACGCCCGCCAACATCCCCACCGCCAAGGTCGTCCCCGGCAACGAGGCCGTCACGATCACCTTCGCCGACCTCAACCTCGCCCAGCCGCTGATGGACGCGCTGATCGAAGAGAAGTACGTCACCCCCACGCCGATCCAGGCCCAGACGATCCCGACGACCATGAGCGGGCGCGACATCCTCGGCTGCGCCCAGACGGGCACCGGCAAGACCGCCGCCTTCGCGCTGCCGATCCTGCATCGCCTGGTCACCAGCAAGCCCGACACGACGCAGCGCGGCCGCCCCAAGGCCCGCGTCCTCGTCCTCTCGCCCACGCGTG
Organism: uncultured Phycisphaeraceae bacterium; assembly: GCA_964495635.1. GTDB lineage: Bacteria > Planctomycetota > Phycisphaerae > Phycisphaerales > UBA1924 > JBBASU01. The sequence goes on from CAZBXF010000104.1 coordinate 10,462, forward strand.
AGCTCGCGACGCAGATCGCCGAGAGCTTCAAGGCCTACGGCCGCCACACCGGCGTCAGCGGCACGGTGATCTTCGGCGGCGTCGGCCAGGGCAACCAGGTCCGCGCGCTGCAGCGCGGCGTCGATGTCATCGTCGCCACGCCCGGCCGCCTGCTCGATCTCATGGAGCAGGGGCACGTTGATCTCTCCGGCATCGAGGTCCTCGTCCTGGACGAGGCCGATCGCATGCTCGACATGGGCTTCATCAAGCCCATCCGCGAGATCGCCGCGGCGATCACCTCGCCCGGCCGCCAGACGCTCCTCTTCTCCGCGACCATGCCGCGCGAGATCATGCACCTGGCCGACTCGCTCCTCAAGAACCCGGTCAAGGTCGCCGTCACGCCCGTGGCCTCGGCCGCGCCGAAGATCGAGCAGACGCTCTACATGGTCTCGCGCATGCAGAAGCTCAACCTCCTGCTGCACATCCTGAACGAGCAGAAGGTCACGCGCACCGTCGTCTTCAGCAAGACCAAGCACGGCTCCGACAAGCTCTGCAAGAAGCTCGTCCAGTCGGGCGTGTCGGCCGTCGCGATCCACGGCAACAAGGCCCAGAACCAGCGCGACCGCGCCCTCGACGCCTTCAAGGCCGGACGCGTCCGCGTCCTGGTCGCGACCGACGTCGCGGCCCGCGGCCTTGATGTCGATGGCATCACGCACGTCTTCAACTACGACCTGCCCATGGAGCCCGAGGGGTACGTGCACCGCATCGGTCGCACCGGCCGCGCGGGCGCCAGCGGCATCGCCATCTCCTTCTGCGATCACGACGAGCGCGACCTGCTCCGGCAGATCGAGCGTCTGATCGCGAAGAAGATCCCGCTCAGCCAGCTCCCCGAGGGCCTCCCCAAGCACGAGCCGCGCTTCGAGAACACGGGCGACACGGAGGACTCGGGCGACCACGGCCGCGCCGGCTCCTACGGCTCCCGCGGCGGCCAGCGCGAGCGGAGCTACGGCCCCGCCTCCCGCGCCTCGCACGCGCCGCGCGCCCACACGCCGCGCGCGTCAGGACACGGCGGATACGGCCACGCCCACCCCGACGCCCCGCGCCCCGCGCAGGACTCCATCAGCAAGCCCGTCGCCAAGCGCTACTTCCGCGCCGGCAAGGGCGTTGGCCGGGCCCGGTAAGACCGGCCTCTCGACAGGCGTGATGTGAAACACCAGAGCGGGCCGCCAGATGGCGGCCCGCTTTCTTTTGTGGCGCGTGGCCGACGCGTGGTGGGGTTGTCCAGCGGGCAGACACCCGGCGCGGAGCGGTGGGCCATGGGGAGGAGCGCGAACCAACTGATCAGTCAGTAGGTATACTCACGTATGGAGTTCAGCACACGCCAGGCCCTGCTCGACGCCGCGGACAACCTTGCCCGGACGCGCGG
>CAZBXF010000105.1:0-11828 GCA_964495635.1 uncultured Phycisphaeraceae bacterium
TGTTCACTTGCACGACGCGCATCCGACCGATACCTTCACCGGCGATGCGCATTCGGATCGGCGATCACGAGTTCCAGCGGAAGCAGCTTCGTCGCTCCGAGCGCGATGGCGATGTTCGATACATCACATTCTCAACCTACAAGCGCCTGCCGCTGCTGGGTCACGGCGCAATCCGCGATCTCTTTGTCGAACATCTCTCGCGTGTTCGTGTGGAACACGACCTGGCGCTGTACGCGTGGGTCGTGATGCCCGAGCATGTACACCTGGTGGTCCGGCCCGCTCAAGGCTGGGCCCCCGTTGCCACGTCCCTGAAGACCGAAGTGTCGAAGGATGTGCTGGCACGATGGCGTGAACTGGACGCTCCGATCCTCGAGAGGATCTCCTCGGGTAGTTGACATCGATTCTGGCAGCACGGCGGTGGCCTTGATCGAACCGTGCGCGGACCAACGGAGTTCATCCGCGAGGTGCGGTACATCCACCGCAACCCGGTGGAGCGAGGCCTTGTGAACACACCATCAGAGTGGAAGTGGTCGAGTGTGCGATGGTGGATGGGTGGGCTCTATGGCGAAGTCGAGTGCGACCTGCCTCCGTATCGCGAGGTCGCGTGGAAGGAGTGGAAGGGGTTTCAGTAGTGACACGCCAAGTGCCACGATCATCGTCTGCTCTGAGACGATGGTGGTGGATTGGGGTGAATCGCGAGTTGGATCAGGCGATCACCACGACAATGCCGCCAGAGCTCGGCATGATCGTGGCACTTCGTGGCCGTGGCACTTTCCCGGCGTTGTTCCTTACCGCGCCTCGATCGCCGCGTTCAGGAGAGCCCGGCGCTGGTCGAGCGTGAGGCCTGCGGTGAGGTCGCGGTAGATCTTGTGGGCCATGTCCGCGGGGGTTTCGGGCGTGAGGCCCGCGAGGCTGGGCTTGGCGGCGGCGATGACCTCCTCGGAGAGGCCGGCCTTGGCCGCGGAGGCGGCGAAGGTCTCCAGTGCCCGCCGCGCGGCGGCGCGGTACGCGAACATCAGCTCGTCGGTCTGCATCTGCGTGACGAAGCCGAGCGCCTTGGAGCCGCGTGCCTGGCGCTCCTCGGGGGTGAGGTCGCCCTTGATGCCCAGGCGGGCGTCGATGTACTCCTGCAGGACGCGCGAGGTCGAGAAGCGCGCGACGGGCTCGGTGATGTACCCCTTGGTACGAAGGTCGCTGGTCAGGGCCGGGGGCGCGGCGGGCGGGAAGACCGGCCTCAGCACCTTCAGCTCTTCCTGGAGCTTGGGCATGGGCTGGTTGAAGTCGACGCGCTCGAAGAAGCCCGCCTCGATGAGCTCGACGACGTCGAGGTTGTTCGCGGCCAGACGCTCGAACGTGAGCTCGCGGTCGCGCAGGTATGGGGCGATCTTCTCGAAGAGGTCCTTGTCGATGGTTGGCGTGGCTCGAAGGGCTGCGAGCTCCATGGGCTCGGTGAGGGGCAGCACGTTCCCCTGCTCATCGCGCTTCACGATCGAGGTGAAGGGCACGTCGGGCAGCGGCTCGCGCACCGGGCGAGCCTGGCGCGGCGGGGGCGTCTGGGCCGGAGGTTGGCCGGCCGGGCGAGCCGCGGGCGGCGGAGCCGTGGGGCGGGGAGGCATCGGGACCGGCGGCGGTGCCGGCGGAATGTGGTCGGTCGGGCTGGGATTCTGCGCCGGGGGCGGCGTCACAACCTGCGACATCGCCGCGGGCGTGATCGTGGCGACGATGCCCGTCGCGAGCGCCAGGAGCGTGGCGAACCCGGCGCGGCCGGTGGCCAGGCCGGAGGAGGCTGCAAGACGGTGGGCTGAACGCATCGACATGAGATCCCTTTCGTGTGCCCTTCGGGGCCGGGTGTCGGCCGCCGGAAGAAGGCGAGGTCCGGTATCTAGTCCCGCAACTGAACCTGGCGCTGATCCTGAGTCGGGCCCGATGCCCGGGCAAGCGCCTCGGGCCGCGCATGGCGGCATCCGGACTTGACCCGGCGGTGCCGCGTCCTCTGACGCATGATTATCGCCATGGTTCGGTCGCCGCGAGAGCGCGGCCACGCGGAATCCGACGGAATCCCTGGCGGCGTTCGGCCCATGCCGCAGGCGCGGACCGCGCTGGCAAGGTGTTGTGGTTGGATTTAGGTAGGGCCTTGCGGTCCCTATGGAGCTTCCGGCAGGCGGGCCTCGAGCGAGACCAGGGTCGGGATCGGCGGGTAGGCGAGTCGCACGCGCGTCCGGGTGAAGTTCCGGACATCAAGCCCAAGGCGCGACACCACGTGCCCCACGATCTCGTGATAGTCGGGCAGGTCAGGCGTGAGCACGTCGATGGCGTCGCCCCGCTCGCGGACGATGTCGGGCAGGAGTGGCAGCTCTGGCGGCGGGCCGTCATCCACGCCGCTGGGACCCGTGGGGAGCTGGCCGTAGACCTTTGGTGTGAGCTGGTCAGCCCATGGCAGGGCGTTGTGCACGTAGACATCATGCATGAGCAGTTCGGCGGGGGTGCCGAGTGTGCAGAGGATGCGTCCGTGCGTGTCGTCGCCGACGCGGAAGGCGGGTGCTTTTCCGCGGTTGACCCACCCGGTGAGGCAGGTGAGGGCCGCGGTGTTGCCGATGGCGCCGGGCTGGAGTTCGATCCGCCAGATGCCGGGGCGGCCGCGGCGGAGCTGGACGGGCGGGAGCGGGCTGGAGCAGAACTGGCTCAGCAGCGGTGCCTGGTCAGGGCCTGGCACCGGTTCGGACAAGGGCGCGAAGCCTTCAGGATCCTCGCCGGCCCAGTTCGCGCCAGTGCGCCGTACCAGGGCCACGGACCAGCGCGTGTCTGGCCGCAGACGCTTGAAGTCGATGAGGCCGGCGACGACGGCATGGTCGAGCATCCCGGGTATCGCACTCGGAAAGACCCACTGGATGGAGAGCTGGACGCGGGCCTGAACTCCCCAGATTGCGCTGTTGCCGCGGAAGGCGAGCTTGCGATGGGGCTCGCTGCGCGTGGCCTGAATGCTCTGGGAGGCCGCGTCGCCCGCGACCATCGCCTCCATGGTCTGGCGGTCGCCGCTGTGGCGTCGGACTAGGTGCTCGAAGTTCTCCGAGGCGAGCCGGGCCCTGCCGATGACGGCGCTCGAAGCGCCCGCCCGCTCGAAGGCGTCAAGGGCGATCTTCATTCCCGCCCGCCCGGGCATGTGGCTCACGGCGGCGAAGGAGTCCGCAGCCCTGATGACCTTCGACAGTTTCCAGGTCAGGTTCTTGTTCAGGTTAAATGTGCGCGAGAGCTCCTGCGGCTCGGTGGGATTGCCCCCGACTGAGGCGAGAACATCAAGAAGGGCTCGCCGGAGGGTCTGGAGCGCGACGGCGGCCTCGTCATGGAACTGCGTCGTCGGGAACGGATGCGTAACTTCAACCAGTGGTGATGGTTGCGCACTTTCGCTGGGATAGATGTCGTCGGCCATCGCCTTCAACGTACCACAGGGAAAGAGGAAAAGCAATTACTCGCGAGATTTCCCTGGGGAAATTTTCACAAATTTCATTGACGGACCTTCCCCTGTGTTGTATCTTCTTCCAGCAGCTGTTGCTCGGTGGGCACTGCTGCTGGGGCTAGTTGGTGGGGTCCGGGCTTGCACAGGGCAGGTTTGGACCGAGCGGGTGGTCAGGCGTGATCAGATCAAGATCCGGCGTCTGGATAAGGAGATCAGCGATGCGGAAGATGCAGACCATGAGTGTGGCGGCGGTGCTCGCGATGGCGGCTGGACTGGCCTGGGCCCAGCCTGCGGTGCAGCTGATCGGCACGGGTGTGGGCGGTCTGCCGCAGCTCTCCGATGATGGCAGCGTGGTGGTCGGGATTGCGTCGGGCAATCGCGATGTCTTCCGGTGGCGCCCGGGGATGGCCGCGCAGGAGATCATCTCGACGAACATTCCGTCGGGGACCTCGGCCTTCCAGCGCGTGGACGTGTCGAACGACGGTCTCAAGATCGCCGCCCAGACCTGGGACGCGGCGAACTCGGTGCTGCGTCCGGGACTCTGGACGCAGGGCAGCGGCTGGACGCTGATCCCGGAAGTTGGCAACCCGAGCTCGGGCTCGTTCGGCCATCCGCAGGGCATCTCGGGTGATGGAACCACGGTGGTCGGCCGGGCCAGCAACGCCAGCCTCCGGCGCGCCTTCGCCTGGGACGCGGTGAATGGTTCCGTGGACCTCACGCCCACGTTCGGCGCGACCAATGAAGCGCTGGCCGTGTCGGCCGATGGTGGCGTCGTCGTCGGCAGCACGGACTACAACGTCTCGCCCGATGGGCGCGGCTTCGTGGTCATTCCGGGCTTTGGCGCGGTGCTCTTCGCTCCCGACCGCTGGTCGAAGGGGATCCAGGTGAACGAGGCGGGCACGCTGGCGCTCGGCTTCGAAGAGACGGACGCGTTCCCGTTCATCGACAACGCGATCTACACGGTGGATCGGACGGCGGGTACGGTCACGAAGCTCCGCTCGCTGGTCGTGCCGTCGAACGCCGAGGAGATCCGGCCGCGCGATTTCTCCGAGGATGGCTCGGTGGCGGTCGGCGTGCTGGCGATCGACTTCTTCACCACCACGGCGTGGATCCAGACTCCGGAGCGCGGCTCGGAGCCCTTCGCTGACTTCCTCGCTTCCAAGGGGATCACGATCGGGGCGCCGTTCATTTCGCTGAGCGAAGTGACCTCGGTCTCGGGCGATGGCAAGGTCTTCGCTGGCGTCGGGCGGGTGGCGCCGTTCGGGACGCGTCTCTTCTACGTCGATACGCGGGTGGGCTGCAACTACGACTTCAACCAGGACGAGAACGTCGACCTGACGGACGCGCAGCTGATGGCGCAGGTGTTCGTGGGTCTCGTGACGCCCGAGGCCAACTGGCTCAGCGGCGACCTGAACGGGGATGAGAACGCGGACCTAACGGACGCTCAGATCCTGGCCCAGTTCGTGGTCTCCGGTACCTGTGCGCTTTAGGGAAACGCACCGAAAGGTGCGAAGAAATTTGTCGGCGAGTTGCACGTGAAGTAGCCCTGGGGTATACTTCGTTACTGAAACTGATTCCCAACGGGGAAACGAACCCCCTCCTGGGGCTCTGGATGCTTACGTGTCCGGGGCCCCTTCTTCTTTTTTGGATCTGTTTCAGGTCGACTGGGGGGGGGGGCGAGCCGCGCCTTGCGGCTGGGGGATTCGCGAGCGGCTGGCCGATAAGAACGCCGTGGCTTTCCGAACAAGCGAGTGGCGTGCTGGCGCGCGCGGCGTGTGCTGCGGGGGCCGGGTGCTCTGCGAGGTGGAATCAATGCGTGCTCGCGGTGTGGCTGGGGAGGGTGTGGTGTGATCACGTACGTGATGGTGACGCGCAATCGGGCGGAGCGGCTGGGTCGGACGCTGCGGGCGATCGGTGAGCTGGCGGGCCATGAGGCCGAGGTGGTCGTGGTTGACCATGGCTCTGCGGAGCAACACCTGCTGCCCCGCCGGCTTGCGAATGGCATTGGTGTCAGATCGGTGGCGGTGGGATATGCCGGTCCCGGTGCGGCCCGGACGGCGGGCGTCCGTGCCAGCGATCCCGGGTCGGCATGGATCGTGATGCTCGACGACGACAGCGTGCCGGTGGACTGCGCGTTCTCAACGCTTTTGGGTCCGCACGTGGAGAGCAGCGTTGGCGCGGTGGCAGCGGAGGTGTGGGTCGGACCGCGGACGCGCCCGGTGCGCGAGTGTGGCGGGCTTCCAGAGGTTTTCGTCGGGTGCGGCGCTGCCGTCCGGCGTGAGGTCTACCTCGGCTTGGGTGGGTACGACGCGACGATGGGTGCGCTCGGCGAGGAGGCGGACTTCTGTGCGCGCCTGCTGATGGCGGGCCTTCGGGTCGCGTTCGAGCCGGGTCTGCGTGTGGTGCATGCGCGCGACGAGTCGACGTCGAGCCCAGGCACCCTGCTCGGACGCCGCGTGCGGAATGCCGGCTGGCTGATCCAGCGGTACGCCCCCGAGGCGACCCGTCTCGCGGCCCGACGTGAGGCACGTTCGCGACTTCGGGGCGTGGCTGAGAAGGGGTGGGGGCGCGCGGGGATCGCGGCGTACAGGCGCGGTCTGCTCGAACTCAGGCGGTCGGGTGCGTCTCAGCACCGCTCGCCGATGAGCGCCGCGCTCTGGGACCGCTTTACCGGTCTGACCGCGGCACGCCAGGCGGTCGCGACTGCGCAGCGCGAGGCACGGTTCACAACGGCGATGATCGTTGATGCCGGGGTGCACGCCTGGGCGGTCGCGCTCGCGCTTGAGGAGCATGGGGTGCGCCTGACGCAGCCCGGCGAGGATGCGCAGGTGCAGGTGATCGGCACGCTGGATCCGGGCTCCATGCTTGACGCGTACGAGCGTCGTGCCGCGATGCGTGGCCCCGCCGCCCGTCGCGTCGTGCTGCCGTGGGTGGGGGCGCTGTGTGGGACGCTCGCGCTGGAGCGTGGCCTTGAGACCTTGAGCGAGTCGGTTGAGCTTGTCCGACGCCCTTCGCGGGCGGCGTAGTGTGCTCGGCAGCACCAGAGGGGCCCGTCGGGCTTCTCCCGGCCGCGTCAGGCACCAGGGTCTTTATGCGAGGGAGACGCGCAGGTGCTCACGCGCGAGGCTCGGTGGCGTGAGGATCTCAAGGATCTCGGCGCACGCCGCGCGTTGGCCGGGCCACATGAATGCGGCGCTGATGGACTCGGGCGCGACCCACCGGTGAGCGTCGTGCTCGTCGTTGAGCGTTGGTTCCCACGTCGTATCGACGAGCGCGACGAAGCGCGGCGAGAAGACGATGGCGTCGAGCTCGGCGAGGAAGAAGGGGTGGACTTGCTCGAGCGCGAGCAGCTCGCGCAGGGCGCCGTCGGCGGTGCTCAGGCCGACTTCCTCCTGCATCTCGCGGATCGCGGCGGTGACGGCGGTTTCGCCCGGTTCGATGTGGCCCATCAGTGGCTGCCACGTGGCTCGCAGCGGCGATTCGGCACGGCGCATCTGGAGGAACTCGCAGCGTGGCGAGTGGACGTGCTCTCGCACGAGGTAGACGTCGACGATGTCATAGCGGGGGTTGGGCATTTTGCGTTCGTGGTTCGGGATCAGGTTAGGAGATGGCGGCGAGGTGGCACTCATGCCGTAAAGTGTGCTGGAGCGAGGTTCCCGCGGTGCGATTCTGATGCCTCGCCACAGATGCCGATTGCCTTCGACTCATCCCCCCGTTCTTGATTCCCAGTCCCCAGTCCCTGCCCCTTCGATCGCACTTGCCTTCGCCAGCGTCTCCTCCCACTCGCTCGCGGGCGTGCTATCGGCGACGATGCCCGCGCCGACCCAGTAGGAGAGCGTGGAGCCGGCGGGATAGGTCGATGGGCGGTCGCTGCTCGTGGCGGCCTCGCTCTCGGGTGGTGAGATGAGCGCGCTGCGGATCGCGACGTTGAGCTGCGCCGAGCCGTCATCGCCGATGTAGCCCACGCTGCCGCAATAGGGGCCGCGGCGGGCGTGCTCGAGCTCGTCGATGATCTGCATCGCGCGGATTTTGGGCGCACCGGTGATGGAACCGGGCGGGAAGGTCGCTCGCAGCACATCGATGATGGTGGCGCCCGGCGCGAGCGTGGCGGAGATGGTCGCCGTGGACTGGAGAAGGGCGCCCTCGCCGGTGCCGTGCTGCTCGATGGTCCGCGCCTGCGAGACCCTGACGCTTCCGAGCTTTGCGACGCGGCCGAGGTCGTTGCGCATCAGGTCCACGATCATCGCGAGCTCGGCCTGGTCCTTGGCACTCTGGCGCAGATCCTCGTGCGAGCCCTGGGTGCTGGCGCGGCGTGTGCCCTTCATCGGGCGCGTGGTGATCGTGCGGGTTCCGTCTGAGTGCGGCGGTGAGATCTCGAGGAAGCGCTCAGGGCTGGCCCCGCTGAGGGTCCAGCGATGGCCCCCTGAAGTGATGTCGAGGTGGCAGCCGTACCAGGGCCTCGCGGCGGCGAGGAGCGCGAGCGAGAGGGCCCGCGCGTCGCCCTCGAACGCCGCCCGGAGGCGATGGGCGAGGTTGACCTGATAGCAGTCTCCCGCGCGGATGTAGTCCAGCACGCGCTGGACCATGCCTTCGAAGATGGCGCGCGGGACATCGGGCGTGAGGGGGCCGCGCCGGAACGTGGCCACCGAGCGGGGCGTTGGAACGGACGCCGCGGCGGAGAGCAAGTCAATATGCCAGTGTGGGTTGCGCTCCGGACCAGCGTCGAGGCTCCACCACCGTCGGTGGTGGTGGTCAAAGATGAGCGCTCGGTCGCAGCGTGCGAGCCAGACGGGGGGCGGGCCGTGGTCGGGGGAATCAGGGCGGTTGACGGAGGCCGCGCGAGGTTCCAGCTCGCGGCCCAGGTCGTAGCCGAGGAGGCCGATCCATCCGGGGCCAAACGGGGGTAGATCGGGGTCTGGCGCGGCGGCAGCGGGGTTTGGGTCTGGGCGGCGTTGGGCCAGCGCTTCGAGCGTCGTGACGATGGTGCCGACCGGGGCCAAGACAGACCAACGGGCGTGCGGGTTTGGGTTGGTTGCGGGCTCGTCCGGAGACATAAGACAAGACACCGCAGATGTTTGTGGCCAGACTGAGAGGAGCGACGCCGGTGTCGCAAGGTCTGCGTCGAGCCGGATGGGCGTCAGTGGCGCGCTCGTGGGGGTGGTGGCGGCCGGTGGCATCTCCGACGAGTCTAGACGGTGGCGGCGGGGTCAGGCTTCTGGTCCGGGCGTCGGGACCGGACGGGCGGGGGAAGGCCGGGCGACGTGGGAAAGTGCGGGTCCTGAGGCGAGCCACGCGGGATGATTGATGGTTCGTGGCGGGTTTGGTTCGTCATTTTGATTGTCGGTTCCTAAAGTTGCTGTCTCGCGGTGCGTCCGGTCCGTCCGGGCGTTGCCGGCGAGCCACAAGCCAATTGGACTCCTGAGGCTGGGCGCGGGTTGCGTCCCTTCGGGAGTTCCGACGGTGCCTTGGGCGAGCGCGATCGGTCGCGTCGTTCCGGGCACCCCACTCGAAAGGCACGCGATGCCCAAGTCCACTTCGACCAAGACCGGCCAGGCCCGTACCCCCGCCAGCGTGAAGCACGAGGCGGGCTCGGCCAAGGGCGGCAAAGTGCTCCGGAAGCTCAGCCGCAAGATCGACGCGCCGCTGGAGATCCCGCACCCCAGGAACAAGCCCGGCAAGATGGTCTACTTCTTCGGCAAGAGCCTGACCGAGGGCGCCGCGGACCAGAAGGCGCTGCTGGGCGGCAAGGGCGCGAACCTGGCGGACATGACGAGCATCGGCCTTCCGGTGCCTCCGGGCTTCACGATCACGACGGACACCTGCGCGAACTACTACCGGAATGGTCAGCGCCTGCCGCACGGCCTGATGAACGAGGTTCACAAGAACATCGCGCTGATCGAGAAGGAGACGGGAAAGAAGTTCGGCGACAACGGGAACCCGCTGCTGGTCTCGGTCCGGTCCGGCGCGGCGGTCTCGATGCCGGGCATGATGGACACGATCCTGAACCTGGGCCTGACTGACCTTTCGGTTGCTGGCCTGGCGAGCTCGACGAGCAACCCGCGTTTCGCGTACGACAGCTACCGCCGCCTGATCCAGATGTTCGGCGACGTGGTGATGGGCGTGAACCACGACCTCTTCGAAGAGGCGTTCAACAAGATCAAGAACAAGTACGGCGCGAAGCTTGATACCGATGTGCCGACGCAGGGCATGATCGAGCTGTGCGAGGCGTACAAGACGGTCTATCAGCGCTCGAAGGGCGAGGTCTTCCCGCAGAACCCCTTCAAGCAGCTTGAGCTGGCCATCGAGGCGGTGTTCCGGAGCTGGAACGGCGATCGTGCCGTCTCGTACCGTCGCATCCAGGGGATCCAGGGCCTCAATGGCACGGCCGTGAACGTGCAGACGATGGTCTACGGCAACATGGGCGAGGACTCGGGCACGGGCGTGGCCTTCACGCGCAATCCCGCGACGGGCGACAACGTCTTCTACGGCGAGTACCTCGTGAACGCGCAGGGCGAGGACGTGGTGGCGGGCATTCGCACGCCGCTGCCCGTGGACCAGATGCCGAAGTGGAACAAGAAGGTCTATCAGCAGCTGATCGAGATCAAGCACAAGCTCGAGAAGCACTACAAGGACATGCAGGACATCGAGTTCACGATCGAGCGTGGCGTCCTGTACATGCTGCAGACACGCACGGGCAAGCGCAACGGTGTCGCGGCGGTGAAGGTCGCGTGCGAGATGGTCCGCGAGCGCCTGATCGACGAGAAGACGGCGCTGCTCCGCATCCCCGCGGGCGATCTGACCCAGCTCCTCTTCCCCGGCTTTGATCCGGCGAAGAAGAAGACTGCGGACGTTCTGACGCGCGGCATTCCGGCCTCGCCGGGCGCTGCCGTCGGCAAGCCCGCCTTCACGGCCGAGGAGGCCGTTGAGCGCGCCCAGAACGGTGAGAAGGTGATCCTCGTCCGCGAGTTCACGAGCCCCGAGGACGTCGAGGGCATGCACAAGGCCGCGGGCATCCTGACCAGCACCGGCGGGCGCACGAGCCACGCGGCGGTCGTGGCCTGCGGCTGGGGCAAGTGCTGCGTCGTCGGCGCTGGCGACCTTCACATCGACGCGGCCAAGGGCACGATGACGGTCAAGGGCAAGAAGTTCGGGCGCGAGGACGTGATCTCGATCGACGGCGGCACCGGCGAGGTGATGGCCGGCGCGGTCGGGACCGTCGAGCCCAAGATGTCTGGCGACTTCGGCCAGGTCATGAAGTGGTCGGACAAGTATCGCACGATCGGCGTCCGCACGAATGCGGACACGCCGGCGGACGCGCTGCGGGCCCGCGACTTCGGGGCCGAAGGCATCGGCCTCTGCCGCACGGAGCACATGTTCTTCGAGGGCGACCGCATCCGCGCGATGCGCGAGATGATCCTCTCGGAGACGCAGGAGGCCCGCATCAAGGCCCTCGAGAAGCTGCTGCCGTACCAGCGCGAGGACTTCATCGGGATCTTCAAGGCGATGAAGGGCCTGCCGGTCACGATCCGGCTGATCGATCCGCCGCTGCACGAGTTCGTGCCGCACGAGGACGAGCAGCAGGCCGAGCTGGCGAAGATCATGGGCATCCCGGCGGCGAAGGTGAAGGCCCGCGTGAAGCAGCTGCACGAGGCCAACCCGATGCTGGGCCACCGTGGCTGCCGCCTGTGCGTGACGTACCCCGAGATCCTGGACATGCAGGTTCGCGCGATCGTCGAGGCGACGATCGACTGCCTCCGCAGCAACATCAAGGTCTTCCCGGAGATCATGATCCCGCTGGTTGGCACGAAGAAGGAGCTCGCGGCGCTGCGGGCACAGTGCGAGGCCGTGATCGCGAAGGTCAAGGAGACCGAGGATTACAAGCCCCGCCTGGACATCAAGATCGGCACGATGATCGAGGTGCCCCGCGCTGCCGTGACGGCCGACGAGATCGCCGAGGCCGCGGACTTCTTCAGCTTCGGCACCAACGACCTGACGCAGATGACCTTCGGCTTCTCGCGAGATGACATCGGCACGTTCCTGGGCGACTACCTCGCGCAGGAGCTCCTGCCGGCGGATCCGTTCCAGACGCTGGATGTCGGAGGCGTCGGCCGCCTGGTCGAGCTGGGCATCACGCAGGGCCGCCAGACCAAGCCCGATCTCAAGATCGGCATCTGCGGCGAGCACGGCGGCGATCCCAAGAGCGTCGAGTTCTGCCACAAGGTCGGGATGGACTACGTGAGCTGCTCGCCGTTCCGAATCCCGATTGCCCGCCTCGCGGCGGCGCAGGCCGCGATCAGGGCGGCGAAGTAGGCTGCGAAGGAGGTCTGCGTAGAAGTGTGAGTCTTCAATGCCCCGCGCCCGGCGCGGGGCTTTT
>CAZBXF010000106.1:0-2124 GCA_964495635.1 uncultured Phycisphaeraceae bacterium
AGTCCGTACTCGGTCCAGCGGGCGCGGATGCGTGCCTGGATCTCGGCGCTCACCGTCAGGACTGGGGGCCAGGGGCGAACGGGCTCGCTATTGGCTTCGTCGCCTGGGAGCTTTGGGGTGGCGTCGAAGGCGAGGGTGGCGGTGCTGCCGGCGCCGATGCGCACCGAATCTCGTCCGGCGTCGCTGTGGGCGCACCAGTGGAAGAGGGCTTCGTCGGTGTTGTGGATGTCGACGTCGGGCCCGAGGATGATGGCGAAGGGGGGGAGCGCTGTGGCTGGGCCGCTCGGAGCGCCGAGCGCTTCGAGCTCCCTGATCACGCGCCGGCCGTCGCCGGGGGCTTCCTTCTTCGCGCGGATCAGCAGCCAGCCGGTGTCGCCGAAGGCGGTGGCGGCGTCGAGCACGCCGGGGAGTGACTTCACGCGCGACAGGAGGGCGGAGAGGTCGGAGGCTGGCGGACGCGGCGCGAGGTTGGGCGTGCCGGCCTGCTCACCTTCGATGCGGCGTGTGGCGTCGAAGCCGAGCTTGGTGCCGGCGCCCAGGTGTGGCGCGGCGTGGTCGAGGATGTCGAGGGGGCCGCGGATGGATTCGACGTCGCGGTGCGGGTGGCAGTTTCGTGCCGCGGCATCGAGGACGGCGCGGGTGTCGTGGACGTTGACGTCGCTCTCGACGGTGAAGAGGGTCTTGGTCCAGGCCATCTGGCCCGCGCCCCAGACGCTGTGCATGACGCGACGGCCCTGGAGGGGATAGGCCTTGTGGATCTGGAGGGCGGCGGCGTTGTGGAAGGCGCCGAACATGGGCAGGTCGTAGTCGTCGATGTCGTGGATGATGGTCTTGAGGAGGGGGAAGAAGAGGCGCTCGGTGGCCTTGCCGAGGAAGTAGTCTTCCTGCGGCGGGAGCCCCACCACTGTTGTGGGGTAGATGGGGTCGCGGCGCATGGTGATGGCCGTGACGGTGAGGATGGGGTAGCGGTCGGGGAGGGAGTAGAAGCCGGTGTGGTCGCCGAAGGGGCCCTCGAAGACGGCGCCGGGGCCGAGTGGGCCGGCCTTGGGATCGCGCGGGTCCCAGCCGATGGGGCCGGCCTGCTCGCTGACGTAGCCCTCGATGACGATCTCGGCGTTGGCGGGGACCCAGATGGGGACGGTCTTGGCCATGCAGAGGGGGATGCCGCCGCGGTTGAGGAAGCCGGCGAGGAGGAGTTCGCTGATGCCGGGCGGCAGCGGCGCCGTCGCGGCGTAGGGCATGATGCTCTCGCCGCCGAGGACGACGGCGACGGGCATGGGCTTGCCGGCCTTTTTCCAGGAGCGCCAGTGGCGTGCGCCGTCGTGGTGCATGTGCCAGTGCATCGCCATGGTGCGCTTGCCCAGGAGCTGGACGCGGTACATGCCGATGTTGTGCGAGGAGGGCTTGGGGTTGCCCTGGTCGCTCTCGTGGATGGTGTGGATGCCGGCGAGGGTGATGTAGCGGCCTCGGTGGTTGCGGTCCCAGTCTGGGCCGCGGCCGAGGTTGGGTATGGCGTCGTTGATGTCGGGCGGGTAGCCGAGGGCGGCGAAGTCGCCGTCGTGGGGCCAGCAGCGGATGATGGGGAGGCGTGTGAGATCGACCTGATCCTCGGGGATCACGATCTCCTGGCAGGGGCCGCTGCCCCTGCGGCGCTTTGGTGGGATGAAGAGAAGGGGGAAGAACTGGCGGGCCTTCTCGATGATCTCCTTGAGGGACTTGGGCGGCTCGGGCTTGACGAGGGCGCCGATCTTGGCGGCGAGGGCGTCAAATCCTCCGGGCGTGTGGCCGCCGGGAGTGGTGGCGGTCGCGTCGTGGCAGCCGAGTGCCATCTCCATGCGGCGGTAGCTGCCCCAGGCGTTGATGAGGAGGGGGATGTCGGAGCCCTGGACGTTCTCGAAGAGGAGAGCGGGGCCGCCGCGGTCGGCGAAGCGCGGATCGTTGCGGAGGGCGGAGGCGCTGGGCGGGTTGGGCGCCTTCGACTTGCTGACGCGGTCGGCGATGGCGGCGATCTCGAGGATGGGTGAGACGGGTGCGCTGATACGCTTGAGTTCGCCCGCGGCGGAGAGGCCTGACACGAAGTCGCGGAGGTTGCTGAACATGGGTCGGGTAGTCCGAGGTGGCGGG
>CAZBXF010000106.1:2224-3833 GCA_964495635.1 uncultured Phycisphaeraceae bacterium
AGGGACGTAGGGCAATCCGAGAAGCGCTCCGGCCGTCTTTCCCCTCGTGCCTAGTGCCAAGTGCCTGGTGCCTGCTCCCCGAAACGGCTTTGCTTCTGGCTGCTACAACCCTTGCCTGACGCGGCTGGCGGCGGATGATTCGGCTGGCGAGGGGCTCGGAGCTTGCCTGGACACTCATGATGACGACGATGGTGACACAGTTGACGCACGTGACCCGGTCGATTCCGGACCCTTCGCGGGCGTCTGAGTCGGAGTGGGTGATCGATCTTCGCGGGGTTGAGAAGGTCTACAAGGGGAAGGTGCACGCGCTGCGCGGGATTGAGATGCGGGTGAAGAAGGGGGAGGTGTTTGGACTGCTTGGTCCGAACGGGGCGGGGAAGAGCACGCTCATCAAGATCCTGATGACGGTGATCCGCGCGACGGCGGCGACGGGCACGATGCTCGGGATGCCTGTGGGTCACAAGCCGACGCTGGCGCGGGTGGGATATCTGCCGGAGCACCACCGGTTTCCCGAGTATCTGACGGGTGCGCAGGTGCTGGACTTCTATGCCGCGCTGGCGGGGGTGCCTTCGAGCGAGCGCAAGGCGCGGCGGGGTCCGCTGCTTGAGCTTGTGGGGATGGCGGCGTGGGGGAACAAGCCGGTGCGCGGCTATTCGAAGGGGATGCGTCAGCGCATCGGGATTGCGCAGGCGCTCATGAACAACCCTGATCTCATCCTGCTTGATGAGCCGACGGATGGCGTGGATCCGGTGGGGCGGCGTGAGATCCGCGAGGTGCTGCAGCGGCTGCGGGATGAGGGGAAGACGATCTTCCTGAACTCGCACCTCTTGAGCGAGCTGGAGATGCTGTGCGACCGGGTGGCGATCATGGTGCAGGGGCGGGTGGTGAGCCAGGGGACGATTCCGGAGCTGACGGAGGCGCAGGCGCGGTACGAGGTTGAGATCGGCACCGAAGCCGGGACGGAGACGATGACGGCGACGCTGGCCCGCGCGCTGCCCGAGGTCGCCGCGCAGCAAGGGGCGCCGGCGGCGGAGGCGAGCGGCACGGACCCGGCGAACCAGCTCGCGACGCGGATCGCGTACAGCGGCACCCTTGCGACGGGTGAGCCGTTCAGCATCAGCCGCAGCGGCATCATCCTCCATACGACGGATGCGACCCGGATCCAGCCCCTGATCGACCGCCTGCGGGCGGCCAACATCACGATCAGGGCGATCAGGCCCGTGCGGCCGTCGCTCGAAGACCTGTTCATGCAGGCCGTGACGGATCCCAACACTGGCAAGGCCCTGAAGCCCGGCGCCGCGAGATAGCGGCGGCCGCGGGCTGGCGACGTATTCGTGTCTTTCCTTTGTCCCCGTGTCCCTCAGTCCCTCAGTCCCTTCGTCCCTCCTCAAAACAATGACCCAAACCCTCGCACTCCTCCTCGATGCGTACCGCGAGCTGAACGCCAAGAAGCTCTTCTGGATCACGCTGATCCTGTCGGGGCTGGTGGTCGGCGCGTTTGCGGCCTTTGGCATCAACAAGGTCGGGATCACGTTCCTGCACTGGGAGATCAATACGAACGGGCTGGTGACGTCGGACGTGATCCCGCCGAGCAAGTTCTATATGTTCG
>CAZBXF010000106.1:3933-11682 GCA_964495635.1 uncultured Phycisphaeraceae bacterium
GTGCTGGTCAAGACGCTGCTGCCCAAGACGCAGGAGACGACGGGTCTGCTGGACCGATGGCTGGTCTCGAAGGAAGACAAGGCACTCTTCGGAGGCGGCCGGGAAGACGAGCCGCGCGAGGAGTTTGCACGGTTTGGGGAGCCGGACCGAGAGGTCGCGCTGCGGCTGGAGGAAGCGATCCGCGGCCGCACGACGGCGTGGGTGATCGGGACTTCGCTGCTGTTCCAGGGGTTCGTGCTGGCGATCGCGGCGTGGATCTTCTGCCGGCGGGATTTCTGACTGTTGCGTCCGGAATGAAGGTGTCGTTTTGGGAAACTAAGTTTCTTATTGGATTTCGTGCCGTGGCCTGAACCCAACATCGTGAATGTTGGTAGCATCCCCCATCGTTGCTGAGAGGGTCGGAAGGCGAATGGGGGCCACACATGGCAAAGCGGAGTGGTTGGGGCGGGCGCTGCATCCTGGCAGCCGGGCTTCTGGTCGGGGCGGTGTCGGCCTCGTCTGGGCAGGAGGTCAGGGCGGGTTCGGCGGTTCCCGCCGCGATGTCGGCGGTGCCGGACTTTCGTGCGACGGTGCAGGCGGCGAAGGACCGGGTCTTTCCGGCGGTGATCTACATCCGCTGCATCCGCGAGATGAACGAGGGGGGCAAGCGTGAGCAGGCGGAGGTTTCGGGCTCGGGGGTGATCCTGTCCGCGGATGGGGACGCGATCACGAACTGGCACGTGATCGACAAGGCCAGTTCGGTGCGGGTGCTGCTGACGGACGGACGGCACTTCCCTGCGAAGGTTGTGGGTTCGGACAAGGACACGGACCTGGCACTGCTGCGGCTGGAGCTTCCGGAGGGAACCGCCGCGCTGCCGTACGCGGAGCTGACGCCCTCGGCGCCTCTCCGTGAGGGCGACTTTGTGATGGCGATGGGGGCGCCGTGGGGACTGAACCGGTCGGTCTCGATCGGGATCATCTCGTGCACGACGAGGTACCTGGAGGGGATCAGCGAGTACTCGCTGTGGCTGCAGACGGATGCGCCGATCAACCCCGGCAACTCTGGTGGTCCGCTGGTGAACACGGATGGTCGGGTGATCGGCCTGAACGCGCGCGGGATGTCGGGCTTCGCGGAGGGGATGGGCTTTGCGATTCCGTCGGACACGATCCAGATTCTGCTGCCGCAGCTGCGTGAGCACGGGCGGGTGAACTGGTCGTGGCTGGGGCTGCAGCTGCAGCCGCTGAGGGACTTTGATCGCGACATGTACTTCGATGCGACGGAGGGCGTGATCGTGTCGGAGACGGATCCGGAGAGTCCGGCGCGGGCCGCGGGGCTGCTGGCGCGGGATCGGATCGTGGCGGTGGACGGGGTGCCGATCACGGCCCTGGTGCGGGAGGATCTGTCGCTCGTACAGCAGCGGCTGGGGCTGCTGGACCGATCGAGGGCGGCGCGGATCGACGTGGTGCGAGAGACGGCGGAGGGTGTGAAGCAGCTCTCGTTCGACGTGACGCCCCGGGACAAGGGGAAGGTGGAGGGTGAGGAGATCGCGCTGGAGCGGTTCGACTTCACCGTCAAGGCGATCAACCAGTTCGACACGCCGGACCTGTTCTTCCATCGCAAGGAGGGCGTGTTCGTGTACGCGACTCGCTGGCCGGGGAACGCCTCGACGGCTGGGCTTCGGGCTCGCGACATCGTGGTGCGGATCGGCGATCAGGAGATCAAGAGCATCGACGACGTCAAGGCGGCCCACGGCAAGCTCGTGGCAGGCGTGGGGACCGAGCATCGCGTGGTGGTGACGGTGCTGCGCGGCGGGCTGCAGCGCAAGGTCGTCCTGGACTTCCTGCGGGACTTCTCGAAGGAGTAGGTCGGGGACTGGCGGGGGCGGAGCGGGAAGGGGCGGGAGGCGGGCGACTTGAGATGTCGAGCGATTCCGGGGGGCGCTGTGTGGCGCGCTCCGGGCGGTCTGAAGGGGTCCGTGCCGACGCGTCGGCGCGGCGTGGGCGCAGACAGGGGAACAGCCATGAGGACGGGTACGGATCGGGGTCGTGGGGTTCGTGGAGTGGCGGCGGGGCTGGTGGTGCTGGCGGGGCTTGCGTGCGGCGGCCCGGCGATGGCGCAGGCGCGGGAGGGGGAGCCGGGGCCGATGACCCGGGCCCAGACCATCGACGCGCTGAAGGCGCTTGGGGCCTCGTGCGTGGTCGTCGAGATCACGGCGAAGACGCACCAGGGCGAGTCGCCGCAGTCGGACCGATCCAGCTGGGGGAGCTGGTCGGGAGAGGGCTCGTGGCAGAACCGCGACTGGTCGAGCCTCATCACGCAGGAGCGGCCGGGGGAGTTTGGCGGGTATGTGCTGGCGCCGGACCTGGTGCTGGTGAGCGATCCTGGGCTGGACGAGCGGTTCGTCGAGTCGATCCGGGTGCGTGACGGTGATGCGACGATCGACGCGACGGTTGATCGCTACTTCATCGGGCAGGGCGCGATGCTGCTGCGGCTCGCGGCACCGCTCGGGCGGGCGAAGCCGCTGAGCTTCAGCCCTGATCGTCCGCGTCCGTACGTCACGGGGTCCTTCTACGAGACGGATGGGCGCTGGGTGGTGGGGACGGGCTGGTCGTCGGGCGGCAGCTCGGGCCTGTCGGTCGGCGATGATGGCGAGGCCCGGACGGCGGGCGGGTACGGCGTGGTCGTGGATGCGACGGGCGTGCCGGTGGGTGCGCTCATGGGCAACGACCGCCCGGCCGACGATTCATGGAAGGGCTCGCCGCTGGACTGGCCGGCGCTGAGCCTTGCGCAGCACGATGCCGCCGAGAAGAAGGTGGGCGAGACGCTGGACGCGAGCGTTCTGCGCACATCGCTGCGGCTGCGCAGTCCGCGTCAGGCGGGCGACTCACGGATGTCGATGGCGTGGCGGGGCATGGGGAACGACAGCGGCCAGATGACCGAGTGGCACGGGTCCTCGATCCTGATGGACCCGACGACGCTGATCGTGCTGGCGCGTCTGGAGCGGAAGGACACGGCACGTCTGGAGTCGATCCGGATCTTCACGCCCTCGGGCGAGGCGGTTGAGGCCGAGTTTGTCGGGACCCTTCGCGACTTCGGCGGTTTCGTGGCGCGCCTGAAGGCGCCCGCGCCCGGGACGGTGCCGGTGGTGGACTCTGGCGCGCCGCTGCGGACGCTGGTGGGACCGCTGCTGCTCAGGTCGGAGGTGTCGGTGGTGGGCGAGACGCGGGTCCGGTACATCAACCGGGCGCGGATTCCGGGCCTGGTGCGCGGCTGGCGGCGGCAGCTATCGCCGATGATCACGGCTCAGGAAGAGCGGTACTCGTGGATGGGTGACGGGTCGCTGCCATCGATCAACTTCCTGCATGATCTGGAGGGGCGGCTGGTGGCGATCCCGCTTCCGCGGCGCGAGAGCGTGGCGGAGCGTGGGACGGCGGGCAACGACAGGTACATGTACTCCTCGCGATCGATGGAGAACTTCCTGCTTCCCATCGCCTACGCGCGGGAGGCGCTGGCGGGCGGGTCGCAGTCGCTGGATCAGGACAACCGCCCGCTCACGGAGGCGGAGGAGAACCGGCTGGCGTGGCTGGGGGTTGAGTTCCAGCCGCTGGACGAGGATCTGGCTCGGGCCAACGACGTGGTGTCGCAGAGCCGCGGCGGACAGTTCGGGGCAATCGTGACCTTCATCTACGAAGGCTCTCCAGCGGCGAAGGCGGGAGTCGAGGTGGGCGACGTGCTGCTGCGTGTGACGGCGGCGGGCCAGCCCAAGCCGATCGAGATCAAGATCGAGGACGGCGGGATGTACGGCTTTGACTTCTCGGCGATGTTCGCCCAGATGGATCAGATGCCGGTGGAGTTCATGGATCAGATCCCGGCTCCGTGGGGGAACGCCGAGAACGCCCTCACGCGGACCCTGACCGACCTTGGCTTCGGGACTCCGTACTCGGTTGAGCTGGTGCGGGAGGGGAAGGTGCTCACGAAGGAGTTCAACGTCGAGGAGGGGCCGGCCCACTACGAATCGGCGAAGCGATTCAAGTCAGAAGCGGGCGGCTTCACGGCGCGCGACCTGACGTTTGAGGTGCGGCGCTTCACGCAGATGTCGCCGGAAGATCCGGGGGTGGTGGTTTCGAAGGTCGAGCGTGGCGAGCGGGCCGCGATCGCGGGCCTCAAGCCGTTCGAGATCATCACTGCCATCGATGACAAGCCGCTGCGAAACGTTGGCGAGCTCGAGGCCGCGATCGCGAAGGGTGGTGAGTTCAAGCTCGCGGTGAAGCGGCTTTCGGAGGGACGGGTGGTGAAGCTCCGGGTGGAAGCGGAGAAGCCAGCCAAGACCGAGTAGCGCGAGCATCAACCGGGTCCGGATTACCATACAAGTTACAAACACGCTTCGTCACCGGGGCGTGTTTGTGTTTTGTTGGCATTCTTCAACGCGAGGCTGCCAGAGTCTGCTGGCGTTCCCGGCCGACGCGTCCGATCGGATAGGATCAGAGCCAGCGTCGTATGGATGCGTCGCCGGCGAAGATCACTGAGTTGACGGCAGCGGGGCCTCGAGCCCGCAGGGGTGGCGCTTGTTCCTGATCCGCCAGTCCAAGCCTGAGGATGCGTCGACGCTGCACAAGCTGGCGCGGATGGTGTTTTTCATCAACCTGCCGCCGGATGAGCAGATCATCCGGGGGAAGATCGAGCACAGCGTGAAGTGCTTCAAGCGGGTGGCGGGTGCGGGTGCGGGGCAGGCGGCGAAGCCGGCCCGCAAGCCGCGGCGGCACTCGGCGGGCGGCTGGGCGAGCATCGAGGAGGAGAGCGACCTGTTCATGTTCTCGATCGAGGATCCGCAGACGCGGTCGATCGTGGGGACGTGCCAGGTGCGGGCGCACCAGGGGGGGCCTGGGAATCCGAACTGGTCGCTGCGGATCAGCGAGAAGAAGTTTCACTCGTCGCAGCTTGGCTTCGGGACGACGCACACCGTCGGGCAGCTGTACGCGGATGAGACGGGGCCGACGGAGCTGGGCGGGCTGATCATCCAGCCGAGCTTCCGCGGGCATCACCTTCGGCCGGGGCGGTTCCTGTCGTTCGTGCGGTTCCACTTCATCGGGCTGCACCGGGCGCTGTTCGCGGACCGGATCATCGCGGAGATGGCCCCGCCGGTGACGAGCGATGGTGACAACGCCTTCTGGGACCACTTTGGACGCAAGTTCATTCCGGTGCGGTACTCGGAGGCGGACCGGTTCTGCCAGCACAACCGGCGGTTCATCAGCGAGCTCTTCCCGAAGGATGAGATCTTCCTGACGCTCTTCCCGCTGGAGATTCTGAACATGGTGGGCGTGGTGGCGCGGGAGACGATTCCCGCCCGGCGCCTGCTGGAGAGCCTTGGGTTCCGGTACCGGGGCTTTGTGGACCCGTTCGACGCGGCCCCGCACATCGACGCTTCGACGGATGACATCTCGCTGGTCAAGCAGAGCTTCTTCGGCGTGCTGGGCAAGCCGGTGCTGCTGGAGAAGTGCAACGCGCACGCGATGGTGAGCACGCTGGACGCGGAAGGGGACTTCCGGAGCATCGAGACGCCGTGCGTGGTGGAGCGGATGGAGATCGGGGCGCAGGGCGGGTCGGTGGTGCGCCTGCCGCAGGCGTCGATTGACCTTCTGGGCGGCGCGGCGGGCGTGCGGATCGGGGCGCGCGTGGGCGCGACGCCGCTGGAGCCGCCGGAGCCGCTGGTGATGCCTGCTCCGCCGCAGGTGGCGGCGGTCGCGCCGGGGACACGAGCGACCAAGGGCAAGGGACGCAAGCCGGCGAGGGCGCGGGCGTGAGCAACGCACTCCTGCACGGGGCGGTGCCGGCGTCGGCTGGCACGACCACCTCCCCCACTCCTGCTGCCGCGGCCATCACGATCGCGGGGCGGAACCTGATTGGCGGCGAGTGGGTGGGTGCGAACGGATCTGGGCCGGGCGTGACGAGCCTTGAGTCGCGCGAGCCTGCGTCGTCGGCGCGGGTTGTGTGGCGGGGTGGTGTGGATCCATCGCATGTGGATGCGGCGGTTGATGCCGCGAGGGGCGCGCTGGCGGTGTGGTCGGCGTGGCCCTTTGAGCAGCGAGCGAAGGTGCTGCGGACGTTCAAGGCGCTGGCGATCAAGCATGAGGCGGCGCTGACGGCGCTGATCCGCGATGAGGTCGGCAAGCCGGCGTGGGACGCGAAGGCCGAGGCGCAGCTGCTGGCGGCGAAGGTGGACATCACGCTGGATGCGGGCAATCCGGGCGCGCCGCTGGCGCGGGTCGGGGGCTTTGAGGTGGCGCTGGCGCCGACGCGCACGGGGCGGTGCTGGTTCCGGCCGCACGGCGTGATGGCGGTGATCGGTCCGTTCAACTTCCCGGCGCACCTTCCGAATGGGCACATCGTGCCGGCGCTGGCGATGGGGAACACGGTGGTGTTCAAGCCGAGCGACAAGGCGCCCGGGGTTGGCGAGTTTCTGGCGGCGCTGTACCAGATGGCGCTGGACGAGCATGGCGCGCCGCCGGGGGTCGTGAACCTGGTGCAGGGCGGGGCGGAGGTCGCGTCGAGGCTGGTCTCGCACGATGGGCCCGATGGGGTGCTGTTCACGGGATCGTGGCCGGTGGGGCGGCGCATCATGGAGGCGAACCTGGACCGGCCGGGGCGGATCCTGGCGCTGGAGATGGGCGGGAACAACGCGGCGGTGGTGATGGACGACGCGGACCTGCGTCAGGCGGCGATCGAGTGCGTGCGGAGCGCGTTCATCACGGCGGGGCAGCGCTGCACGTGCACCCGGCGGCTGATCGTGCATCGGGCGGCTGCGGCGCGGCTGATCCCTGCGGTGTGCAAGGCGGCGAGCTCGCTGATCATCGGCAGGCCCGACGCGGAGCACCCTGTGTTCATGGGGCCCTTGATCTCGGAGGCGGCGCGGGCGGGGGCGCTGGCGCAGATCGGCGCGCTGGCACGGGCGGGGGGCGAGATGCTGGTGGAGGCGCGGGCGATTGATGGTCCGTCGGAGCCGGGCAGCCCGGGGTGGTACATGACGCCGGGTGTGATGCGCGTGGAGCGGTTCGTGCCGCGCACGCACGGCTCGGCGACGATGCAGGCGGGGTGCGATGATGAGATCTTCGCGCCCTTCCTGCGGGTGAGCGTGGTCGACACGCTGGACGAGGCCATCGAGCAGGTGAACGCGACGGCGTTCGGGCTTGCGGCGTCGATCTTCACGCGTGAGCGGGCGAACGCGGAGCGCTTCATGCGCGAGGCGCGGGCGGGGTGCATCAACTGGAACACGGGGACCGCGGGCGCGAGCAGCAAGCTGCCGTTCGGCGGGCTTGGGCACTCGGGCAACCACAGGCCGGCGGGCGCGTTCAGCCTGGATTACTGCGCGTATCCGGTGGCGGGGATGGTGGAGGCCGGGGACGCGTCGACGACGCCGCCGGGGATGCGTTTTGAGGACGGGTTCCTGGGGGCGTGACGTGCGCGGGTGGGGTGCCGTTGCGGGGCGGTTTTTGGAACGCAGAGGACGCGGAGGAGAGCGGAGGAAAACAGAGGAGAGCAGAGAGCTGAGAGAGGAGAGAAGATGGAGGGGGCAGAGATTGCAATGAGACGAGAGTCTTCGTCTTGACTCTCTCCCAAGCTCTGACTCTGTCTTCCTTGTCTCGTTTACCTCTGTCTTCCTCTGCGTTCCAGTAGCGTCACCCCGACTCGAAGGCGGGCGGTTTCGGGGCGCTTTTGAAACTTTGGCGGGCGCGGTGGTCGCGTGTGGTGTTCAGTAGAGTGCCGCGCCTGCG
>CAZBXF010000107.1:0-11377 GCA_964495635.1 uncultured Phycisphaeraceae bacterium
CGAACCCTGTCACGACGCTGTACGAGCGGGGAGGGGCTGCCGAAGTGGCAGGCTGCCAACGGCAGCCATAAGTCGGTATGCTGCCATCTTGGTCGTCACCGGCCGGGCCCGGCGTAGGAGACCCTCCATGCTTCCCAAGGGACATAAGGTCGGCACCAATCCCGTCTTCAACGGGCCTCAGAAGTCCACCGCCGCGAAGGTGGGCGGAGCGGTCGCATCCGGCGCCCGGTCGGCTGGGGGCATGGTCGCTCAGGGGGCAGCAAAGGCCGCGAGCGGAGTCGTCTCGGCGACACAGCGCGTTGGATCGGTCGCGAAGAGCCCGGTTGTTGCCGCGAAGGCGGGTGTGGCGCAGGTCAAGAACGATTACACCAAGACGATGAACGATCCCCGGCGGGATGGCGTCGCCTCTACTGTCAAGTCCAACGTCAGCAACCAGCCGGTCAAGGGCACGATCAAGACCGCCGCCGCGGTCACGGGCGCGCTGGCACCCGTGGCCTTCGCGAAGGGCGTTGCGAATCCCGGCAACGCGTTCCGAACGCAGCAGGCCCTCAAGTCTGACAAGACGGACAAGAAGTCCGGTGGTCTTTCGTGGACGCCACCCAAAGGCGGCGCTCCAGCGGCGCCCGGTGCCCGTCCCCGACCTGGCGCAAGGCCCTAGCTCGCGGGCTCACGTGAGCATGTCGCTTGTCTCTCACTCGCGCGGCCCCAGCCGCCGAGGCCGGGCAGGAAGCGTGGTACCCGGCTATCCTCTTGCCTCGCATGACAACCCTCGCAGACACCAACCTCCAAAGCTACCTGCCCATCGCGCTGATCGTGCTGATGGCCGTCAGCTTTGGCGTTGCCAACATCGTCCTCAGCCAGCTCATCGGCCCGCGCCGTCCAGGCCGCGTCAAGGGGCAGAGCTACGAGTCGGGCATGAACCCCGTAGGAACGGCCCGCAAGAGGTTCAACGTTCGCTTCTACCTCATCGCGATGGTCTTCCTCGTCTTCGACGTTGAGATCATCTTCCTTTACCCCTGGGCAGACACCTTCGTCGACCTTGCCCCCCGCAGTGCCGATGGCCTGCTCTGGTGGGGCCGAATCATGTTCTTCCTCCTGACCACCGTTGTGGCCTACGTCTACGGCTTCCGCAAGGGTGTCTTCAAGTTCGATTGACGCAGGGCCGGCCCAGAGGAAGCTGCACCCGGAGGGGTCATGCCGGACCTTACTCCAGCCTCATCACCACCCGCAATTCCAAGCGTTCCCGCGCCGCCGCGGACGAACGCGCCACGGAGACTTCAGACCGGACTCGGCGGACGCATCGTTTCCGCGGCGGTTGCGATCATTCTGCTGGTGCTGCTCTCCGTCTCCGCATGGCTGACCCCCAGCACCGCAGGAACCGGCACCCACACCCAGCTCGGCCTTCAGCCCTGCGGCTGGATGGTGCTGATGGGCAAGCCCTGCGTCACATGCGGCATGACCACATCCTTCGCCCTGGCTGCCGAGGGGCAGTACGCCCGAAGCCTGCTGACGCAGCCCATGGGGCTTCTGCTGTGCCTTGCGGCGGCGACCGGGTTCTGGATCCTGCTCCACACGCTGCTCACCGGCGGGAGAGCCTGGATCATGTTCGAGTTCCTCACCCGCCCTCGCTCCATCTGGCTCATCGCGGGCCTGGCCGGGCTGGCATGGGCTTACAAGGTCGCCATCACCTGACGTCAGATCAGATGATGCCGTAGACTCTGGCTCCGGCGGGGAGTGTGAACCCGCCCCGCCCTGGTCCAGCCTGCTGGCCCGTGCCACCCCGGCCAGCACCGGTTGGCGAGGCACCGGGCTCAGGACCGGCACCCTCGCGAGCGGCCGGGGGGAGCCCCTCTCGCCGCCGCAGAGGGCCGCGGGGCCATCAGCGAAACGATCATCGCTCGCCCGAGCGACAGGAGCCCGTAGCCGTGCGAACGAATCCCGCGTCCGCCATCACCGCGACCTCGCTGCTTCTGCTGGCCCTGGCCGGTTCCGGCGGCTGCGCGCTGATCGGTGGCGCCGCCGCGATCTACCAGGAGAACTCGACCAAGGACGTGCCAGCGGAGTTCGTCGGCCTTGAGGGCAAGAGCTTCGCTGTCATCGTCGCCGCGGACCGCTCGCTGCAGGCGGAGCATCCCGGCCTTCTGGAGGCCATCTCGGTCAGGGTCACGGAGCGCCTCGCCGCCTCGACCAACGTACCGCGAGCCGGCGGCTTCGTGCCCGCTGCGGACGTGCTGTCTTTCCAGTACGACAACCCCGGCTGGGCCGCGCAGTCACGCCAGGAACTCATGGACGGTCTTGGCAAGGTCGACCGTCTCATCTTCATCGACCTTCTCGACTATCGCCTCCACGAGCCGGGGAATCTCTACCAGTGGGACGGTGTCGCGGCGGGCACCGTCGTCGTGCACGGTCGCGGGAGCGAGTCTCCGCTCTTCCAGCGGAACCTCACCGTCCGATTCCCCGGCAGGTCCGGGCTGGGGCCCGACGATCTCAACCGCACCCAGGTGACCTCGGCCCTCTTGGCCCGCTTTGTCGACCGGGCTTCATGGCTCTTCTACAACCACGAGGAGCCCTTCAAGCCGGAGTACTAGCCGCCCTGGGGTGCGCCCACGAGGCCACTCCCGAGCGCGCCCGCCCAGAAGCCTTCCCGCCCGCCGAAACCCAGCCGGAGCCCCTCCCCGTGCGTCCAGCAGCCACCCGCATCGTCCTCTCCATGGTCCTCGCGCTCAGCGCGCTGTCGATGTGCTCGTGCAACATCATCGGCCCCGCGGCCCTGCTCATCGAGGGCCCTCCTACGACCCCCGCCATGCACGAGCTTGCGAAGGAGGCCCCCACCGTCGTCTTCATCGACGACCGCGCGAGCAGGCTGGGGCGCCGCTCGCTCCGGCTCGTCATGGCGGAGCAGGCGACCCGTGACCTCATCGACCGCGCGGGCATGACGGCGATGGTGGCCCCACGGGCAGCGCTCGACGCCGCCACCGGCGAGTCTCCCTCCGACCCGACCGACCTTACCACGCTCACCAAGAACTCTCAGGCCCGCGTGATGGTGTACGCGACGATCGACCGCTTCGAGCTGTCGCCCGACCGCGTCACGTTCCTCCCCACCTGCATCATGCGGGTGAAGGTGATCGACGTCGCCACCGAGAACCCACGAAACTGGCCGGAGGAGTTCAAGGGCCACACCCTCGTCGTTCCGTTCCAGCAAACTACCCGTCCGCTGCCGCGCTCCGCCGTCGAGCTCGCCGCCCTCGAGGAGTCCGTCGCGCAGCAGGCGGGCCAGGCCCTGGCCCGCCTCTTCTTCAAGTACGAGACCCGTGAGGCAACCTCACCGAGGAACTGACTCAGGTCTCACCGACAACACCGTGCGAATCCTCCACGTCATCTCGCCCGCTCCCCTGGCGCCCCGCCGCTGGTCGGGCCCGCACGCCTCCGACGAGCACGCCACTCCCGACGCCGCGATCGCGCTCCTCGCACACCTCGCATCCACTCCGTCGGACCTCGACCACCACGTGATGGTTCTTGGCTCCCGCTCCGCGGCCGAGCGCGCGGCGTCCATGGGGCTGACCATCGCGTGCCGCGTCTCACCGGCTCTGGGCATCCCGAGCCTTGCGCTCGCCCAGCTCCGTCGCGCGCTCGGAAGGATCAACCCGGACGCGACCTTCGAGTGGGAGGGTGGCGCGATCAACGCGTCAAGCCTCGAGGCGCTCCACTCCTCACCCACCTTCCACATCAACACCCTCGCAGGAACCATCGGCCATCACGCCGCGCAGACGACCGAGGTGGCCCGCATCAGCGCCGCAACCGCGCCGCTGCCACCTCCCCAATCCTCACTAACCGGCAGGGCCGGCGTCGCGCGGGAGGACCTGCGCGAGAGTCTCGGGGTTCCGCGACACACGCTCCTCATCGCGCTTCTTGGCGATCACCCGGCGGTCGCTTCGGCCACTGCCTTCTCGAGCATGCTGGGGATCCTCCACTGCGCGGGGGTCGATGCCATGGGAGTCCTCTCGCCCGCTGCCCTCCAGCACGAGCGTGCGCTCCGCAGCGCCGCGGCACCCGGTTACATCCCCCGCCTCATCACCTGCCACCAGCCCATCGCCTCGCTCCTGCCCGCGTGTGACCTCGCCACACTCTGCCCTCCAGGTCCGCACCTGCGGGGCGACCCGCGCGAGACCGCGTTCCTTGAGGGCCTCGAAGCAGCGGCCGCACTCGGTCTCGGCGTGCCTGTCATCGGCGCCGCCACCAGCGGGATCGCACCCCTCGCGGGCAGCCTCGCCGACGCGCTCCTCACGCCGGACGCCCAGCCCGCGAGCCTCGCGCGTGCGATCGGCAGCGCCGCCGCGAGCCCAGCGCAGGCCGCGGAGCTGGCCCGCAACCTCGCGGCAACCGCCGGCCGCGGAGCCGTCTCCGACGCGTCCGACCTTCGCCGATGCGTGGGCGTAATCGACGCCCTCGACACCGCCCTCGCGACCGTGCCTTTCCTCCGCGTAGAAGCCCCCACCGCGTAGAACCGCCCACCGTGACCACACCACCACGCCCCGAACCCGGCCTCTCAGGCTCCATCACCAGCGGCAGTGCGGACCGATCGCTCCTCTTCGTGTGCCTCGGAAACATCTGCCGCAGCCCGCTCGCGCTCTGGGTCGTGCGCGACCTTGCACGCGAGCGCGGCATGCTCCCCCGACTCACGCTCGACTCCTGCGGCACGGGCGCATGGCACGCTGGCGGACCCGCGGATCCGCGAAGTGTCATGATCGCGCAGGCGCACGGGCACGAGACCAGCCACGTCGCGCGACAGTTCAGCACGCAGGCCGACGCGCGATTCGATCTCATCCTCGCCATGGACCAGAGCAACGTCCGAACCCTGGTCTCGCGCGGCGCCGCGCCCGAGAAGGTCCGGCGCTTCCGCGAGTTCGATCCGCTCGCGCTCGAGTCTGGCGATCTCGACGTCCCCGACCCCTACCACGGCGGCGACGAGGGCTTCCGCGATGTGTACGCGATGATCCGGCGGGCGTCGGCCGGGTTGCTGGATCATCTGGCGTGAGGTGATCGGCGTTCTGAGAACAGACGACCCCACGCCAGAAAGAAAAGAACCCCACGCCTGCGCGTTGGGGCTCTGTAGATCGACTGAACTCGGAATTCCTTTAGACCTCGAGCAGCAGGCGCCTGGGATCCTCGATGTAGTTCTTGACCTTGACGAGGAACCCGACCGACTCCGCGCCGTCGATGATGCGGTGGTCGTACGACAGCGCCAGGTACATCATCGGGCGCACCGCCACCTGCCCCGACCCCGTGGGATACTCGATCGGCCGGTTCTTGATGGCGTGCATCCCCAGGATGCCCGACTGCGGCGGGTTGATGATGGGCGTGGCCATGAGCGAGCCGAAGACGCCGCCGTTGGTGATGGTGAAGGTGCCGCCCTGCATCTCTTCGAGCGTGAGTTTGCCGTCGCGGGCCTTGGTCGCCAGATCCTTGATCCCCTGCTCGATCTGCGCGAACGACATCGACTCCGCGTTGCGGAGGACCGGAACGACGAGGCCCTTGGGCGTCGAGACCGCGATCGCGACATCGCAGTAGGAGTGCTTCTCGATCGCCAGTTGCCCGTTGCCATCGTCAACGATCGACGCGTTGACCATCGGCATTTCCTGGAGCGCCCGCACAACCGCCTTCACGAAGAAGGACATGAAGCCAAGACCGATGCCGTGCTTCTTCTCGAAGTCGTCCTTGTAGGACTTGCGGAGCTCCATGACGTTCGTCATGTCGGCCTCGTTGAAGGTCGTCAGCATCGCCGTGACCTGCTTGGAGTAGACCAGACGCTGCGCGATACGCTGACGCAGCGGCGTCATGCGTTCGCGGGTCGCGCCGGGCCGGTCGCTGGGTGCGGACCCCGCCACCGCCGGCATCGCGCCCCCCGAGGTCGCTCGGGTCGAGGCCGGCGCCGGGGCGGCGGATCCCTTCCGCGACTCCACGAAACCGATGACGTCCTGCTCACGGACCCTACCTCCCGCACCCGTTCCCTGCAGGGCCGCAAGGTCCACACCGTGCTCAGCCGCGACCTTCTTCGCCAGCGGCGTCGCCCGGACATCCTCGTGGGCCGAACCCGAACCATTGCTCGCGGCGGGGACCGCGACCGAAGCCGCGACCGGCGCAACCGCCGCTGCGGGCGCAGAAGCATTCGGCGCTGGAGCAGGTGCTCCCGCCGTCGCCTTCTCATCGATCACCGCGAGGACCTGCCCGATCGCGACCGTATCGCCAACCTTCGCACGCACCTCGGTGAGCACGCCCGAGGCGGGCGCGGGAACGCCGAGATTGACCTTGTCGGTCTCGACGCTCACGACCTCCTCGTCGCGCTTCACGTAGTCGCCGGGCTTCTTCAGCCACTGCGCAATCACGCCGCTGGTCACGCTCTCACCGGCCTGGGGCATCACAATGTCGACGGCCATGTCTGGCTCCCATGGTGCCGGGCATTCTCCCCGGCGCCTCTTCGATCTTCGGTTGGGCGGGGCGCTGCCCCCGCGAGACTCTCACGACGCTGCGCACGATCGATCCGGGCATTGGCGGGCACGCCACGCCCTCCTGCCTACTGCTTGACCCTCGCGGGAGTGCCCTTGGATTCGGCCCCGTGGGTGTGGTCACCGTTGGTGGCCTTCGCCCCGGCCGCGGCGTCGCTGCCGAGGATCGCGGCCAGAACACGCTCCTGCTCCAGCTTGTACGCCTTCTCGCTCCCACCGGCCGGCGAGGCACACGCCGCCCGACCCGCGTAGGAGAGCTCCACGCCCAGCCGCTCACGGAACGCATCGGCGATGTAGAGGAACGCGCCCGAGTTCCGCGGCTCCTCCTGGGCCCACACGCGCTTCGCACCAGCCGGGTAGCGAGCGTCAATGCGCTTGGCGAGATCCGCATGGAACGGGTACATCTGCTCGACTCGCACGAGTGCCGTGTCGGTCCGCTTTGCGGCGTCGCGCTTCTCGGCCAGCTCGTGGTAGATCTTGCCCATGCAGTAGATCACGCGCGTGACACCCTTGGTGTCCTGGCCACCCTTCGCCGCGAACATCGGATCATCGATGAGGTGCTGGAACTCGCCCTTGACCAGCTCGTCGATCGTGCTCGTCTCAACACGCAGGAACCTCTTGGGCGTCATCACGACCAGCGGCTTCCTGAAGTTCCGCAGCATCTGGCGACGCAGCAGGTGGAAGATCTGCGCGCCCGTCGTGGGGGCCACGACCTCCATGCTGTCATTGCCGCAGAGGGAGAGGAACCGCTCAAGGCGCGCCGACGTGTGCTCGGGGCCCTGGCCCTCCTGCCCGTGCGGAAGCAGCAGCACCAGCCCGCTCCAGCGGTTCCACTTCACTTCACTCGACGCCAGGAACTGATCGATGATGATCTGAGCGCCGTTGCAGAAGTCGCCGAACTGCGCCTCCCACATGACCAGGCACTTCGGGGCACCGCGGCTGTAGCCGTAGTCAAAGCCCATGACCGCATACTCGGAGAGAAGGCTGTCAAAGACCGTGTACGAACCCTGCTTGCCCGGCCGCACGTTCGAGAGGGGCATGTAGCGTTCGCCCGTCTGCTCATCACGCAGCGCGGCGTGCCGGTGCGTGAACGTGCCACGCCGCACATCCTGCCCGCTGATGCGGCAGTCGTACCCCTCGATCAGGAGCGTGCCGATCGCGAGCTGCTCGGCATCGGCGTGGGCGATCTTGCCATGCACGGGCAGATTCGCGCGGGCGGCGAGCAGCGCCTTGAGCTTCGGATGGACGTTGAACCCCTCGGGCGTGCGACCCATGGCCGCCGCGACTTCCTTCAGCGTCTCCATCGAGACACCGGTCTTGGGCGACTCGAAGGTGTACTTGGTCGTGAAGCCCTTCCACAAGTTCTTGCCCGGCTCGTTCGCGGGATTGACGGGCTGCTTCTTGGCCGCCTCCTGGGCCGCGTCGAGCATGGTGCTCTCGCGGTCGACGATCGCCTGGGCCGCTTCGTCGCTGATCACGCCCGCGCCGACAAGCCTGCGCCGGTACTGCGTCGGGATGCCCGGATGCTGATCGGCGATCGAGTAGACCGTGGGCTGCGTGTAGCGCGGCTCGTCCTGCTCGTTGTGCCCGTAGCGACGGAAGCAGACCAGATCGACGTAGATCTCTCGCTTGAACGTCGCGCGATACTCCGCCACCATCCGCGCCACTGCCACCACCGCCTCGGGGTCGTCGGCATTGACGTGCAGCACCGGCGCGCCCGTGACCTTCGCAACGTCCGTGCAGTAGCGCGAGGAGCGCCCATCCACGGGATCGGTCGTGAAGCCGATCTGATTGTTGGTCGCGATGTGGATCGTGCCGCCGACTCCGTAACCGTCCAGCCCGCTCATCGCGGCACACTCGTAGACCACACCCTGGCCCGACATGGCCGCGTCGCCGTGCAGGACGAGCGAGAGGATCCGCGTCCGCTCCGTATCGCCCACCTGATCCTGCTTCGCGCGCACGCGGCCCAGCACGACCGGGTTCACCGTCTCGAGATGGCTGGGGTTGTTGAGCATCGACAGGTGGACGCTCTTGCCGCTGGGCGTCACGTAATCGCAGCTGTGACCGCGGTGGTACTTGACGTCGCCGAAGCCAAGCCGCTCGGGCTCGATCCAGCTCTCCTCAAACTCCGTGAGGAGGGAGGGCATCTCCTTCTGGAGGTAACACTTCAGCACCGCAAGGCGGGCGCGATGCGCCATGCCCATGATGACTTCCTGCGTGCCGAACTCGGCCGCGCGATCCGTCATCCAGAGCAGCAGCGGAATGACCGACTCGCACCCCTCGCCGCTGAACCGCTTCTTGCCCTGGTAGCGTTTGCCCAGAAACTTGTCGAGGCTCTCGCCCGAGATGAGCTGGTCGAGGATCTTGATGCGATCCGCATCGGTGAGCTGGTACGCGCCCTCGCCGCGCTCGAGCCGCGCGATGAAGAACTCGCGCTCGCGCGGGTCCTCCGCGTGCATGAACTCAGCGCCGATCGAGCCGCAGTAGACCGACTCCAGGAACGAGATCACATCGCGAACCGTCGCACTCGCCTTGCCGGGGATCACCGCGATCGAGGTGCTGCCACCCAGTTCCGCCTCGCCGATGCCATGGAACGAAGGCTCCAGCGACGCGTGCTTCGCCGGGTGACGCCCGAGTGGATCTAGCTTCGCGCTGGCGTGGCCCATCGCGCGGTAGGCCTGTACAAGTCCGTAAACCTTGAGGTCCAGGGCGGAGGCCGATCCACCAGCGCCTCCGGCGCTACCGATCGGCGCGATCTCCCCGCCCATCGCAAGATCAAACCCTCGGAAGAAAGCGGCAAGGTCCGCCGGAACGCTCGAAGAATCCGCCCGAAACCGGGCGTACTCGGCCTCGAGATACTCGGGGCTCCAGGCGTTGATCGAGTCGGGGGCCGCGCGAAGGGGCGCGACGGTGGAGTGGCTTTGGGCAGAAGTCATGGGCCTTCCCGTGTCTGGCGTGTAAGGGCGATCGACGGCGCGTCGAGCCCACTGGAATCCGTACAGCGGCGAGACAAATCAACCCAAACACACGCCAATCAGGGCGGGAGTTTGGGCGTTCCTGACTGTAGGCATCGGCCACAGATCGCAGCCCGATCCAACCCACGCGCCGATTCGCGTCATGAGTCCGCCGTGCCCCGACCCGCAGGCCCCCCAGACCGCCTCACGGCCAGAGCCGCGCCCCCGCTCCAAAGCCACACCCCCGCCAGACCCAGGCACGATTGGGTCGCACCCTGGTGACAAGCACCCGTACCGTCCCCAGAGCCATGCCCATCAGCGTTGCTGAACTCCTCCCCACCCTGACCTCCTTCGGTTGGGCCACAGTCGCGGTCGTCGCGCTGGAGTGGTGCGTGCGCCTGGTGCTCTGCGTCCGGGTCGTGATGCGCCGGGTGTCGGTCCATACCACGCTCGCCTGGCTTCTGCTGCTCCTCTTCGTGCCGCTGGTCGGACTGATCCTCTACGGACTCGTCGGCGAGACCGGCATTGGCGCCAGGCGAGCCCGCAGGCTCGACATCCTCACACGCACCAGCGAGGAGCGCGCCATGGCCCTCTGGCGCCACCACGAGGACGACTGGCGCAACCTCGGCACCGACTTCCAGCCCCTGGCCAATCTTGCTACACGCGTCAGCGGCATGCCCCCCATCCGAGGCAACCACATCGACCTCTTCGACGATGCCTCGGCCCTCCTCAACCGTCTCATCGCCGACATCGACGCCGCCAAGCACCACTGCCACCTCCTCTTCTACATCTGGGCGACGCAGAGCAAGAGCATCGAAGTGGCCGAGGCCCTGATCCGTGCGGCGAAGCGCGGCGTCGCCTGCCGTGTGCTCGTCGATGACGTCGGCAGCCGCCCATTTCTCCGCAGCACACTGTGTGACTCAATGCGAGAGGCCGGTGTCAAGGTCGTCGGGGCACTCCCCGTCAATCCCCTCCGGATGCTCTTCGCACGCGTGGACCTCCGCAACCACCGCAAGATCGCCGTGATCGACGGCCTCATCGGCTACTGCGGCAGCCAGAATCTCACCGACGAGACCTTCAAGCTCAACACGCGACCGGGCGTAGGCCCCTGGATCGACGTGACGGCCCGCATGACCGGTCCTGCCGTGCAGGCGCTCCAGACCAACTTCCTCGCGGACTGGCAGCTCGACAGCGACGAGCAACTTCCCGCCCTCGACACGTTCCTCCCAGACCCCGGCGTCACCGGCTCCTCGGTCGTGCACGTCGTGCCCAGCGGCCCGGGCCCCAGGCCCGAAGCCATCCACCACGCGCTCCTCTCACTCCTCTTCGGGGCGAAGGAGGAGATCACGATGACCACGCCCTACTTCGTGCCCGACGAAGCCACCCAGGCAGCGCTGGTCAACGCCTCCCTCCGCGGCGTGCAGGTCACGCTCGTCCTTCCGGATGTTCTCGACTCGCGCCTCGTCGCCGCCGCGAGCCGTGCGTATTACGAGGAACTGCTCGAGGCGGGCGTCCGCATCATGCACCATCGCGACGGCCTGCTCCACGCCAAGACCGCCGTTGTCGACCGGCGCCTGGCGATGGTCACCAGCGCCAACTTCGACCGTCGGAGTTTCTGGCTCAACTACGAGACCAGCCTGCTCGTCTACGACGAGGACTTCGCCGGGCTTCTCCGCTTCATGCAGGCTGGCTACATCCATGAGTCCAACGAGGTCCACCTCGACGCCTGGCGAGTTCGCCCCTGGTGGACCCGCTTCATCGAGCAATGGGCCCAGCTCATGAGCCCACTGCTGTAGACCCAAACCCCAATCCCCGCTCAGGAACACCTCCCCCGCTGCGGGGGATCTTCGCTTTCCCACTGCGTCGCTGCATCGCTGCCTCGCTGCCTCGCTTCTCCTCCCCGCCCCGGGAGGGCCCCCC
>CAZBXF010000108.1:0-11344 GCA_964495635.1 uncultured Phycisphaeraceae bacterium
GCCGGAGCTGGCGCCGACGTACGGGCTTGACTGGTCGCAGCGGTTCCGGACCGATGCGTGGGACCTGCTGGCGCGGCTGGATGGCGAGGGGACGATGCGGCTTCGGCTGCTGGAGCAGGTTGGCGGTGCGGCGGGGGATGAGGTGGTGCAGACGATCCGGGCGACGGTGCGGGAGCTTCGGGCGATTCCTGTGACGGGGGAGGAGCTGACGTGGGCGCTGCGTCTGCGGGATCCGAAGAACGCGGCGAACGCGGCGTGGTGGAGCGAGGCCTCTGCGGCGATTGCGCGGGTGCCGGACAGTGGGCCGATGCAGATGCGTCACGCGGAGCCGGTGCGGTGGGCGGCGCGGTTCAGGCCTGAGTGGATCGGGCGTTCGCGGGAGCAGCTTCTGGCGGAGGTGCGTGCGGCGCTGGCGGCGCGGGATTTGACGCCGCGGTCGGCGGAACAGGCGCGGGACATCGTGCCTGAGACGGTGGAGCACTGGGCGGGGACGCTGCGGTGGGGTGATCTTGTGACGGTGCTGGTGCTGCTGGAGCAGGTGCAGCGTCCGGTGACGGTGTCGGCGTGGTGGGAGCAGTCGAAGATGGATCGGCGCGACACGACGACGGAGTACGGCGGGATGCTGGCGTCGCGGACGC
This sequence comes from uncultured Phycisphaeraceae bacterium, assembly GCA_964495635.1. Taxonomy (GTDB): domain Bacteria; phylum Planctomycetota; class Phycisphaerae; order Phycisphaerales; family UBA1924; genus JBBASU01. The sequence goes on from CAZBXF010000108.1 coordinate 639, forward strand.
TTGATCAGGAGTGGAAGGTGCCGGTGCTGTTCCCGCCGCGACCGGGTCAGCGCGAGGGGGACAACAAGTTCATCGCGAGCGACGACATGATCCGGAGCAGCGACCGGGCGCTGGCGCATTACCATTTTCATGCGCAGGAGGTTCGGAACGCGGGGTACGCGGGGCCGAGCCCGGGGGACCTGATCTACGCGGCGCGTCAGGGTCGTAACTGCTTGGTAATTACGAGCTTGGGTGAGGGCGAGATGGGTGTGGACTACTACCAGCCGGATGGGGTGGTGCTGGATCTGGGGCGGATCCGGGTGGGGACTGCATCTGGGAATGCGTCGGTCCGGCAATAGGTTGGGGGCGGGGGCGTTCTGGCGGTTGGACGTTCGTGCGTCCGACCGGGTCTTGTGGGTGCTGGGAGGGTGTTGGCGGGATTGGCTGCTGGGTCCGTGCTCTCGGGCACGCTGGAGAACTTCGATGCTTGGGACTCTCGAGATGGTTCGGGGCGTGGAGCGTGGTTCGAGCGTGGCGCGGGTTGGGCTGCGGGCCGGGCTCCGCCGGGCTGGCGTGGCGCTGGTGGCGGCGTGCGGGCTGGCGCTGGCGGTCTCGCCGGTGCTGATGGGCACGAGCGCTGCGCAGGCGCAGCCGGGTGAGGGGCGTCGTGGGATGGGGGGCGGTCCGGGCGGGATGATGGGGGGGATGATGGGCGGGAACAACCCGCCGATCAGCCAGCGGCAGGCGGAGCGGTACTACGAGATGCTGGGGCTGACGGCGGAGCAGAAGGAGGCCGCGGCGACGCTGTTTGACGCGTATCAGGACGCGGCGCGTGCGGTGCAGGAGGGCGTGCGGGAGAAGATGGATGACATCCGTGCGGAGTTCCAGGAGACGCGGGACCCGTCGGTGTGGCAGGGGATGCGCGACATCATGCGGAAGAGCCGCGACGAGCGGACGAAGCTTGACGAGGGTTTCTTCGAGGACCTGAAGGTGGTGCTGACGCCGGAGCAGGCGAGCGGCATCGAGCGGGTGGAGCGGGCCCACCGTCGCGAGAGCGGTGCGCGGCAGGGGCTGATGAGCGGGGAGCGGGTTGACCTTGTCGCGATGGTGGACGAGCCGGACGTGAAGACGGCGCTGGGGGATGGGCGTGCGAAGCTGTCGGAGATGCTGACGGCGTATGAGGATGAGCTGGATCGCGCGCTCAAGCAGCGTGACGACGTGCGGGCGGAGATCGCGGAGTCGTTCCAGGAGATCCGTCAGTCGGGCGATCCGGAGAAGATGAACGAGATGATCGAGAAGGGGCGTGAGGCCTCGGTGCGGGTGCGGGACATCAACCGCAAGTACGCGCGGCAGATGATGGATTCGCTGGAGGGTGACGCGCGGGTGGCGTTCGAGCGGCGCTTCCGGGAGCAGAGCTTCCCGGAGGTGTATCGCCCGACGCGGGCGGCCCGGGCGATCGATGGGGCGCTGGGCCTCAATGACCTGACGCCGGAGCAGAAGACGCAGGTTGAGGAGCTGAAGGCCTCGTATGCCCGGGCGATGGAGCCGCTGAACGAGAAGCTGGCGAAGGCGACCGAGGAGAACGAGGAGACGATGACGGCGGAGGGGATGATGCGGATGTTCGGCGGCGGTCCGCAGGAGGGCCCGCTGGCGGATGCGCGTCGGGAGCGGCGCGAGCAGATGAACGACACGGTCGAGAAGCTGCGGAAGATCCTGACGCCGGAGCAGGTCGAGCGGCTGCCGAGCGGGAACGATGAGGGTGGCCCGGGCGGCGGTGGTGATGGCGAGCGGCCGCGCCGGCCGCGCGGCGGCGGGCAGCGGGGCGGTGGCCAGCCGATGGACGGGGTCTGAGAGGCGGCCGGGTGGCCTTCGGGCTGCCGGCGGTTTGCGTGACGGCAAGTGACATGTCGCGCATCGAGGATGACTTGCTGGCCCGATTCCGGGCGGCGTGGAGTCATCACCGATGCGCGATTTCTCTTTTTGCCGTGGCCTTGGGGCGATGGTGCTGGTCAGCGGTCTGGCGATGGGGGGCTGGACAGGGGCTGCGTGGGGGCAGGAGCAGCGGATCGTGACGTCGGGGCGGATGGCGCTGGGTGGCGGGAGTGCGGGGGCGATCAGCCGCGCGTCCGTGGAGCGGTACGCGACGATGCTGGGGATGGACGAGGCGCAGCGCGGGGCGGCGATGACGCTCTATGAGGGGTATGCGTCGCAGACGGCCCAGGTGCGAGCGACGATGCGCAAGGCGTTGGAGGATGCGCGCCGGGCGTCGGAGGAAGAGGACGATCCGACGGTGATGGTGGAGCGGATGACGAAGGCGTCGGAGGCGGCGCGGACGGAGAGCGCGGCGCTGGAGCGGACGCTGATGGACGACCTTCGCTCGCTGCTGACGCCGGAGCAGGCGGAGGGATTTGTGCGGGTGGAGCGGGCCCGTCGGCGTGAGGTGGCGGTGCGGAGCGCGACGGTGAGCGGGGAGGGGGTTGATCTGCTGCGGGTCGTGGAGGTTTCGGCGCCGGGCGTCAAGTCGCCGGAGCTTGGGGAGGCGGTGGTGGCGTATGAGGTGGAGATCGATCGGCTGATCCAGGCGCGGCCGGAGGCGGACGCGTTCGGGGGCTTCCGGCCGGGTGTGCCGATCGACGTGGAGAAGATGCAGGCGGCGATGAAGGAGCGGGCGGAGTCGGGGAAGAAGATCGCGGAGGCGAACGAGCGGCACGCACGGAAGATCGAGGCGCTGCTCCCTGAGGAGGCGCGGGTGGCGTTCCGGCGGGAGTTTGATCGGCAGGCGTTTCCGAGGGTGTATCGCGAGCCGGCGGTGATGAAGGATGTCGCGGCGGCGGCGGCGATGGAGGATGTGTCGCCGGAGCAGCGGAAGGCGCTGGCGGAGATCCGGGAGGCCTATGAGCGTGAGGCGCGGGTGCTGAACGAGCGGTGGAGCGCGGCGATCCGGGCGCAGGAGACTGATGGGACGACGGGCGCGCTGGCGGGGGGAGGCGGGATGGTGATGATCAGCGGCGGGGAGGAGCCGGGGGCGCTGGTGGAGGCTCGCAAGGCGCGGCGGGAGCTTGATGAGCGCACGCGTGAGCGGCTGGAGTCGGCGATGAGCGAGAAGCAGCGTGAGCGGCTGAAGAAGGCGCGTGAGGAGCGTTCTGCGAAGGAGCGTGAGGAGGAGTCGGGCGGGGGCGGGGAGGGGGCGATTGAGGTTCGATCGGTGTTCATCCAGGGCGATGCGGTGGTAGCGCCGCGGTAACGCGATGGGCCGGTGTGTTTATACTGGGCGGCCCGGTCGGGGCCGCGCGTGCGGGCATTCACGATCTCGCTGGTCCCCTGTGCAGCGGGAGGGGTGAGATCGGTGTCCGGTTGGGGTCCTTTGGATGAGCCTTCTGAAAGGGAGCGGTCATGTTGACGCGAATCTGTCGTGCGGCGGCGATGTCGGCCCGGGCGCTGGTTGTTTCGGCGTCGCTGCTGGCGGCGGGCGTGGCGGTGATGGCGCCGGCCCGGACCGCGACGGCGCAGATGGGGATGATGGGCGGCGGGGGGATGGATCAGGTGACGCGGCGCGGCGTGAACGCGTATGCGAAGATCCTGGGCTTTGACGATGCCCAGAAAGAGACGGCGATGACGCTGCTGGAGGCCAGCCAGGCCCAGAGCAAGGCGCTGGCCGAAGAGATGCAGGCCAAGAACGCCGAGCTGATGCAGCGTGTGAGCGACGGTGAGGGGTTTGGCGTCTTCCAGAAGGAGATGCCGGATCTTGTGAAGGGTTGGACGGAGCGTGCGAGGAAGATCGAGACGGAGTTCTTCGCCGACCTTCGGATGATCTGCACGCCCGAGCAGCTTGAGAAGTTCGACCGCGTGGAGCGGCACCGTCGGCGCGAGACGGGGATGCGGTTCGGGATGATGAGCGGCTCGGCGACGGACCTGGTTGCGATCGCGGAGCGGTCGGGGGCGGCGCCGAAGGACAACGCGGAGTACGACGCGGCGGTGCAGCAGTACGAGGCCGTGGTGGACCGCCAGCTCAAGGACCTCGAGCGCACGTCGGAAGAGATGCAGACGAAGATGATGGACCGCATGAAGGAAGGGGGCGCGATGGCGTTCCAGGATCCGAATGCGATGACGGACATGATGAAGCCGATGGTGGAGGTGGCGCGGCAGCTGCGGGACACGAACCGGGAGCATGCGCGCAAGCTGGGCGAGTTCATGACGCCGGAGCTTCGGGAGAAGTTCGAGGCGGAGGTCGCGGCGAAGAACTACCCGAGGATCTATCGCGAGCCGCACCTCATGAAGCAGATGCGTGAGGCGGGGGCGATGGAGCTCTCGACCGAGCAGCGTGAGCGGCTGGAGGCGGCGCGGGCGGCGTACCTTCGGGACGCGGCCCCGATCAACGAGAGGTGGGCCAAGGCCGTCGACGATCAGGAAGAGAAGATGGGCGGCACCATGGGTGTCATGATGCAGAGCTGGCGGAGCCCCGACCAGGGCGGCGAGAACCCGCTGGCGGAGGCCCGCAAGGCCCGGCGCGAGCTGGACAAGGCCACCGAGGACAAGATCAAGGAGATTCTGACTTCGGACCAGTTCGCGAAACTGACCCCCAAGCCGCCGGCGAACCCCAACCCGTGGGCGGACATGATGCCGGGCAGTGAGGAGGAGGAGGAGTAGGGAGAGGAAGGCACTTGGTGCCAGGCACTCGGCACTTGGTACCAGGCGCTTGGCACTATGGGGGATGAATCGTCAGGGTTGTGCAAGAAAAGTGGTTGCTGGACGTTTGGCAGGACGCATGAACGAAACCGCTGGCCTGGGTGTTGTGGGCGTGACTGGCGCGGCTCCGAATGGGGCCGCGGCTGTCGCTTCTGGGGGCAGTGGTGGTGGTGGCGGGAGTGGCGGGGGCGGCGTGACGCTGACGAAGAAGCCGGCGGTGGACGCGTCGCTGGCGGGGCTGATTCCGGCGAACCGGGCGATGAAGCTTGGTGTGGTGCCGTATGCGATGGAGGGGAGGCGGCTGCTGCTGGCGTGCGAGGCGGCGCCGTCGTGGGAGGCGATGGACGAGGCCTCGGTGACGGCGGGGAAGCCGGTGCGGGCGGTGCTGGCGACGTCGGAGGTCTTTGCGGAGCTGCTGCGCGAGGTGTATGGGACGACCGCGGCGGCGATGGGTGCGCGGCTGGGCGGGGACGGCGCGGCGGACGGGCTGGTGTCGAACGTCGAGGCGATCGAGGCCGACGACCTGCACCGGATGGCGGAGCAGCCGACGCTGATCAACCTGGTGAACCTTGTGATCCTCGAGGCGATCCGGGCGCGGGCGAGTGACGTGCATGTTGAGCCGTTTGAGCGGAAGCTCGCGGTGAAGTACCGGATCGACGGCGTGCTGGTGGAGCAGGAGAGCCCGCCGAAGCAGCTGCAGGCCGCGATCACGAGCCGAATCAAGATCATGTCGGGGATGAACATCGCGGAGCGCTATGCGCCGCAGGATGGGCACATCTCGCTGCGATATGCGGATGGGCGTGAGGCGGCCCGCAAGATCGACATCCGCGTGAGCACCGTGCCGACGCTGTATGGCGAGAGCGTGGTGATGCGAATCCTGGACAAGGAGAACATCCAGCTTGATCTGGCGGCGCTGGGGATGCGCGAGCCTGATCGGGACTCGATGCAGAAGCTGATCGACCTGCCGCACGGCATGGTGCTGGTGACGGGGCCGACGGGCAGCGGCAAGACGACGACGCTGTATGCCGCGCTGACGAAGCTGTATGACCCTTCGCTCAAGATCATCACGATCGAGGATCCTGTTGAGTATGAGCTTGCGGGGGTGAACCAGATCCCGGTGAATCCCAAGCGCGGGCTGACGTTTGCGGATGGGCTGCGGAGCATTCTGCGTCAGGATCCGGATGTCATCATGGTGGGCGAGATCCGCGACTATGAGACGGCGGAGATCAGCGTGCGGGCGGCGCTGACGGGGCACCTGCTCTTCTCGACGCTGCACACGAACAACGCGATCTCCGCGGCGGGGCGCCTGCTTGATATGGGTGTGGAGCCGTTCCTGCTCTCCAGCGTGCTGGAGGGGACGATGGCGCAGCGGCTGGGTCGGCGGACGTGCCGGATGTGCCGCGTGCGGACGCCGCTGCTGGAAGCGCAGCGGCACCGGCTGAGTCCGACGGAAGCGGCGATGTTCCCGGAGGGGCTGGCGTGGAAGGGAGCGGGGTGCGATGCCTGCGGCGGGACGGGGATGCGCGGGCGGGTGGGGTTCTATGAGGTGGTGCTGACGACGCCGCAGCTTCGGGCGGGGATCGCCAAGCGGCTGAGCCCGCATGAGCTGCTGGCGGCGGCGGGGCCGGGGCTTGTGACGATGCGCCGCGACGGGATGATGAAGGCATCGAGCGGCGAGACGACGGTGGATGAGGTTCTTCGCGCGACGCAGGACACGGATGAGGGGGCGTGAGGAGGGGAAGTGGCGGAGTGGCGAAGTGGCAGAGTGACGAAGTGGAGGACCAGAACCTTCGGAGGATGACATCCGTGTAACAGGCCTCGCGATCTGTCTTTCAGTTTTCGTTTCCCGTTTTTCGCTTTTCGCTTTTCGTTTTCACTCCGCCACTTCGGCACTCCGCCACTTCGCCACTTCCACTCCCCATGCCGACATTCACGTACAAAGCCGCGCAGGGAGGGGCCACCGGGACGGTGGAGGCGATGGACCGCGCTGCGGCGGTGCGGGAGGTTGTGAAGCGTGGGCTGACGCCGGTGTCGCTGGAGCAGGCGGGGCAGGGGGGTTCGCTGGCGGGGATGTCTCGCGCGGTGCTGGGTCAGGATGAGTCGACGCAGGCGGGCGCGGGGTTTGACTTTGGCGGGCGGGTGATGTCGCGGGCGGAGATGGCGAGCTTCATCCGTGAGCTTGCGACGGCGATCATGGCGGGCCTGCCGCTGGTGACGGCGCTCAAGACGCTGGCTCGCTCGGGACGCTCGGCGAAGCAGAAGGCGATGCTGGAGAGCCTGATCTCGCAGGTGGAGGGGGGCACGTCGCTGGCGGAGGCGATGGCGAGCTGGGGCAAGCCGTTCGACACGCTGACGATCAGCATCACGAAGGCGGGCGAGGCCTCGGGCAAGCTCGGCGAGGTGATGGAGCAGGCGGCGGATCTGCTGGATCGTGATCTGAAGCTGCGGCGGTCGATCCTGGGGGCGACGCTGTATCCGATGATCATCTGCGGGCTGGTCGGGCTTGCGATCGTCGTGATCGTGTCGTTCATCGTGCCGACGATCCTGGAGAAGCTGCCGATCTCGCCGTCGCAGCTGCCGTTCCCGACGCGCGTGGTGAAGGGCCTTGGCGACGGCTTCAAGTATCTGTTCATCGAGCGCTGGTATGCGAGCGTTCCCGTGCTGGTGCTCATCGGCATCGGGCTCGCGAGGCTCTTTGCGAGGCCGGACTTCCTGCTGTGGAAGGACCGGACCGTGCTGAAGATGCCGATCATCGGGCGGCTGATGCGCGATGTTGCGGTTGCGCGGTTCACGCGGACGCTGGGCACGCTGACCAAGGCGGGCGTGCCGATCCTCCAGAGCCTGCGCATCACCAGGGGCGTGCTGGGCAATCGCGCGATGGAGGGTGTGATCGAGGATGTGACGAATCAGGTCGCGGGCGGCGCGACCATCGCGGAGCCCATGGAGAAGAGCGGTCACTTCCCGCCGATGCTGGTGCAGATCATCAACCTCGGCGAGCGCTCGGGGCGGCTGGATCAGATGCTCAACCAGGCCAGCAAGGCCTTCGACGAACGCGTGGATCAGAGCATCAAGCTCTTCACCACCGCGCTGCCGCCGATCCTGCTGGTCTTCATGGCAGGCGTGGTTGGGTTCATCGTGCTGGCGGTCTTCCTCGCGCTCCTTCAGGTACAGGACGCGATGGCCGGGTCGGGATGATTGGAAGAGGCAAGCAGGCAGGAAGGCATGCAGGCGAGCAGGGGGAAGCGAAGCAGGGATGCGGCGAGGCAGCGAGGCGGGGGAAGAGGGAAGGCGACAGACTTGATGCGCGAGCCGCGGCTTGCGAGAAAGGGATTGTGATGGTCAGGCGAATTGGTCGTGATGGAGTGCGGGGGGCGCGTGCGGGGCGTGGCTTTTCGATCGTTGAGGTGATCGTGATCGTGGTGATCCTTGGGATCATCGCGGCGGTCATTGCGCCGCGCATCTTCGGGCGCATTGGTCAGGCCAAGGAGTCGGTGGCCAAGAGCGGTGTTTCGACGCTGGCGACGGCGATGCGGAACTACATGATCGACAACGGGCTTCCCGAGTCGGGGACGTCGATCACGATCCTTTGGGAGCGTCCGAGCACGATCGACGAGGCGGCGTGGAAGGGGCCGTACGTTGAGAACCCCGACGCGCTGAAGGATCCGTGGGGCAACATGTATGTGCTTGTGATCCCGCCGCAGTTCAACGCGGACTTTGACATCGTGAGCTACGGGGCCGACGGGCAGCCCGGAGGCGAGGGCGAGAACGCGGATCATGTGAATGGGAAGAAGTAGGAAGAAGGCACTTGGCACTCGGCACTAGGCACTAGGGGAGGAGAAGAAGGGACTGGGGACTGCGAGAGCAGGCATCGGGTACGTGGCACTCGGCAGTCGATCTCAGTTGATGGGCGACTGCGTGCTCTTGGCTTTTCACTAGTGCCTGGTGCCAAGTGCCTAGTGCCTTCTCTGGCCGTTCGGGCGACAAGCCAAGGAATCACTGTGAGTGTCCGCTACCGCAATTCCGCCGCCGCCTTCACGATGGTTGAGATCATCGTGGTGGTGGTGATTCTGGGTGTGCTGGCGGGGCTGATGGTGCCGCGGGTCATTTCGAGCTCGGGGCGTGAGGCTCGGCGTGCTGCGGAGGCTGCTGCGGAGGTTCTGTCTGCGGCGGCGCGGCGAGATTCGCTGTCGACGCAGCGTGTGGCGATCGACTTTGATGGGTCGCTGGGGACGCTGAAGCTGGTGAAGATGGGGACCAACGCGCGCGGGGAGGCGGCGTGGGTGGATGATCAGCTTGCGCCGCGGGCGGAGATGGGGAGCGCGATCGTGACGTCGGCGATGTCGGACACGCTCACGCTGGATGCCTCGGGGCAGTTCCGGGTGGAGTTTCCGGTGATGGGGCGGCGGCCGGACGTGACGCTGGTGATCGAGGATTCGCGCCGGCGCGAGACGTACCGGGTGGTGCTGTCGAGCAGCGCGGTGCGGGCGCGGGTCGTGATGCCCGGGCAGAGCGCTGAGGCGTCGGCGGTGACGGACCTGGATGCGCAGGGGAAGGGGGAGCAGGCATGGTGAGGCGTGCTTCCTTTGCGGGTGGGGCGTGGGCGCGACGCCGCGGCGTGCTGCTGGCTGATGTGCTGGTGGCGACCGTGATTGTCGGGTCGGCCCTTGCGGTGCTGATGTCGATGACGGGGCGTGCGCTGCGGGCGCAGGCGCAGGGGGAGCAGCTGCGTGTTGCGGCGATGCTGCTGGATGAGAAGCTGAACCTGGTGCTGGCGCGCGGGGCTGATGACTACGCGTCGCGGTTTGGCGACATGGAGGGCGTGTGCGAGGAGCCATTCCAGAACTTCCGCTACAAGATCGAGATTTCGGGCAGTGGCAGCGGCGGTGAGGCGTTCACGGTGGTGGCGACGGTGTCGTGGCTTGATGGCGGGCAGATGCGGTCGGAGTCGGTGGAGACTCGGATCGCGCCGCGCCTGGGTGAGGAGCCGGACCCTGATCGAAGGCCGGAGCAGAGCGTGGAGCGGCTGTAGTGAGCATGTCGCGCGGCACAGTTCGGCGCGGGGATTGGGCGTCGGGCGCTCCTGCGCCCGGGGTGCGTCGTCCTTGCGTGCGGCCTGGGTTCACGCTTGTTGAGCTGATCGTGGCGGCGGTGGTGGGGGCGATGGTGGCCGGGGCTGTTGCGGTGAGCGCCGGGCAGCTGTGGCGGACGAACCTTGCGGCGTCGCAGCGGCAGCAGGCGAGCGCCCGGGCCGAGGCCGCGGCGTCGCGGGTTTCGCTGGATCTGCTGAGCGTGGCGCGGGACGCGGATCTTGTCGGGGCGCGGGTGTCGATCGTTGATGGCGGCACTGGCCCCACGGCCCGCGATGAGCTCCTGCTGCTGACCAAGTCGATGAGGCCGGTGCGCGACGAGGCGGGCGAGGCCGAGGGGGACGTGCAGGAGGCGCAGTACCGCGTGGTGGGGACGGCGGGTGGGGCGGGGTCGCTGTGGGGGCGGCGTGATCCGGCGATGGACGAGATCGTTGATGGTGGCGGCATCGCGGAGTCGCTGGTGGAGGGCGTGGTTTCGGTGTCGATCACGGCGTATGACGGGGAGGCGTGGTTTGAGGAGTGGGACTCGGATCGGGATGGCATGCCGCACGCGGTGCGGGTTTCGGTGACGGCGGTGGGGGATGACGGGAAGACGCAGGCGACGTCGCGCCGCATCATCGCGGTCGATCGCGTGCCGATCCCTGTGGCCCCTGAGGAGGAAGATCCCGAGGCAGAGCCGGAGGCGGCGCCGGGCCCGGATTCGGGCACGGGTGGCGGTACGGCTGGCGGTGGAACCGGTGGTGGTGGTGGTCATGGTGGCGGTGGCGGTGGCGGGCCGAGGCCTCGGCCGCCGGGTGGGGGTGGCGGACCGCCGGCTGGTGGCGGCGGCGGTGGACCTCCGGGCGGTGGCGCGGGTGGTGGGCAGGGTGGCGGCGGTCAGGGTGGCGGTGCGCCGCGGCCGGGTGGTGGCGGTGGAGGTGGTGGAGGCGGCGGTGGTGGCGGTGGTGGCGGCGG
>CAZBXF010000109.1:0-4988 GCA_964495635.1 uncultured Phycisphaeraceae bacterium
GCCGTGGGTCACGGGCGACGTGGGCACGTTTGCCGCCCTCCCCGGCTCGGGCTCGCTCCCCCTCGCCACCCGCACCTCCCGCGCTCGCGAGTTCGCAGACACGCTCCAGACCCTGCCCTGACCGGGCCTGCACGGCATGAAGCAAGCCCTAAAGCCGCGTCCGGGGGCCCGGAACATGACCGGACAAGTTTGACTAGAATCTCCTTGTGTCTTTCCACACAAAGGAGTCCCGCATGAATTCGCTCCGGTTCCGCTCGCTCGGCGCTCTCGGCCTTGCCGCCGCCATCCTTGCGTCCGCTGGCCTGGCCGCGTCCGCACTCGCCAATCCCCCAAGCGACGAGCAGGTCACGAAGGCAATCGAGCGGTTCAAGGCTGAAGGCAAGAAGGTGATGGACGGCAAGCCCGACCCCAAGATGGCCGAGTTCCTCGAGGGGATCACCGTCGCCGAACTGACGGCCTCCCAGCTTGAGAAGATGGCCGCGACCAACATGTTCGCGATGGCCTCCCCCGAGCTGCGCACCGAGATCCGCACCCGCCTGACCTCGCTGGCGAGCGAGAAGACCGTCGACGGCGCCGTCGCTGCGGCCCTCGTCGCGGGAACCGTTGCCAACCCCGGTCGCCAGGCGAGCGCCGAGGCCCGCCAGAAGTTCATGACCGAGCGCGCTGCGGCGGTGCAAGTCGCCGCCAATCACCCCGCCCTCGGCGAGGCGATCAAGTCCGGGCGCGGCACGGTCGTCTTCCGCGACGTCGTGATGGCTGGCGACGCGCTCGATGGCCGTGAGACGATCATGCTCGGCATGGTTCCGATGGTCACCAGCGCGTGGCCCGCCGCCGGCATTCGTGACCTCCTCCCCTTCGCAGACGCGATGCTGGGCGCTGATGCACCCGAGCTCCCCGCCACGCAGCGTGAAGCCCTCCGATCCACGGTTGCATCGCTGCTCGAGAAGGCCAGCACCAATGAAGCCCTCTCCGAGCGCGAGCGTTCCTACTACGCCGGCCAGGCAGAAACCTACAACGGCGCTGCGATGCGCGGCATGCTCGTCGGCCACCCGGCTCCCGCCATCAACGTCCTCTGGAGCCACGGCACCGAGTCGCCCGTCACCGGCTTTGACTCCTTCAAGGGCAAGATCGTCGTCGTCGACTTCTGGGCGACGTGGTGCGGACCCTGCATCGCTGCCTTCCCGCACATGCGCGAGATGCAGGCCCGTTATCAGGGCAAGGATGTCGTCCTCCTGGGTGTCACGAGCCTGCAGGGCTTCGTGATCGACCACAAGGCCACGGACCCCAAGGCCCGCAAGAAGGACGCCTCGTCGCCCGAGGCCGAGCTCGCGATGATGACGCCCTGGATCAAGGACATGGAGGTTACCTGGCCGATCGTGGTGACCAAGCAGAACTGCTTCAACCCCGACTTCGCCGTCAAGGGCATCCCGCACATGGCCCTGATCGATCCCGACGGCAAGGTCTACATGAACAACCTCTCGCCGTGGGACAAGGACCTTGAGGACAAGATCGACGCGCTCCTCGCCAAGTTCAACCGGCCCGTGCCGGCGCGCAGCGAGAAGAAGGAAGAGGGTCAGGGCGGCTGATCAGGCTTCGATCGCTGTATTCAGATGAATGCTGAAGCGTGGTGGGCCGCCGGGCCCACCACGCTCTTTTTGTGCATCCAGACCGATGCTCCGGACCGCCACCACGCCACTACTGCGCCCGCAGCCGCTTCTCTACCGCCTTGAACTCCTCGACCTTGGAGGGGTCGGGTGGAGGGAACGAAAGGTCCAGATCGTCGAGCGCATCCACGACCGCGGCCGAGACCGCGAGCCTCGTGAACCACTTCTTGTCCGCCGGGATGACGTACCAGGGCGCCCAGGGAGTGCTCGTCTGACGGATCATCTCCTGGTACGCGTCCATGTACTCATCCCAGTGCTCGCGCTCGTGAACGTCCGAGTGCGAGAACTTCCAGTTCTTCGCCGGATCCTCAAGGCGGCTCAGGAGACGGTCACGCTGCTCATTCTTGCTGACGTTCAGAAAGAACTTGCGGATCAGAATGCCGTTCCGCGTCAGGTATCGCTCGATGTTGCGGATGTCCTCGTACCGCTCGTCCCAGATCTTCTTGGTCACGAGGCTCGGATCCAGCCGCTGCGCCTTGAGCAACTCCTGATGGACCTTGACGACGAGGACCTCCTCGTAGTACGACCGGTTGAAGATCCCGATTCGCCCTCGCTCCGGCAGGCACCTCATGCACCGCCACATGAAGTCATGGTCCAGATCCTCGCTGCTGGGCGACTTGAAGGAGTAGACCTGGCATCCCTGCGGGTTCACCCCCGACATCACGTGCTTGATCGTGCCATCCTTGCCGGCCGCGTCCATCGCCTGGAAGATCAGCAGCAGCGACCAGCGATCCTGCGCGTAGAGCTTCTCCTGCGTCTCCGAGAGCCACGCGACGGCCTTCTCCAGAGCCTCCGCCGCCTGCTCCTTGTCCTTCACCGGGCCGGTATCGCGCGGATCATGGTCCTTGAGCTTGAAGCCCTTGCCGTCGTTGATGCGGTATGGCTTCAGGAAACGTTCAACGTCGTGCCGCATCGGCCTCTCTCCACACTCCACACCCCAGTGACCACGCGCCGGCTGCACGATGCCCCGGTCCTCGATTCCCGGCCCCTCCCGACTCAGTCCGCGAGCGGAATCAGGCGGATGTTCTTGAAGTGGATCTCCGCGCCCTCGCTCTGGAGCGCAATGTGGCCGGCGACCTCCTCGACCCCCGTGGCGCGATTGAGCTCCTCGCCGTTGACCTTCAGCGCAACCAGGCCCTTGTCGACGATGATCTCGTACTCGTTCCACTCGCCCAGCGGCCGCTCGGCGTTGTGCGTCTTCTTCGTGTTGCGCCCCTTCGTCCGCGCGGCGTCGGTCGTCATCGTGAAGTTCTCGATGTTCCAGAAGTCGCCGGCATTGCCCGAGTGCAACTGGGCCTCGACGCTCTTGGGCCACACCTTGTCCTCACCGATCTGCCGCACGAGCACGCCCGAGTTCCCGGGGTCCTTGTCCGCGGGGAATCGCCACTGGAGCTTCAGGATGAAGTTCTTGTGCTTCCCCTCAGTGCGAAGGTAACCCACCGGCTTGCCCTTGCAGATCAGGATCTTCTCGCCATGCTCCTCGGTCACGCTCCAGACGTCGGCCGGTGCCATCCCAGCCTCCTTCGCCCCCGGCACGAATGGAACCCATCCCGCGAGGTCCTTGCCGTTCCAGAGCGCAACCTCGCCATTGGCGGGCGCCGAAAGATCACGCACCGCGACGTTCCGATACGACACCTGGTCGCCATGGTCCTGCAGCGCGATCGCGCCGGCGGGCTGGAGGCCAAAGCCCTCAAACTCCTTGAACTTGCTCGCGGCGATGCGGTCCGTCCAGTCCTTGGTCGGCTGGCCGCCGGGCCCGAAGATCAGCGCATCGACGATCTTCACGCCGTTCAGCCAGTGCTGGATGCGACCGTCACGCAGGTACACCCGCGCCTGGTTCCACTCGCCCGCCGGCCTGCCGACCTTCTCCTTCGCGGGGTGGTAGAGCTCGTACATCGCTCCGGCCGAGTGCCAGTCGAGCGGGTCCTGCCCGGCTCCGATGTCGTCAAAGACCTGCATCTCAGGGCCCGTCATCCACGGCGCACCATGCTTCTCCGTCACGCGGTACATGATGCCGCTGTTGGCCTTCGGAGCCAGCTGGTACTCCAGTGCCAGCTCGAAGTCCTTGAACTGAGCCTTCGTCACGATGTCGCCGCCACCACCTCCCGCGGCGTGCGTCAAAACCCCATCCTTCATCGTCCAGCCCTTCGCCGGAAACGCCTGCGCCTTATATCCGCGCCAGGGCTCGGTGCTCGTGCTCAGCGAGGTCCAACCGGATGCCGCGTCCGTCGGCGACAGCACACCGACCCCCGGCTGCGCCATCGACGTGCCGGCGATGGCCAGAATGAGCGAGAGACCCGTGACGCTGACGAGGGACGCGGTGCGCATCGATCAATCTCCGCGGCGGGCGTGCAAAGACGCCCGGGAAAGGACCGGGGTTCAGGCGGCGGGTCGTCCCCGCCCCGGGCTTGAACGAGTGCCCGGACCGGTACTGTACCGAATTCGGTGCCCCGGCGCGGCTGTAACCGCGCGACCGGTCCGGCATCGCACATGGCAGCGCGCCGCGGACCTACCCTCGGACCATCGAGGGGCCCATCGCGCGACGTTCGGTTCAGAGCACCACACACACCCGGCGGTCAACGCCACACAGGGAGTCATCGATGCCAGCCAGCAAGCCCGTCGACACCAGCACCATCATCGACAATCTCAACTGGCGCTACGCCGTCAAGAAGTTCGACGCGACGAAGAAGATCCCCGCCGCCACATGGTCCGCCATCGAGCAGGCCACCATCGCCTCACCCAGTTCCTATGGCCTCCAGCCCTGGAAGTTCATCGTCGTGAACGATCCCGCCATCAGGGCAAAGCTCCGCCCGGTCTCCTGGAACCAGTCGCAGATCACCGACGCCTCGCACTTGATGGTCTTCTGCCAACGCACCCAGATGTCGCGCAAGCACGCCGACCGTCTCATCGATCGCATGGTCGAAGTCCGCGGCACACCCGTTGCGGCCCTCGAAGACTACCGCAAGATGATGCACGGCACGCTCAAGCAGTTCGAGGAAGGGGCCGACCCCAAGCCCTGGGCCTCGCGCCAGGTCTACATCGCGCTGGGCTTCTTCCTCTTCGCCGCGGCCCAGCTCGGCGTGGACGCGTGCCCGATGGAAGGCATCGACGCCAATCAGTACGACGAGATCCTCGGCCTCAAGGGCACCGGCTTCGGCACGGTCGTCGTTGCTACGGCGGGCTACCGGGCATCCGACGACTGGCTGGCCAGCCTCAAGAAGGTCCGCTACCCCGAGTCGGAAGTGCTTGAGCGGCGGTAAGGGCGAAAAGTGGCGAAGTGGCCATCGTCTATGCCTGAAGCGCCGCCTGTTCACTCCGCCACTT
>CAZBXF010000109.1:5088-11307 GCA_964495635.1 uncultured Phycisphaeraceae bacterium
GAGACATAGTCCCAGAGCACGAAGCGATCCAGGTCGCGCCCGCCCGTGAAGAAGACGCGGCCCTTTGTGGTCTCCGCGAGGCGGTGCGCGAACTGCACGTCCTCGCTGCTCTGGTTCCAATTGGGCAGCAGGAAGACGTTGATCGTGATTCCCTCGCGCACGCACAGCCGCGCCTCGCGCATCGTTGCCTCCTCGGTGCGAGGATCCGGCGGGTAGAGAAGAAAGAGCTCCTTGCCCTCGAAGTGCGCCGTGGGGAGGCCGTCGGTGATGAGCATCACCTGGCGGTTGGGCGTGTCCTGCACCTGCAGGATCTGTCGCGCGATCTGCAGGCCGTGCTGCAGGTTCGTGAAGTGCTGCGGGAGCTGCATCTCGCTCACGCGCGGGTCGGACATGTCCGCCTTCAGCCTCACCACGCTCGAGCGGATCGAAACGGGCTTGGGCATCAGGGCGGGCACCTCCGCCAGCGAGCGGCGCTTCGCGAGCGAGAACATCTCGACAAAGCCGACAAAGTCGCCGGGATACTCCGTGCGGATCAGCCCATCCAGCGCGAGCGCCATGCGCTTGCACTGCACGTACTGCCCGCCAAACCTCATCGAGCCCGACATGTCCATGCACAGGACGCTCGCGCACTTGGGGTTGTTCTTCGTCAGGTGCGTCTGGAGATCATCCATCGAGATGCGCAGCCTCGCATCGCCCGCGTTAGGGCCCGCCCTTGCCGCACTGCGCGCTACGGCGTTCCCGACGGTACCGACGATGTCGATGTGCGCGGCCGAGTCTCCAAACTCGTACGCCTTCGTCCGCTGCATCTCGACCGCACCCTCGCCCGCGATCGGCCCCGCATGGCGCCCAGACCGCGCTGCCTGCAGATCACTGAAGATCTCCTGCAGCACCTTGCGCTGGAAGACTCGCATCGCCGCTGGCGTCAGCCGATACCCCTTGCCGGACTCCTCGATCCCCTGCCGCTTGGCCTCCTCACGAACATACTCCTCGACCATCTTCTGGATCTCATTGAGCTGCTCGATCTGCTCGGTATCCGCGTACTCCGAGAGCTCATCCATGTCGATGATCGCGAGCTGCGCGGTCTCCGCTGCCGTCTTCAGCTGCTCCAGAAGTTTGTCGATCGTCTCCAGCTCTTCCTTGACGGCGAGCGCCTCCTCCACGCCCATCTCCGTTCGCCCCGTAAAGGCGTACTTCCCAGCCATCTCCTCGATCTGGTACTTGGCCCCCAGGGCCTCCATCAGCGTCAGCAGGTCCTTCGCGAAGTCCGAGCCTTCCTTCTTCTGGCGATACCAGAGGTTCTCAAGATCCGCGATCTGCTCGCGTTTCGCGGCACGAAGGAACTCCTCACGCTGCTCGCGTGGCGGCCTGGCCTCGCGAGCAGCAGCGTCGGACGCACGCTTGGCTTCCTTTCGAGCCGCCTCCGTCTCGTAGGTCGAGAGGATCTTGGCCTTTCGTTCTTCGAGCATCCGCCGCAGGCTCTCGATGCTCGGACCAAGCCGCGGGAACATCGAGGGATCAAGCCGGATCGCCTTCGCGAGCTCTTCGGGCGTCAGGTCACGCGTCGAGCCAAACTCCAGCATGTGCTCCATCGCCGCCGACGCCATGTCCGGCGGCGGAGCGGTGGGGGAGGGGAAGTTCTTCGGGTCGTACCGCTGGTACGAATGCACCACGCCCCCCGCGTGACGGGGCTCGCCCGGTCTGCCAAGCCCAGCGACGAGGCCGCCCGGGGGACTCGACTCTGACGGTCCTGTCTGTGCGTCATCGGCTGGTGCGTTGTCGTGCATGGATTCCAGGATGTTCGCTCGCGAGGGGCCGGGGGATTCCGGAGCGAGACCTGCACGCATCACGCCCGAGACACAAGCGGCCTCGACGGATCGTTCGGGCCGCCCTCCGAAGCCTACGGCCGCCGCGGCGAGGATGACCTGGCGGGACATGCTCGGCCTCGCCTCTGGCTCAGCATCGGCACCAGCGACGCCGTCACCGTCGCAAAGCACGCGGCCAGAATCGCCACATCAGATCGATCAATCTGTCCAGTCGCAGCAACAACACCCACAAGGGCGGCGAACCCCGCGACGATCCCGATGGTGACTGCCAATTGGCCCGAGATCCGCTGATGCATCGCAAACTCCTTGCTGAGCCACTGTGAAAGGCTCTGCTGCCAAGAAACCCCGCCCGCTCATTGCCCGTGATCCAAACGTGCGGCTTCCGCCACGAGTCTGGATGCGCCAAACCTCGGGGGGAGTCAACCATTCACACGACTGCGACCAAAGCGAGCATGAAGCTTGCGCAAAGCCAGCATAACCACTGGCATCGCGCAGGCGGGACTCACGCTGGCAAAAAGCCCTCAATCGAAAGATACCGCTCGCCGGTGTCGTAGCAGAACCCCAGGATCCGAGCCCCCGGCTTCATGCTGGCCACCGACTGCGAGATCGCCGCGAGCGTCGCCCCGCTGGAGATCCCGATGAAGAGCCCCTCCTCGCGTGCCGCGCGGCGTGCGAACTCCTCCGCGTCGGGCTCGGCCACCTGCACGATCCCATCCAGCAGCGATCGATCAAGGATCGACGGGACAAAGCCCGCTCCGATGCCCTGAATGCGGTGGGGGCTGTGCGTACCACCGCTCAGCACCGGACTCTTGACAGGCTCCACGGCGATGGCCTTCATCCCGGGGAACTTCCCCTTGAGAACGCGGGCGCAGCCGGTGATGTGCCCACCCGTGCCCACACCGGTGATCATCGCATCGAAGCCCTCGGGGAAGTCACGCAGAATCTCCGCCGAGGTTGTGCGCACGTGCACATCCACGTTTGCTGCGTTGTCAAACTGCATCGGCATCCACGCCGGCCCGCGCTCGCCAACGAGCTCGGTGGCCTTCGCAATGGCGCCCTTCATGCCGAGTTCCTTAGGAGTCAGGACAAGCTCAGCCCCGTACGCCTTCATGATGCGCCGGCGCTCAATGCTCATCGACTCGGGCATCACGAGGATCAGTCGGTACCCCTTCACCGCCGCGACCATCGCAAGGCCAATGCCCGTATTGCCGCTTGTGGGCTCGATGATCGTCGTCCCCTGGGTGAGCGCACCTCGCTTCTCGGCATCCTCGACCATCGCGAGCGCGATGCGGTCCTTGATGCTCCCACCCGGATTGGCCTTCTCAAGCTTCAGCCACACCTCGTGCGACGGGAACAGCTTGCCAAGCCGCACGTGCGGCGTATTCCCGATGGTCTCGAGTACGGTCTGTGCTCTCATGGATATCTCCTCCGCGATCCAACCCTCTGGACTCTCTCACGACTCCGCCGCGCCCGGCTCATCGCACGAACGCGTCACAACCGATCCTGGCGGCACGCTCCTGGTTACCAGGGCGCCGCCACCGATCACGCTCCCCTTCCCGATCACTGTACGACCTCCCAGGATCGTCGCGTTCGCGTACACCACCACGCCATCCTCGAGCGTCGGGTGCCGCTTCTGGCCCTGATCGATCTTGCGAACCCGCAGAGCGCCGATCGTGACACCCTGATAGATCGTGACGCCAGCGCCAATCGCGGTTGTCTCGCCGATCACGACGCCCGTCCCGTGATCGATCACGAAACGCTCGCCGATCGTCGCGCCCGGGTGGATGTCGATGCCAAACCGCGAGTGAGCATGCTCGCTGATCAGCCGCGGCAGCAGGGGCACGCCCGCGATCAGGATCTCGTGCGCCAGCCGGTGCGCCGCCGTCGCATGAATGCCCGGGTATGCAAGGACCACTTCGTCAATGCTGCTCGCCGCAGGATCCCACGCAAGCGTGGCCTGAGCATCAAGCGTGAGCAGCCTGCCTATCTCCGGAACAGCCCCGACGACGCGCTCGCTCCATCCTGCTGCAGTCTCGACACCCAGTCTCGCCGCCGCGCTCTCCAGCGCGGCGTGGAACGAGGCCACATCCGCCTCGCTCGCCAGCGCAGCGCCACGATGCTGCGGGAAGACAAGCCCCAGCAACTGCCGAACCAGCGGCGCGACGTCAATCGCCGCGGCTCCGCTCCATGGGCCGCCATGCCCGCTCATCAGCGACGCGATCTCCCGCGAGATGGACGGTGCCCCGACGTGCGGTCCCTTCTGGTTGGAATGGGTGGTCACAACTCGATCCTATCCAGCAGCTTGCAGGCGTCTCAACGCCAATCGATCTTGGATGCCGGCTGCGTCATCGAGATTCCACCCACGAGTCGCCCACCGTGCCGCACTCACGTCTCGTAGCTCACACGTCCATGCCGCTCGGCGCGGCTGATCATGTCCCCCGCCCAGAGCCCCGCCAGCACGAACTCCACACAGCTCGCCCGCACGCTCTCATCCTCGCTCGCGTTGACCTCGAAGGCCTTCTCCCATGCCTTCGGTACGCGCTTGAGGAGTGCCGCATAGTGGCTGCTGGGGAGCATGTCGCCCACCTCGATCTTCACTCCCTTGGCGAAGACTTCCGCGATCTCGCCCAGGCCATGCTTGGTGACGTACTCATCAAAGACGGACTTCACCGCCGCCGCGAGGATCGAGTCGAGCACCTGCCGCTCGGTCATCTGGTGCGAGCCCATCATGTCGAGCTCGACCTTGCCGAGTGCGGAGGCGTGGAAGTGCGAGAGATCACTGATGCGCGGCACGCTGGGCTTCTCACGCAGCACAATGCCACGCCGGCGCGCATTCGCGACCATCGTGCGGTAGTTCGCAATCGAGAACCGCGCCGAGACACCGCTGGCGTGGTCGACGTGCTTGCTCTTGCGGGCCGCGATGGACATCTGCTCGCAGATCTCCTTCATGAACCGCGGCACCAGCACAGGGAACTCGCCGCCGACATCGATCGCGGCCTGCTTCTCCATGATCTCGATGCCCAGATCGCGCTCCCGTGGATAGTGCGTCTGGATGGTGGCACCGATGCGGTCCTTGAGCTGCGGGATGACCTTGCCCGAGCGGTTGTACGTGCTCGGGTTCGCGCTGAACAGGACCAGCACATCGATATCGAACTTAATCGGATAACCGCGGATTTGCACATCGCGCTCTTCGAGGATGTTGAAGAGGCCCACCTGCACCAGATCATCAAGGTCCGGCAGTTCGTTCATCGCGAAGATGCCGCGGTGCAGGCGCGGGATCAGACCAAAGTGCAGCGAGTCCTCGGCGGACATGCTTGTGCCGCTGAGGAGCCGCGCAGGGTCGATCTCGCCGATGATGTCCGCGAACTTCGTCCCCGGCGACAGCCGCTCCGCGTACCGCTCCTCGCGCTTCCACCATGCGATCGGCACGTCCTTCGCGTCCTTGCTCGCCACCATCTCCCGCCCCGCTCGCGTGATCGGTGCGTACGGATCTTCCTTGACGGGCGAGCCTGGAATATCCAGGTATGGCACCGCGTCATCCAGGAACCGCGAGATCATCCGCATCAGCTTGCTCTTGCCCTGCCCCTTCTCACCCAGGAAGAGCATGTCGTGCCCGGCGAGGATCGCGTTCACAACCTCGGGGATGACGGTGTCGTCATAGCCGACGATGCCGGGAAAGAGCTCCTCGCCCGCCGCGAGGGCGCGCGTGAGGTTCTCGCGCAGCTCGGCCTTGACGCTGCGGGACTTCCAGCCCGACTCGCGCAGGGCCGCGAGGGTCTGCGGGCGGCGTGCTGAAACAGGGTCGGTCAACAGTGGACTTCCGGACTGCGTCGCGTAATTCGTCTGAGTCATCATGTCCCAGATGATTCGCTGGACCGCCCCCGGGGGATGCCGCACGGGTGATGAAGATTCCCCTCTCCCCGCAACCCGCCAACCTGTCGAGACATCCGAGTAGAAGCCCGATCCCGCGACTCGGCACTCCGCCTGACTCATGGGAGCAACTTTCCCACCCGCCGCGCACCAACGTCTCCACGAGCCACCCTCCGCAGCCTCCGCCATATCGTTCCCCATGCACGCGACAAAGAACTCAATCCCCGCCGCCACCCGCGAGGCGATCGTGAAGCTCCTGGCCCCGCGCCTCGCCGACGCCATCGACCTCTCCTCCCATGCCAAGCAGGCCCACTGGGCCTCCCGCGGCCCGCAGTTCATCGCGCTCCACGAACTCTTTGACAAGGTCGCCGACGCCGGCGGCGACTTCGAGGACATGCTCGCCGAACGCATCGCCCAGCTCGGTGGCCAGCCCGAAGGAACCCTGCGTGCCGCCGCGGCACGCACCTCCCTGCCCGACTACCCAACGTCACTCACCGACGCCCTCGCCCACGCCGCCCAGCTCGCG
>CAZBXF010000110.1:0-7768 GCA_964495635.1 uncultured Phycisphaeraceae bacterium
GGCGCGGCGGGGGCGGCGGGCACGGCGGCCGGGGCGACGTGCTGGGGCGCCGGGGCAGCGCCGGCGGGCATCGCGGCACCGTTATAGATCACCGGCTGGTGGTTGATGACGGTGGAGGGCTGGGCGCCGCGCCGGATCGTGATGCCGGAGGGTCCGGCGATGACGATCTCGGTCACGTCGTTGGCGCTCATGAGGGCCATGAGCTCCTTGAGATGGGCGATGTCGGCCATGGAGGTTGCCCCGGTTGAGGTTGCTGGGTGATCGCTGGACGCGAGGGACTTGCTGCCGCCGGACTTGCTTGCCTTCTTGCTCATAGTGTGGCCCACGAGAGGTCGGTCGGGAGCGAGCAGAGGTTCTCGCACCCCTTGGGTGTGATGAGGAAGTCGTCCTCGATCCGGACGCCTCCGACGCCGGGGAGATAGATCCCCGGTTCAATCGTGATGATCATGCCCGGGCGCAGCGCCGTCGGCGCGGCCATGTGGCTCACGCTCGGCGCCTCGTGCGCGTTGAAGCCGATGCCGTGGCCCGTGCCGTGGCCGAAGCGCTCGCCGTAGCCGGCGGCCTTGATGACCTCGCGCGCGGCGGCGTCGACATCGCGGGTGGTCTTGCCGGGTCCGGCGACGCTGGCGGCGGCGAGGAAGGCCTCGCGCACGATCGTGTAGATCTCGCGCATCTTCGGGGACCACGTCCCCAGCGTGAACGTGCGCGTCATGTCGCTGTGGTAGCCCTGGAAGATCGCGCCCCAGTCGATGAGGAGGGGCCAGCCTGCCTTGAGCTTGACCTTGGCGGAGGGGCGGTAGTGGGGGAGGGAGCCGTTGGCCTGGGCCGCGATGATGCTCTCGAAGCCGGGCTGCGAGGAGCCACGGACCTTCATTTCCATTTCGAGCCTGGCCGCGACGTCGGCCTCGGTCATGGCGGTCTTGCGCTTCATGGCGAGGCGGATGGCCGGCAGCGTCTCGAGCAGCGCCGCTTCCTGGATCTTGACGGCGCGCCGGATGAGCCGGACCTCGTGCTCGTCCTTGATCTCGCGGAGCGGCGCGATGAGGCCCTGAGTCGGGACGAGCTTGGTGGCGCGGCCGAGGAGCTTGCCGAGGGCGGCGCTGAGGGCCAGGGTGGCGTGCTCGCTCTGGATGCCAATGCTGGCGATCGAGAGGCCCTTGAGGAGCGCCGCGACCGTCTCATTCATCGAGCCCCGCCGGATCACGATCGTCAGAAGGTCGGAGAAGTGACCCAGCTCCTCCTCGTACCGCGAGTCGCTGATGATGGTCACGGGCTCGGAGGCGTGCGCCGGAAGGAGCAGATAGGAATCGCCGCCCAGGAAGCCCGTCAGGTACGCGACGTCGAGCGGGTTGGTGATCAGGGTGTGGGAGAGGCCAGCCCCGGAGACGCGCCCCCGTGCCGCACCGAGCCGGGCGGTGTAGACGCTGCGAGGCGTGGTCGGGTCCGGACCGGGTCGCCAGGGACCGGCCTTGGGTGTGCCGCGAGAGGCGGCCCGGCGGCTGGCCGTGCGCGCCGACGGGCGGGAGGTGCTTGGACTGCTGGCGGAACTCGCAGACTTGGCCATGGGTCAGGATGATACACGGGAGCCAAGGTCCGAGAGTGCAGGCGACGCCACAGCCCGCCCGACCATGTCGCCCCGCGCTTCGCTACCTTAAGAGGATGCCCCCGTCTGGATGGTTCGCGAGCCTGTTGGCCGGTCTGCTGGTGGTGCTGCCGCTGGGCGGCGTTGCCATTCAGGCCGCGAGGGAGTGGGCCGCGAGCGGCCGATCGGGACCTGCTAGGGCGTTGGACCTGACGCCCTCGTGGGGTCTGCTAGGAAACACCCTGATGTGGAGCGTCGGCATCGGCCTCCTCGCGGCGGTCGTGGCCTGGCCGGCGGCGTGGGTGGTCCGTCGGGCCGGGCTCGTGCGGGCTGCCTGGGTGCTCGTGCCGCTGGCGCTTCCATCCTACTTCGCGTACGCGGGCTATGGGCTCATTCGAGCTCCGGGAACGCCGGTCGGCAACTGGGTCGAGGGGCTGGTCGCGTCGGGCTGGGGCCTGGCGCCGCTCGTGGCGTCGCGCGTCGTCGCGGTGGTGGGGCTGGTCCTGTGGGCGTGGCCGGTGGCGGCGCTCGTGATGGGGGGACTGCTCCGGCGCATTGACGAGGGTGTGCTGGACCAGTCTCGCCTTGAGCTTGGGCCGGCTCGGCGCATGCTGCTGCTGGCGCGGCTCGGGTTGCCCGCCTTCGGCGCGGGGGCGGCGATGGTGGCGCTGCTCATGGTCGGCTCCGCGGTGCCGCTGCATGTCTCACAGACCCCGACCTACGCCGTGCGAGTCTGGTTCGAGCTGACGCTGAGGCCCGGGAGCGCCCTGGTGTGGCTGAGTGCGTGGCCGATCCTCGCGGTTGCGGCGCTGGCGGGGTGGGGGGTCGGCGCCTGGCTCGAGCGCTGGACGCGTCTGTCGCAGCGCAGCGAGGGTGCCGCCGCGGTCGGCGCTGGGGCCGAGGGGGCCCGATCGGGCAGCCCGCGTGGTCTGCTGGGCGCTTCCGCCGGAGCCTGTCTGGCGATTGTGCTCAGCGTGGGTGTGCCCGCGGCACTCTTCGTCTGGAGCGTGCGCGAGTGGGCGAGCGTCGGCAAGTTCTGGTCGCTCCACGGTGGGGCGCTGCGCGACAGTCTGGGCGTGGCGGCTGCGTGCGGTGCCGGGCTGGTCGCGATCACCGTCGTGGTCTGGCGGGCCATGCTGACCGAGGGCCGGAGCGCGCGTCTCGCGGGCTACAGCGTGCGGCTCCTGCTGGTTGCGGGCCTGACGCCCGGCGTCCTCGTCGGGCTTGCGTGGCTCCGGACTGCGGCCCTCGGACCGGCGTGGCTGAGCGACTCGGTGGTTGTGCTGGTGCTGGCGCACCTCTCCCGGTATGGATTCCTTGGTGCGCTTGCGGGCTGCTGGCTCGCCGCCAGCGAGGCACGCGGCCTCCGCGACCTGCGTCTCATGGATGGCGCTGCGGGCTGGGCCGGGTGGATGGGGTGGTGGCGGACCAGCGGGCTGCGCCAGGGGGGCGTGGTCATGGCCATGGGCGTGGTGGGGGCGGCGCTCTCCCTCCATGAGACGGAGGCCAGCGTGGTGGTCGCGCCGGTCTATGTTCAGAGCCTGGCGCAGGCGATGCTGGGATATCTGCACTTTGCACGGATGGAGGAACTGAGCGTGGGCGCGCTCATGCTGCTGGCGCTCACGGCCGCGGCCGGCGGCATGACGGCGCTGGCGGGCTGGGCCGCGGCGCGGCGGCGGTGGGAGTCGAGGCTGGCGTAACGCCGGACGGTTCGCGGCGAATGAGGCGGTGGAGGCCGATGGTGCGGGTGCATCTCCGGAGTCGCGATCCGGTACGATGCAAGCGGAGCAATCATGACGCGTGGGCACCCGACAACCCGGCCAATGCGAGCGCACCCCTCGACAGAGGGCATCGTGCCGCTCCGCGCGCCCGGCTTCCGCGGGAGCCCGGGTCCCGGGGCTCGCGCCGGCCTTGCCACGCGCGCCGCGATGCTCGCCCGTGTGGTGGGGGTGATGGGGATGATGGGGCTGACGGTCGTGGCCGGCACCGGATGCTCCCGGGCGGCGCCGACGGGCGGTCCCCTTCCCGTGACCAGCGTCGTCGGTGAGGTCGGCACTGCGCCCGGCCAGTTCTCATACCCGCGGTGCCTTGACAGCGACGGCACCACGCTCTGGGTGATCGACAAGCTCGCGCGCGTCCAGCGGCTGGATCCCAAGACCGGCGACAGCGTCGGCGGCTGGCGCATGCCCGACTGGGAGCTCGGCAAGCCCACCGGCGTCTCGGTGTGGCGCCCCGCGGGCGCGAGCGACGCGGATGTGCTCGTCTTCGTGGCCGACACGCACTATCACCGCATCATGGTCTATCGCGCCGGGCCGCTCGTCCCGGACGCCGACGATGAGCGTGCGCCCACCGGCGAGCTCGTCGCCCAGTTCGGCGCGTATGGCGAGGGGCCCGGCCAGTTCATCTATCCCACCCGCGTCGCCGTCCTGCCCAGCGCCGATGGCACGCGCATCGAGCGGCTCTTTGTGGGCGAGTACGGCGGCAACGATCGGATCGGCATCTGGGAGCCGCGCACGCCCGGGGGCCTTGACTTCGAGTTCAAGCGCACCTTCGGCACCTTCGGCGGCGGCCGCACCCGCGAGGCCGTGCAGTTCAACCGGCCCCAGTCGCTCGTCGTGGATGCGGACCGCCGCGAGCTCCTCGTCTCCGACTCCTGCAACCATCGCATCGGACGCTTCACGCTCGATGGCGAGCTCATCGCCTGGTACGGAGGCGGCCCCAGCGGCCAGGATCCCGGCCAGGCCCCCGGGGAGTTCAACTATCCCTATGGCCTCTCACTCCTGAAGGACGGCAGCCTCATGGTCGTGGAGTTCGGCAACAGCCGCGTGCAGCGCATCGACGTCGACACCGGGCAGAGCCTTGGGATCATGGGCCAGCGGGGTCGCCTCGCGGGCGAGCTCGCCACCCCGTGGGCCGCGGCGGTGGTCGGCGACACGCTCTTCGTCCTTGACAGCGGGAACAACCGTCTGCTGGGCATGGACGTTCCCAGCGGGACGCGGACCCTCGCCGCCGAGACGGGCACGCTGGCTGGCCCCGGCGGATCGGCGGCCCCCGGCGGCCCCGGCAGCAGGCAGCGCGACGGGAGGGTCGAGCCACAGTGATCCCACCCGTTGCCATCCTCGCGTCGATCGTCGTGGGCCCTCTCCAGTTTGACGAGCCGCGCTGGCTCATCGGCATCCCGATCCTCGCGATCATCGCGTGGTGGATGGGGCGTCGGAGCCTCTCGGGCCTCGGCCCCGTGACGCGCTGGGTTGCGCTCGCCGTCAGGCTCATCGTCATCACGCTCCTGCTCTGTGTCCTTGCGGAGCCGCAGTGGCGCCGCGAGGCCAAGGACGTGGCCGTCACGGTCGTCGTGGACAGCAGCGACTCGATCCCGACCGCCCGCCAGCAGGAGCTCGAGGCGTACGTCGCGGAGTCGGTCCGGGCGCAGGTCGATCGCGAGGATCGCCTCGGCGTCGTCACGACGGCCAAGGACGCCTATGTCCAGGCCCTCCCCAGCCGCCTGACCCGCGAGCTCGAGCGTCAGCACATCGGCGCCTCCGACGGCACGAACCTCGCGGGCGGTGTGCGGCTCGCGCTGGCCGTCAAGCCCAACGACGCCGCGTACCGCATCGTCGTCGCGTCGGACGGCAACCAGACGCTCGGGAACCTCCTGCAGGCGGCTGAGGCGGCGAAGGCGCTCGGCGTCCCCATCGACGTCCTGCCGCTCCGGTACCGCTACGACTCCGAGGTGCTCGTCGATCGCCTCGTCGCTCCCGCGAGCGCCCGGGAAGGCGAGACGCTGAACCTCCGTGTTGTGCTTCAGGCCACCGCCGCCACCCGCGGCCGGCTCACGATCCTCATGAACGGCAGCCCCGTCGACATCGATCCCGACGGCGAGGGGCTCTCGGCGATGGTGGACCTTCGCGCGGGGCAGAACGTGCTGAGCGTGCCTGTCAAGGCACTGTCGACGGGGCCGCAGCGCTTCGAGGTGAGCTTCGAGCCGCTCGTCGTTGACGGCCGGCAGGTCGGCGACAGCCTCCCGCAGAACAACCGCAGCCTCGCCGTGACGTTCGTCTCCGGCGAGGGCAAGGTGCTGGTCATCGCCGACAAGCCCGAGGAGGCCGAGGACTTCGTCGCGGCCCTGACCCAGGCCAACGTGAAGGTCGAGCTCCGCACCACCGCCACCGCGCCCGCGACCCTCACGGACTTCAACGCCTTCGACGCGATCGTCCTCTTCAACCAGAGCACCTTCGGCTTCAGCCAGCAGCAGCAGGAAGACCTGCGCCAGTACGTGCACGACAGCGGGGGCGGGCTGCTGATGATCGGCGGGCCCGAGTCCTTCGGCGCCGGCGGCTGGATCGGCTCGCCCCTCGAGGACGCGCTTCCGATGCGCCTGGATCCGCCGCAGAAGCGGCAGATGCCCCGCGGCGCACTGGCCCTGATCGTCCACTCCGTCGAGGCGCCGGACGGCGTCTTCCTCGGGAAGAAGGTGAGCGAGGCGGCCGTGAACGCGCTCTCGAGGCTCGACCTTGTCGGCATCATCGAGTACGGCTGGGGCGGCAGCACCGACTGGGTCCATCAGCTCGCGCCCGTCGGCGACGGCACGGCGGTGAAGCGCTCGATCCAGAACCTGATGTTCGGCGACATGCCGGACTTCACGCCCAGCGTCCAGATGGCCTACGACGGCCTCGTGAAGGCCGAGGCCGGCCAGAAGCACATGATCATGATCAGCGACGGCGATCCCTCGCCGCCGCCGGCCTCGCTGCTCGACAAGTATCGCGCCGCGGGGATCACGATCAGCACGGTGGGTGTGTATCCGCACAGCGGCATGGACACCAGCCGCATGCAGTGGATCAGCCAGTACACCGGCGGCCGGCACTATCACATCAACACCGCCGCGGGCCTCGCCAGCATCCCGCAGATCTTCATCAAGGAAGCCCAGACCGTCCGGCGCAGCCTCATCTGGGAGGGCCAGGCCTTCTCACCCGCCTTCATCGGCGGGAGCGAGGCCATGCGCGGCTTCACGAGCGTCCCGCCCATCACCGGCTACGTCGTCACCGCCGAGCGCGAGGGCCTCGCCCAGACCACCCTCAAGGGCAAGGAGGGCGACCCCATCATGGCCCAGTGGCAGTACGGCCTCGGCCGCGTGGTGGGCTACACCTCAGACGCCACCCGGCGCTGGAACGCGAACTGGATTCCGTGGGACGGGTACCGCCAGTTCTGGGAGCAGCACGTTCGCTGGGTCCTGCGTCCCAGCGGGTCGGCCAACCTCCGCGTCGTCACCGAGGCCCGCGGCGATCAGACGCTCGTCACCGTCGAGGCGCTCGACAGCAAGGGCGAGCGGCTGAACTTCGCCAACTTCCGTGCCCGCCTCGCGAAGCCCGGCGGCGGCGGCGTCGACGTCGACCTGCGCCAGGTCGGCCCGGGACGCTACCAGGGCTCGGTCACCACCGACCAGAGCGGGTCGTACGTCCTCTCGATGCGGTTCGCGGCCCCGGACGCCAACGTCGAGGGCGGCGTGCTCGAGGGGAGCGCCCAGGCCGCCATCTCCAAGCCCTTCGCCGATGAGTTCAGGGCGCTCGAGGACAACGCCGCGCTGCTGACGCAGGTGGCCGAGATGACCGGCGGTCGCGTCCTGACCGGCGACGAACGGCGCGACGCGCTCTGGACCCGCGACGGCCTCACCATGCCCGTCTCGACGCGTTCGATCATGCTCTGGCTCGCCGCCGCGGCGCTCACGCTCTTCCTGATGGATGTCGGGGTCCGGCGCGTCCGGATCGACATTCCCGCGATGTGGCGTGCGGTCCTGGCCGGATTCGGGATGGCTCCCGCCAAGGGCGGCGAGCAGATGGGCTCGCTGCGGGCGGCCCGCGACAAGGCGCAGGCTCGCATGGTCGAGCGCGGCAGCGGCGAGGGCGCGCGGGCCGTGGATCTCGAGCGCGAGGCGCGCGAGGCCGCCCGGCGCGCTGCTCAGACCGCCGCGGGCGTCGCGGGTGTCAAGTTCGAGGCCAGCGCCGAGCAGGTCAAGGCCCAGGGGCGCGGTGCGCCCGGCGTGGCGCTCGGCGGTGCGGACGCGCGCGTGCAGCCGCGCGGCCCGGGCGGCGCGCCGCCTCCCCTCCCTGGCGAGGCCGGCAAGGGCGCGGCCCCGGGCGAGGGCATGAACCGACTCCTCAAGGCCAAGCAGAAGGCGCGCGACGACATGGA
>CAZBXF010000110.1:7868-11281 GCA_964495635.1 uncultured Phycisphaeraceae bacterium
AAGTGGTCGAGTGACAAGACGTTGATGGGTGGCGGCGTTTGCGGATGGATTGAACCCAAGTGCCTAGTGCCTAGTGCCAAGTGCCTAGCCCCTAGTGCCTACCCGAAGGGATTCCCATGTCAGTAGTCAACCGTGGAACCGACATCAAGATGGAAACTCCCGCCGAGGTGCGTGAGGCGTGCGAGAAGTTCAGGACGATGTTCACGCGCCTGCGCGCCGAGATCGGCAAGGTCGTCGTGGGCCACGCGCCGGTGGTGGAGGGCGTCCTCATGGCCCTCTTCGCGGGCGGCAACGTCCTGCTTGAGGGTGTGCCGGGGCTGGGCAAGACGCTGCTCGTGCGGAGCCTTGCGTCGACCTTGAGCCTGCCCTTCAGCCGCATCCAGTTCACGCCGGACCTCATGCCCAGCGACGTGATCGGCACCAACATCGTGATGGAGGACCCCGACACGGGGCGGCGCAAGTTCGAGTTCCAGCGCGGGCCGATCTTCGCCCAGATCGTGCTGGCGGATGAGATCAACCGCGCGACGCCCAAGACGCAGTCGGCACTGCTCGAGGCGATGCAGGAACGCAGCGTGACGGTCGCGGGCGTCTCGCACAAGCTCGTCGCGCCGTTCCTCGTGCTCGCGACGCAGAACCCCATCGAGCAGGAGGGCACGTACCCGCTCCCTGAGGCGCAGCTGGATCGCTTCATCTTCAAGATCGTGGTTGGGTACAGCCAGCTGGATGAGCTCATCACGATCCTGGATCGCACCACCGCGAAGGACAATCCCGAGGCACAGAAGGTGCTGGACGGGCCGGGCATCCTTGAGATGCAGGCGCTCGTGCGCGGCGTCGTCGTCGCGCCCCACGTCAAGGAGTACGTCGCACGCCTCGTGCTCGCGACGCACCCCGGCGGCGCCATGGCCGCGGGAGGCGCGAACGGGCCGACGAACAAGTACATCCGCTGCGGCGCCAGCCCTCGTGCCGCCCAGGCCCTCATGCTCGGCGGCAAGGTCAAGGCCCTGGTCGAAGGGCGCTACCACATGAGCTACGCCGACGTGAAGCACGTTGCGGCCATGGCGCTGCGCCACCGCATCCTCATGAACTTCGAGGCCGAGGCCGACCGCGTCGATTCCGACACGCTCGTGAAGCAGATCATGGAGCTGACGCCGACGGAGCCGGTGAAGGGCTGACCGGGGGGGAGGGCAAAGGGCCAAATAGTCAAAGGGTCAAATGGCCAAATGGTCGACGGGTCGAGTCGTGAGCGGGCCTTTGGGTGGTGTGCCGGTCCCCGGCACTCTTCGGGAATGAGCGACGCTTTGGCTGTGTGTGGTGCGACGAATGCTGATGCTTCCCGGCCATGTTCGCGGGTTTCGTCGTTGGTGCGGCGCCTTGGTGGTGGTTGGCTGCTTGGGAGTGACCTGCATCGCGATGGCCGGTTGTACGGAGCGTCCGATCCATGCGAACATGACCGACGATCGTGCCGCCACGGTGCTGCGTGAGCATCTGCGGCCGGGAATGAACCGGGACGAGGCGGAGGCCGTGCTGGATGAGCTCAGGATCAGCGAGAAGCGCAGGCGCTGGTACGGCGCGACGGAGGCGTACGGACCTGTGCTGCTGGGGCGCGTGACGGAGCCGGGCGGATACTGGCCCGGCTCAGAGGACTCGATCGTGGAGTTCATCGATGTGTCGCTGGTCTTTGCGGCGCTGCCGGGCACGGCCGACCGCGTGCCCGCGGAGCAGGCCGGCGATCTGAAGGAAGTACGGATGCGTCGCGGCGGCATCCGCTACTTCCAGGGTGATCCGGTGGTGCAGCCCACGGGTGCGGACGGGCAGCCACGGCTGATGGGGCGAGTGGGGCGGTTCCCGCTGGAGCCGCCGCCGCCGCGGGATCCGGTGGTAGAGACGGCGGTCGTGGTGCCGTGAGCAGGCCGACGTGTGCGGCGGATGAACGAGTGGGTTCTTCGCGAGGGTGGAAGGAGCAAGTATGGCCCCTCTGATCGAGATCAAGTCAACGCGCGGTGCACGGCTGGCCTGCGCTGCCATGGCGGCATGCCTTCTCGCGCCCGGCCTGGTCGGCTGCGCCTCTCAGGAGCGCGCTCCCGAGGTCTCACCCGCCATCGAGATGGACTCGCTCGCGGGACGCTGGAACGCACCCGCAGGGAAGACGTGGGAGATCCGGCGCCGGGGCAGCGCGTCGTACAGCGTGCGGTCGGTGCTGCCCAGCACGCCGCAGGAGTTCACCGCGACGGTCCGCGAGTTCGGCGGGGCCAGGTTCCTCGAGGTCTCCTTCTTCGCGCCCGGCAACCGCGCGGGCGTGCCGGTCTTCCTGTACGGCACGGTCGAGGTCGCGGGAAACACGATGAAGTTCCGGCGCGTGCGCGCGGACTGGCTGGAGCGCGAGGTGCGGAACGATGGCCGCCTCACGTTCGTCTCCACGGGCGACGTCGAGCGCGGCACGGGCGGGCTGGTCGTGAGGAGCCAGCGGGCGCTCGCGGAGCTGCTCGCGCGGGCCGTGGGCAACGAGGAGGCGCTGGCACCTGCGGAGGTGGGCACGCGGGCGGAGTGAGGCGAGCTCAGAAGGAAAGGCCTTGAACGCGGAGGCGCGGAGCAGAGCGGAGGAACGCGGAGAAAGACCAGGAGTTTGGAGTGCGGCGAGAGGAACGACGTGGTGACGCGGCTGGAGAGTGCTTGAGTGGACTTTCGGGGCGAACAGATCGAGGCCTTTGAGGGTGCGTGGAGCGGCATGCGCGGCGCTGACGTTCCCGATGAACTCAACCAACTCACGCACGCCACGATCGGCGCGGCGATGCGGGTGCATTCCGTGCTTGGCGCGGGCCTGCCGGAGCGGATGTACGCGGAGGCGCTCGCGATTGAGCTTGATCGGCGAGCAGTTCGATTCGCGCGGGAGGTCGCGGTCCGTGTCCGGTACGAGGGCCAGGAGTTGGGGGAGCTTCGGCTCGATCTCGTGGTCGGCGATTCGATTGTGGTCGAGCTGAAAGCCGTCGAGGCGGTGCACGATCTGCACCTCGCTCAGCTTGTGAGCTACTTGAAGGCCGGGCAGTTCCCGCTCGGTGTCCTGATCAACTTCAACGTTCCCGTACTGAAGGACGGGATCTATCGGAGGATTCACTCCAAGGCGCTCGCGCGAGCCGCGCCGCCCTAGCTGCGGTTTGTCGGGCGTCTTGATGGCTCTGGCGCCTACCGCCGTTCTCGCCCTCTTCGTATCCCTTTCTGCTTCTCTCTCTTCCTCTCCGCGTTTCTCCGCTCTTCTCCGCGTCTCCGCGTTCAAGCTTCTCCTCTTCCCAGCAGCCCCATGCTCAGAACAGCCAATCCAATCCGGCCCAAGTCGATCGAGGATCTGCTCAACTCTGAGCTGCTTGCCAAGCTCGATCCGCTCGATCTCACGAGCAAGCGGGTCTTCTTCGGCAAGC
>CAZBXF010000111.1:0-11203 GCA_964495635.1 uncultured Phycisphaeraceae bacterium
TTGAACGCGCCAACCTCAAACGCCAGCCCACGCTCGCGGCACAGACGCACGGCCTTGTGCTGCACGATGCCGCCATCAAGCGCGAGCGCTGCATCCCACGACAGCGTTCGATACCGGCGCGCCGGAGTTGCCGCCGCCACGGCCGGGTCGCGGTCGTACAGACCATCCACGTCCTTGATCAGGCGGCAGTGCGCGTTGCCCAGCTCGCTCGCGATGAAGAGCGCCGTGAGGTCCGAGCCGCCACGCCCAAGCAGTGTGAGCTGCTGGCGATCACCGACGCCGACGAAGCCCGGCACGACAACGACGCGCACCGTATCCAACGCCGCGCGGAGTGCCGCGAGATCGATGCTCGCGGGATCAGCGTCCGCGCCGCTCCCCTTGGTCCGCAGTCCGAGCGTGTGCGGACCAAGCACACCGGCCGGAATACCCGCGCGATCGAGCGCGAGCGTCAGGAGCGATGCGGTCGTGAGCTCGCCGGTCGCGAGGAGCATGGCTCGTGCGTCGGTACACCCCGTCTGCGAGATGGCGTTGGCGCGAGAGAGCAGCGCATCGGTCGTGCCCTCAAAGGCCGACACCACGGCGACCACGCGGTGGCCGAGCCTCAGCCAGCGGTAGATCTCGTGCACGCCGCGCGAGAGATCCTGCTCATCGCGCAGGACCGAGCCGCCGAACTTGAGCACGGTGATCGGATCGCCGCCAACCGCCGCGGCGTGGCTGGTTCCATTCAGCGGGTGCGACATGCGACACCTCCCTCGGCCTTCACGCTGCCCACGACCGCACCAATGCCCGCCACATCAACCGGCTTGCCTTCAACCACGTGCCCAAGCCGCGCCCCCACCTCAACCCCGATCGCAATCGCCTGCTCAAGATCTGCAATCACTTCCGCCGGATCCTCAAGGCCCACCGAGAGACGCACGAGCCCGTCCGTGAGGCCGACGCGATCGCGCTGCTCCCTGGGGACATCCGCGTGCGTCATGCTCGCCGGGTGCGTGATCAGCGTCTCAACGCTTCCGATGTGCTCCACAAGGCGGCAGAGGCGGACGCTGTTCATGAGTGCGCGGCCCGCTTCGACGCCGCCGGCAATCTCGAAGGCAATCACGCCGCCGTGCCCGCCGCTGTGCTGCGACTCCGCAAGGTCGCGCTGCGGGCAGTTCTGGAGGCCGGGATAGCAGACGCGCGTGACGCCGGGGTTGCCCGCGAGCCACTGCGCGATCTCCAGCGCGTTCTCGCTCTGGCGTTCCAGGCGGATCGGCAGCGTCTTGAGCCCCTGCAGCGTGACCCACGCGTTGAAGGGCGTCTGGATCGAGCCCGTGCACTTGCGGATCCAGCGCAGCCGCTCGATGAGCTTCGCGTCGCGGCTCGTCACCGCGCCACCCAGCGCTGCCGAGTGACCATCGATGTGCTTGGTCGTGCTGTAGACCGAAACGTCCGCCCCGAGCTCCAGCGGCTGCTGCAGCACGGGCGTCATGAACGTGTTGTCCACGACGCAGACCGCGCCGGCTGCCTTTGAGATGCGTGCGATCTCGCGCACGTCCGTCAGGACCAGCGTCGGATTCGCGGGCGTCTCGATGAAGACCATCTTCGTCTGGGGCGTGATCGCGCGCTCGACGTTGCGCACATCCGTCGAATCAACAAACGTGCTCGTGATGCCAAGCTCGTTGAGCACCTGCCGGAAGAGCCGCACCGTGCCGCCGTAGACCGCCTCGCCGATGACAGCGTGGTCGCCAGCCTTCAGCAGCGTCAGAAACAGCGCCGTCTCCGCGGCGAGCCCCGTCGAGAACGTCACCGACGGCGGC
Organism: uncultured Phycisphaeraceae bacterium; assembly: GCA_964495635.1. Taxonomy (GTDB): domain Bacteria; phylum Planctomycetota; class Phycisphaerae; order Phycisphaerales; family UBA1924; genus JBBASU01. The sequence continues at coordinate 1,797 of CAZBXF010000111.1, forward strand.
GCATCCTCAAGATCGCCCAGCACGCGCTCCAGCTCATCCACCGTCGGGTTGCCAACACGCGAGTACGTCGGACCGTCGCACACACCAACCTCAGACTGCAGGTACGTCGTCGACTGCACGATCGGCGTCACGAGCGGCCCACGCGTGCGGCGGCCGTCGAGCTTGCCGTGCAGTGCCGTCGTCGAAGCGGAGGCGCGTCTGGAGGCGGAATACGACTGTTCGTGCTTGCTGGAACCTTGCTTGCCTGAACGTGGAGTGAGCGACATCGGCCGTGACCTTTCACGGCACCAACAGAGGCCCATTCTCGACGTGGGTGGCGGGCAACACGCCCGTCATTTGCCGGATCACGCGGCCTGCACATGGCTCTCGCCACAAGCAGGTCGCACGTTCGGCCGCATCGGTGCCCACGTCGGTGGGAGCCTCGGCACCGCGGCGGGAAACACGACGATTCGCGTTCCGGCTCGGTTGCCGCCCGGGCCCCTGGAGGGACACGGGTCTCTTGATGCTGAGAAGACAATACCCCTGAGCCTCGCGGCGGTCAACTGGGCGGCCTGGGTCGAGATGGCGATCGCATTGCTCAGAGTTTCGAGCGATCACGCGTGGGTGATGGATTGGTTCTTGGCTCAAAAGACCCCAGTCGCGGTGCCGGTGCGGACGGAGGCAAAGCCGACCCCAACCCGAGCGAAACCCTGTCGCTTGCCGTGGATTCCGTGTGGTGATCCGTGTGGAACTGGTAGTATGTACCGACCCCTGAAGCGTGCGTTGACGCGGGGATCGAACGGCCAGGACGGCCACCGGGCACTTTCGCCCTGGTTCGGATCGCATGGAGGCGTCCATGGGACTGCGTCTTTCTCGACTGACACTGCACGGCTTCAAGAGCTTCGCCGACAAGACCGTGTTCACGTTCGACGATCTCGTCACGGGCATCGTCGGCCCCAACGGCTGCGGCAAGAGCAATGTGGTCGATGCCATCAAGTGGGTCCTTGGCGAGCGCTCCAGCAAGAGCCTGCGCGGCACCGAGATGATCGACGTCATCTTCGCCGGTTCCTCGGGCCGCAAGCCCTTGGGAATGGCCAGCGTTGCGCTGACGTTCGAGAACCCACTCATGGACGCGGCCGAGCTCGCCCAGCTCTCCGTCAAGCCAACGCTGGTAGCCGAGATCCCCTCCGAACTCAGCGCTGAACTCGCTTCCGAGCCCCCGTCCGAGCCATCCCCTGACGCGAACGGCAGCAACGACGCCGCAGTCGACGAATCAGAGGCCGCCCCTGCCTCCGACGCGAATCCCGCCACCCAGCCCCAGGCTTCCACGCCGGCCGCCCGTCGTCGACCCCTCGGCATCGATGCCGACGTGGTCGAGATCGAGCGTCGTCTGTACCGCGATGGTGAGAGCGCGTACCTCATCAACGGCCGCGGAGCCCGCCTCAAGGACATTCGCGAGCTCTTCATGGACACGGGCGTCGGGGCCGATGCCTACTCGATCATCGAACAGGGCAAGGTCGATGCGATGCTGATGGCGAGCCCTCAGGAACGCCGCAACATCTTCGAGGAGGCCGCGGGCGTCGCGAAGTACAAGCAGCGCCGCATCGAGGCCCAGCGCAAGCTGGAGCGCACACAGGTCAATCTCAAGGGCACCCGCGAGCAGCTCGAATCGACCGAGCGGCGCCTGAAGCTCGTGCGAGGGCAGGCCGCGAAGGCTCGCCGCTTTGTGGAGCTTGATGTCGAGCTCAAGGCATGGCGCTCCGCGCTCGCCTTCGAGGTCTACGACGATCTCCGTGGCCGCCTCGAGGGTCTCACAAGCCGCCAGCAGGACCTCGGCACGCAGCGGGAAGCCGGCGCGGCCGCACTCGGCGAGATCGAGCACGAGAAGCAGGAAGCAGAACTGCGCCGACAGGAGCTCGGTGCCCGCCAGCGCGAAGTGGAGCAGGAACGCCTCCAGGCCGTCCACTCCCAGCAGCAGGCCCAGCAGCGACAGGGCATGCTCGAGCGCGCCGTCGAGGAGTCCGTACGCCAAGCCGCAGCCGACCGAGCCCGCCTGGGTGAGATCGAGCAGCGTCGCATGCACGGCGAGGCCGGAATCGAAGAAGCCCGCGAGTCCATCGCCGCCTTCTCCGAGCAGCTTGCCGAGGCCGAACGCAACCTCCAGTCCGCGGGCGCCGCCCGCGCGGGCGTGCTCGAGATCCTCAGCGAGCGCCGTCAGCAGCACGCCACGCGTCAGGCCGCGGCCCAACGCATCGAACGCGAGCGCGCCGGCCTCATCGCGTCCATCCAGGGTGAAGCCCGCCGTAGCGAGGGGCTCCGGGAGCAGCTCGAGCGCCTCGCCGGCAAGCGGGCTCGGCTCTCCGACGATCAGAAGACCCTGACCGCATCCAGCGAGCAGGCGAGGGCCACGCTCACCCAGTCTCAGGCCAGCGCCGCCTCGCTTGAGGCCGCGCTCGCCGAACTCGAGCTCCGCGTTGGCACCATGGGCACCGACCGCCGCGACCGCGCCCAGAAGGTCGCAGAGCAGGAGCGCGAACTCGCAAGGCTTGAGAGCCGGCACGCAACGCTCCGCGAACTGGTCGAGACCCGCGCCGGCTTCGCCGAGGGTGTCCGCCAGGTGCTGGAAGCCAAGGCCAACGGCGGGTTCGCTGGCGTGCTCGCTCCGCTCGCGGATCTCATCCGCACCGCCGACGGCATCGAGGGCGACGTCGCCGCCGCCATCGAAGCCGCCCTCGCCTCGGATCTCCAGGCGCTTGTAGTTGAATCGCTCGATCGCGTGCCCGCACAGGACGAACTCGCGTCCCTCGCGGGCCGCGTCTCCTTCCTCGCGATGTCGCTGCCCGTGGAGTCCCTTCCGACCCTGACCCCGCCCGCCGGCGTTCTCGGTTCTGATCCAGCAGCCAGGGTCGTCTCCCTCCGAACCCTTGTGAAGCCGCGTGAGTCAGGCGAGGCGGCCCCCCTCGTCGGTCCCCTCGATGGGCTCCTTGATCGCCTCCTTGGCAACACCTTCCTTGTCGCCGACCTCGACGCCGCCATGCTCCTCTCCGCCGGGCCCCTGCGCGGCGCCCGCTTCGTGACCCGCCGCGGCGTCGTCATGGACGCGTGCGGCAGGATCCATGCCGGCCCGACCGGCGCGGAGGATTCCGCCGGCGGCCTGCTGCGTCGCCGCGCCGAGATGGAGAAGCTCGGCGCCGAAGTTGCCCGCATCTCCGCCGCTGTCACCCACGAACGCGAAGAGCTCAAGCGACTCGACACCGAGGCAGCTGCCCTCTCGACGCAGGCCAGCCAGACCCGCGCCGCCCTCTCGCAGGCGCAGCGCACGGCCCTGCAGGATCAGAACAAGCTCGAGCGCGCCTTGGCCGATCTCGCCCGTCTCGACCGCGAGGCCAAGGGCGTCGATCAGGAGGCCACCCAGCTCCGTGAACGCCTTGCCAAGATTGACGAGGACCGCAAGGGCCTTGAGGATCGCGCCGCAAGCCTCGGACGCCTCCATGATGAAGAGTCCGCCGCCGCCGGCGCTCTCGAGGGCGACCTGCGCTCGATCCAGATGCGGGCCGATGCCGCGATGGAGCAGATGACGCAGGCCAAGGTCGAGGTGTCTCGCCTCACCGAGCAGGCCACGAATGCACGTCGCGACCTCTCCCGCATGGAGATGGCCCGCGACGAGGCCATCCGCTCGCTCCGCGACCTGTCGGTGCAGGTCGAGCGTCAGGAAGCCCGACTCGTCGAGCATCGCGCCGGCATCGAACAGGCGATCGCCCAGGCCGCCGCATCTCGCGAGAGGGCCGAGCGTCTTGCCGCCAGCCTCCTCGAGCTGACATCCGCCCTCGCAGAGGCCGACGAGGCCGCCGCCGCCCTCGGTGCCCGTCTCCAGGCGGCTCGCCAGTCCGTCGGCACGCTCGAGCGCGACTGGCACGCGCTCGAAGTCTCACGTCGCGAGCTCGAGGTCAAGCGGGAGAACCTCGAAGAGCGCACGCTGCAGGAAGTCGCGATCGATCTCACGCTCGAGTACGCCGACTACCGCGAGATGATCCAGAGCGGCGGCGTCACTCGGATCGACACCAGCGAGGCCGCCCTCCGAATCGACGCCCTCCGCGATCAGGTCAAGAAGCTCGGTCACGTCAACATGGACGCGATGGCCGAGGAGCAGACCCTCGAAGCCCAGAACGAAGGCCTCGTCAAGGCCGTTGCTGATCTCGACAACGCCCGCGTCCAGCTCGCCGAGCTCATCGAGACGCTCAACCGCGTGAGCAAGGAGCGCTTCACCGAAGTCTTCACGCTCATCCAGCAGAACTTCGGCTCCGAGCGAGGCATGTTCCGCAAGCTCTTCGGCGGCGGCAAGGCCGAGGTCCGCCTCATGCCGCTCATCAAGGAAGTCGAGCAGCCCGACGGCTCCATCGCGAAGGTGGAGACCAACGAGATCGATGTGCTCGAGAGCGGCATCGAGGTCATCGCCAAGCCGCCGGGCAAGGAGCCTCGCTCCATCAGCCAGCTCTCCGGTGGTGAGAAGACGCTGACGGCCGTGGCGCTCCTCATGAGCATCTTCCGCAGCAAGCCCAGCTGCTTCTGCGTGCTGGACGAGGTGGACGCCGCACTCGACGAGGGCAACGTCGCACGCTTCAACCAGACAATCCGCGAGTACACCGACAAGAGCCGCTTCATCGTGATCACGCACAACAAGCGCACGATGCAGTTCGCCGACCGGCTTTATGGCGTGACGATGCAGGAACGCGGCGTCTCCACACGCGTCTCGGTCAAGTTCGATCAGGTCGACAAGGACGGCAAGATCCTCCCCGCGACCGTCTCCGCGGAGATCGAGGCCGCGCCGCTCATCGAGGTCACGCCCCGAGGCCGCGGCAGCCGTAAGCGCAAGGCCGAACTCGCCGCCAGCGGCGCCGCCGAGAGCACGCCCGAGGCCACCAGCGACGCGTCCCAGTCCGCCAGCCTCAACTGACACGCGCGCCTGGCTCCGCGCCCTTCCCAGCCCCCGCCACCGGGTGCAGAGCGTCCTAGAACGCTGAGGGCGATGCTCGGGCACGCGGGCTGTGACTTCTCTGCGGCGTGCTGAGGCCCCGCGAGTGGCCCCGGAATCCCTCATTTCTGGCCGCCGCCCGCCCACATCGCATGTTGGGGACATGAGCACTACCCAGCGCGTGGAAACCATCCCCTACTTTGGTAAGTTCGATTACCGCCGTGCCTTCGCCTTCGGCGCCGCACCTGGTGCGGTGATGATCACGATGGCCATCGGCATCGCAACCGACCCCGAGGCGAGCAAGGCGATGAGCGCATATATGCCGCGCATCGCCCAGGAACCCCAGGTCCAGATCGCCGCGACGGACATGCGCAGCGAGGCCGCGATCGAGCAGACGCCCGACAAGATCGGGCGCTGAGCCCGCGCGGCCGTCGGGTCACCGGTTGGCGATGAACCTGCGGATCGCAAGACCCGCGGCTTCGTCGGTCGCCTTCGTGGCCTTCGGACCGCCCTGATTGCACACGACCAGCACCGCCATCTGCTTCTGCGGCGCGAGCCACGCGACGCAGAACCACATCGTGTTGCTGCCGGCGTGCGTCAGTGCTCCGTCGAGCCGCTCAGCCGGCATCGCGTCATCGTTCTGGCCCTTCGCGGCCTTCTTGGGCTTGGCCCACGGACGCTGCGTCACGATCCAGCCCATCGCATAGCCATCCTCGGACTTGGCGTCCATGGTGCCCATCGAGGTGTGGAGCGTGCGCAGCGAGTCCGCGCTGAGCGCAAGCCCCGGCGCGTCGTCGCGTGCGCGGCCAGTCAGGTGGAAGCCGACGAACCGGCCCCAGTCGTCGAGCGTCATGTGCATCGTCCCCGCCGGCGCAATCGCCGGAGGATTGTCCGCCCCGGCACCCGGCTCCAGCGGCCTGCCCGCCAAGATGTGCCCGCGCGGCTGATCGATCGCCTCTCCCTCGCCCTCCACCGCACTCCCAGGTGCGCCAAATCCAGCGGAACTCATGCCCAGCGGCGTCAGCACCCGCTCCCGAGCGAGGTCTTCCCACGCCTTGCCCGTCAGCTTTTCCGCCATGACGCCCGCGATGGCGTACCCCGCGTTGGAGTAGATGTACTGGCGGCCCGGATAGCCGGTGGGCGGGCGTGTGAGAACGTACTGCGCGACCTTGCTCCGCTGCTGCGTTGGCGATCCTGGGAGGTCATCGAGGTCGAGTGCCGCCGGCGCCCCGGCACGATGCGAGAGCAGCTCCTCGAGCGTGGCCTTGCCCCACGCCGCGTGCATCTTCTCGATGTCATCACGCAGCACCATCGCGGGCGACGTGTGCCACGCGAGCGTTCCATCGTCCACGAGCGTGGCCATCACCGTCGCGGTGATCGCTTTGCCGCAGGAGCCAATGTGCCACTTGTCGTCGAGCGTCGCGAGATCTGGAGCGCCGCGTTTGCGAACGCCGCTGACGCCGCGAGCGATGACAGTGTTGCCGTCAAGCACCATGATCGCCATCGCTGGTAGATCATGCTTCTTCAGGATCGGCGCGAGCAGCGCGGAGATGTCTTCTGGCGCCGCGGCCGCTGCCGCCGGCGCGGCAGCTTCTGGCTGTGCCGCCGTGGGCTGCCCCGCGGCAAGCTGCATCGTGAGCGCAAGCGTGATCGTGCCGGCGAGGATGACGCGAATCATCGGTTCTCTCCCAATCTCCACTCGTGAAGGTACCCACAGTCACGATCTCTACAAACTCGCCTGCTCCGGCGGGAGCACACCACCAACCAGATCTGACACTCGCGACACGCCCATGCGTTTCGCCCACTTTGAGAGACCCGCCGCGACCTTCACTGGGCTGCGGGGATCGGCGAAGAGGCCCGTGCCGATCTCGACGGCGGTCGCGCCGGCGAGGATGAACTCCGCGGCGTCTTCCCATGCGACGACGCCGCCGATGCCGACGATGGGTGTCTGCGTCTGCTTGCAGATGCCGTGGTACGCATCGTGCACGAGCTTGACGGCGATTGGGTGGATCGCGGGGCCGGAGAGGCCGCCACTGCCGCGGGCGAGCTTGGGTTTCTTGGTCCAGACGTCGATGGCCATGGCGGGCATCGTGTTGCTGATGCACAGTCCATCTGCGCCGGGGCGCTGATTGGGTCCGCTGGGTTGCGAGCCCGCGGGCTCAATCGCGGCCCGCACCATCGCGACGACGCCCGGCCGCCCCACGACAACCGGACTGAGCTTCACGAAGAGCCTCACGCGAGGCAGCACGACCCGCACCGCACGGACGAGCTCGCTCAGCAGCGCCTCATCGCTTCCGAACTCGCACCCGTGCTTGACGTTCGGGCAGGAGACGTTGAGCTCAACACCCTGGATGCCCGGGATCTCATTCATCGCGGCGCAGACACGCACAAAGCCATCGACGGAGAACTCGCTGACGGAGCCGATGACGCGCGTCGGCACCGCCGCAACGCGGGGGCCATAGTCGCGCACGAAGGCATCAACGCCCACGTTTGCAAGCCCGATTGCATTGAGCATGCCGGCCCTGGTCGGGAGGATGCGCCACGTCTGGTTGCCGTCGCGCGGCTCGACGGTGATGGACTTGGTGACGATGCCGCCGACCTCGCGGAGGTCGACGCAGTCGGCCATCTCATCCAGCGTTCCCGCCGTTCCCGCGGCGAGGAGCACAGGGGTGGCGAGAGAGATTCCAGCGAGGTTGGTAGCGAGACTTTGGTCGGGCACGGGCAGAGCGTACCCAGCCCGCGCGATTCGCGACCGAGGCGTCCGGAGAGGCGGCGGCTGCCCATGCGGGCCGCGCGGCAGGCGTTGTCCGGGGCGTACGGTTGCATCATGGACATGACCGCCATCAACGCACGCATCGCACAGTTCGAGAACATGGTCCGCGAGGGGGCGGATCCGACCAACGACATGGCCTGGTTCAGCCTGGGCGGCGCATATGCGCAAGCCGGAAGGCCCGCCGACGCGGCTCGGGCCTACACCCGCTGTTTCGAGCTCAATCCAGCCATGAGCAAGGCGTACCAGCTCGCGGGAAAGGCTCTCATCGACTCGGGAGATCGTGACAAGGCCGTGGTGGTCCTCGCAGAGGGATACTCATCTGCCGCGGAGCGTGGCGACCGGATGCCGATGAGCGCGATGGGCGAGATGCTCGACTCGCTGGGCGTGAAGCGCCCGGAAGTTGCGGGGAAGGCGGCCGCCGCGGCGATCGCGCCGCTCCCCGACGGTACCTTCATGTGCAGCAAGTCCGGCAGGCCTGGAACCAAGATGAAGAAGCCCCCCTTCAAAGGCCCAGTTGGCGAGTGGATCTTCGAGAACATCTCGAGCGAAACGTTCGAGGAGTGGATCCGCCAGGGGACGAAGGTCATCAACGAGCTGCGGCTGGATCTCTCTCGCGACGAGGATAGCGAGAAGTACGACTCCTTCATGCGTGACTACCTCGGGCTCGATGAGGAGACCTTCCAGCGTCTGCGCAGCGACCGACCGGTCTGACGCTGGCTACGTTCGGGTCCCGCACCCTGGCGCTGGATTCCCGTAGCGGTTTCGGCGATCTTTGGTAGTCTTAGTTCCATCGCTTGAGCATGCACCCGCCACTTCCGCTCTATCCAAGCACCTTCCCCATGCTGGCAGCCGTACTGCTCCTGGGCGGCGTGACCGCAACCGCACAAGCTCAGGAAGCCCTCGTGCTCGACCTGAGCTTCCAGCACACCGGCCTTTCGGGCCCGACTGAGATCGCAATCCCACGCTTCGAGAGCGTTGGTGGGACCCGCATCCTCACGGGCGTACACCTTCGCTGGACCTTCCTCGGTGCGTTCCAGGTGCAACTCGAGAACACGACCGACCAGCCCGCCCGAAGCGATGGCGACGCAACACTCTGGATGACCTTCGGCGCAAGCGGCGTCACGCCGGAGCCAAGGACCTTCTTTGGCCAGGTCGCAAGCGTCGAGATCGGCCCGGCCGACGATCAGCCCGGCCAGGGTCCGGACTACGTCAACCTTGGTCGCCAGGCCTGGCCCTTCGAGTTCGAGGCGGCCCCTGCCGACCTCACTCCGTTCCTTACCGACGGTGCCGTCGCGACGATCGACTTCACGGCCTTCGAGGTCCAGTTCGTCGACGCTTCCTCGCTCCTCGAGACCATCTCGTTTCCGCGTGCCGATGGCGACCTCATCGTGACATACACGTACATCCCCGCGCCCAGTGCGGCGATCGTCGCGATGCTGCTCGCCGGTCGAACGCTCGCCGTTCGCCGCCGCTGATCGGAGTAACCTCCCGCCATGAACTACTACGAGATCTGGGTGAACCTGCGAGAGTCGCACAAGGACCTTGAGTTCAGCAAGGCCGTGCATGGGTACATGGAGCACCTGCGCGGCCGCAGCGTGATCGAGCACTGGAGGCTCACGCGTCGGAAGTTTGGCTTCGGTCCGCCGGGTCTGGGTGAGTTCCACATCTCGATCGCGTGCAAGG
>CAZBXF010000112.1:0-10847 GCA_964495635.1 uncultured Phycisphaeraceae bacterium
AGCTGGAGGGGTCATGACCACAAATCCACAGAACACCGCCGCCGCTCCGGCCTCCGTCGTGGTGAATGTCTCGCTCAGCCTTAACCTGCCGCGCATTGAGCGCCGGCCGATCTCCATTGAACTCACGCAAGTGAAGGGGAAGGGGATCAAGGCGCCGCGATCGAGTTCGCCGGTGGAGCCGATACCTCTCGCGGACCTCGCCGCCGACACCGGCCCCAACTGCTTCCTCCAGATCTGGGAGATGGACGCGTACACCTTCAAGCAGTACAGCGATGAAGAGACCGATCGCGCCGCGAATGCCACGAACCAGCTCGTGGCGGCCATCCCGGGCATCCTCGTTCGTCGCGCGAAGGGCATGTTCGAGTTCCAGTTGCCGCAGAACTTCGTCAGGCCCAAGTTCGACCGCGACATCGCGTCCACCAACGGGTTCCTTCGCCTGCGACTGCGTGATACCACCGAGACCGAGCGGATCCTCAATCTCCACATGCCGCAGTACGAGAAGTTCTTCGAGCTGGGGGCGACGATCCGCACCGTCGCCGACGACTCGTCATATGCAGGCCTTACCACGCAGCTTCCCTTCCAACTCCGCAACGAGATGGCGAGCATCCGGCACCAGCTGAGGCAGCGTGGTGGCTTTGCCGTCTCCGTTTGCGGGAATTGGCGCATCGAGCCGACCGGCATCACCAGCGGCATCGTGCAAGAGCCCGTCTTCACCAAGGTCAACGGTGTCGAAGTGCCTGTCATGGAGAATGGTGTTCAGAAGACTCGCCCTCGGACGGCCTACTACAAGAGCGGCGTAGAGGTTTGTCGGCGTGTCCTGGCGAACGGCGGCGGTGAGGTCTACTTCACCAACAGCAACGACGCGGAGTTCGAGGGGCAGGCCGAGGAGACGCTCGCAGTCCTTCCGTCCTTCATGCCCGACGACGATCGCACCATCAAGATCGGCTACCACCGTTTTGATCAGAACACCGACAGCACGCTGGCAGAACTCTCGACCAAGCTGGAGGAGACGCGCCTTGCAGTGGGCAGGGCGCTGATCGAGAACGACATCTTCCTGAACGCCGCAGCCGAGGGACTCGAAGACTCGGAGATGTCCGCGCTGCCGCCACCGCTCTACCGGTGCCCCAAGGTCGGGACGCTGCTGATCCTCTGTCACGGCTGGCGCGACGGGCTCACCATCGCGGGCAACGAGACTAATTCACACCTGCGCAAGACACGCACTTCGAACGTCAAGAGCTGGGTGCCCGCCATCGCTCCGCACTGTGTTCCCAACCTCAACCTCTCTCTCTACGCATGTCTGTGCGGGCGAGGCGTCATCGTTGAGCAGACCAAGACCGATCCGACGATGGGACGGATGTTCCCTGCTGAGGAGCTCGGCTTCGACTCGTTCGCGTGGACCATCTTCCATGCGCTCAAGGCAAACGGCCTCACCGAGCCGAGCATCTGGGCCCACACCGTCGCGGCCCACACGACACGCAACCCTTTCCTGCGTGTCTTCTGCTCGCACGGATCTGGCGACTTCGTCAGCATCGCCAAGCAGGCCCCACGCGTTACCGACGTCCGTGCGGGATTGGCCGTCTTCGGGGCTGGTGACGGCTGGGTCCACCGAGGCAACATCATCCGCGAGGTCTGTACCTATCACGGCGGCTACTTCGATTGGGCTTGGAACGGCGGCAAGTCCATCGACGCCACAACCTCCTGGTACGACCAGTCCGTTGCTGACGAAGTCACCCTCATTATGCAGGAAGTTCGTGAAATCCTTCTCACGCGCACGCCGGTGGATCAGGAGGAAGTCCTGTTCGAGGACGCAACCCGCAAGGTCATCACCGCCGTCAACACCGCGGCCTTCCAGCCCAAGTCCACGCCCGACCCGCTCCTCACACGGGTGCTCAAGCTCAGCCACTTCCCCGTGGGCGTCTCCCCCTTCAAGCTTCATGTCGCGCTGGTCAAGGGCATCCAAATGGCCTGCGACCGGGTGAAGGACGAGGTTTCTGCACCCATCGCCGAGATCATCGAGCTGCGCGACGAGGGCCAGTCGGCGATCATCCGGGCGATCGCAGCCGGTCACCGCCCCAAGCTCGCTGAGAAGGCCGCGGCCCTCGTGACCGGCGGCTTCCTGTCGGGCGCGCAGTCGCTCACGGAAGGCAGGGTGCTCGTTTCGGTGCGGGTCGGCGGACCGACGGAGGTTGTCACTCCCGGGTAGGTGGCGCACGGCGGCCAGTCGGGCGCGGTCACGCAGCGTTCTCGTCAGGAGCCGAGTCGGCCTCCGGCCCGTCCCAGGTCTCCGGATCAAAGCCCGCGAGCCCATCCATCCAGCGCAAGATCTGTCGCATGCAGGAGTCGACGCGCGCCACATCAGGCGTCGAGCCGGCGAGTCGCACATGGACGACGTGACGGCGGCCCTGCCACTGGATCTGGATGGAAGAACGCCAGCCATCCTTCTGACGCGGATCGCCGGAGACATCGGACCATGACCAGAAGTCACCTTCATGCAGCAGTGACCAGAGCTGGGTCCAGGCTTGGGCGGGGGGCGTGATGTCGAGCAGCACATGCCTGCCGCGATGAAGGACGCGCAGCGTCGGACCACCTTTCCAGGAGATCCAGGGAGTGACGGCGGTGCCCATCATGCACGCGTTGAGCGAGAAGAAGTCTGGTCCGTTCACGTATCAAGTGTACCGGTGGGCAAGAGTTCGCCGGAGTGTGGTCGAGTTGATCTCTGGCCGCGATGCGGTCCCACAACCAGTACCGTGCAGGCCGATACGGCCCCGCGACGCCCGAGCGTGCCCCCTCGCGGGCACGCCCGGACAGTCGCTGGCCGCGCTCTCCGCCCGCACGACTAGCGGCGACGGCGCGCCATCGCCAATCCGGCCAGAGCCAGAACAACGGACGCACCCGGGGCCGGGATGACGCTGGTTGCCACGAGCGTGCCAGTCAGCCTCGCGAGCACGAAGCTGCGGTCGTCAGAGGTAGCGGCCAGGTTCACGTTGATGGGAATCGTGAGGGTGTCAACGGTGCCGTCGCTCGTGATAGAGACCGCAGGGACAGGGCCGGCAGAGCCGTTGTTCACTGGGAAGTAGATGAGGCTCCTGGGATCGGGGCTGAAGAAGGGGAAGATGCCGCCTCCGCCGATGAACGCCACATTGCCTGAGAATGCTGTGCCGTGCGTGAGGGAACCGCTGACGAGATCGAGCACGACGTCGTACATCCGGTTGCTGGCAGAGCCGTTGAAGCCGTTGGTAACCATGCCGAACACATCAACGCTGCCGGGACCGGCCGGCAGGAACGGACCCGCCGGATTCGCGAGTGCGGCGATCGAACTGCCCCCAGAAACTGTCAGGCTGGACCCGTTCCGATCAGCGACGATCGTCCCGCCGAACGATGCCTCCATTGAACCGGGGGCTACGGGAGAGAATCCGAAGAAGCTCGCCGGAGTGGCGACCCCGCCGGAGAGCGTCAGCCGACTCTGGGCCGGATCGAGCGTGAAAGTCACGATCTCCGCGCCCGCCGTAGGGGCGAGCATCACTGAACCACACAGCACACCAAGACGAGTGACGGAACGGACCATGGCAAATCTCCCTTCTACTCTTTCCTGCAGCTTCTGCACGCCGCAATTCGAACGCTCGAGCGGCGTACAGGAGTTTGCGAGAGAAGGGTTGTGAGCGTGCAAGGAAACGCCGCAGATTCGGCGCACCCGTCCGAGAACCGCCTGGAAAGCAGCGCGCTGTTCGAACGCCTGTACGACGAACTCCGAGGGCTCGCCGAGGGACAGCTCCGCCGCGAGCGACCCGGTCTGACGCTGCAGCCCACGGCACTGGTCCACGAGGCCTACGTGCGATTGGCGTCCGGTGGGCAGGTGTGGCCGAGCGAAGCGTACTTCTACTCAGCCGCGGCTGAGGCCATGCGTCGCATTCTCGTCGAGCGAGCCCGGCGGGTTTCCAGCCACAAACGTGGCGGAGGCAGGCGACGCGAGGAGCTCGATGACGCAGATCTTGCCAGCCCGCCGGGCGACCCGGACGCTCTCCTCAGCCTGCACCAGGCCCTCGAAGAACTCAAGATGCAGGATCCGGAGCTCTCCGAGGTGGTCCTGCTCCGGTACTTTGCCGGCCTCACCGTCGAGCGGATTAGCCAGATGCAGGGACGCTCCGAACGAGCCATCAAATATGACTGGGCTGCTGCACGAGCGTGGCTGATTCGACGCATGAAACAAGGCGGAGAGCACGCACCGGACACCTGAGCATGGACAAGGCCACCTGGGAGCAAACCAAGGCGATCATCGGTGAGGCGCTGGAGTTGCCCCCGGGCGACCGCGGAGCGCTCGTCGAAGCCCGATGCTCGGGCAACGAGGCGTGGATGACCGAAGTGCGATCCCTCCTCGCCGCGTCTGAGTCTTCCGCTGCGGTGCTCAACGAGGGAGCTGATGCCTGGGTAGGGGCGGCGAGCACGCCCGTCCCGCTTCCGGTACAGGGGCGAATCGGCAGCTTCCAGATCCTTCGCCTGATTGCCGAGAGTCCGGGCGCCGCGGTCTATCTGGCACACCAGAATCGGCCGGAACGGCAGGTCGCGCTCAAGGTGCTCAGGACCGCACCCCTGCTCGGCACCGACCCGCGGTTCTGGCTGGAAGCGACCGCGGCCGCCCGAGTCGAACACCCGAGCGTCGTCCGCATCTATGAGGCCGGGCTTGTGGAGCTCTCCGAGGGCCATCGTGCCGCGTACATCTCAATGGAGTACGTCGAAGGAGTGCCCGTCACGCAAGCTGTCCGGGAGCAGGCCCTCGACCCATGGCGGATCGCGGCTCTCATGGGACAGATCGCGCACGGCGTCGCGCGGATCCATCAGTGCGGCGTGATCCACCGGGACCTCAAGCCCTCCAACGTGCTCGTGGACGGCGCAGGTCGGCCCCGTGTGCTCGACTTCGGAGTTGCCCGGCTGCTGACGAGGTCAGCGGGAACTTGGCACACCCTGGAATGCTCCGTTGCCGGCACGCCGGGCTACCTGAGCCCGGAAGGCATCGAGCGGCCGGACTCCGTCGACGTGCGCTCGGACGTCTGGGCTCTTGGGGCGATGGCCTACGAGCTGCTGTCGGGTGCCGCGCCGTTCGTGGTGCAGGGAGCCACGCCGCTTCAAGTGCTGCGGCGGACGGCCCTCGAGGAAGTACCACGATTCTCGCGGGCAGCGACCAACGTCCCTCCCGACCTCGAGGCGGTGGTCATGAAGGCCCTTGCTCGCTCGCCGTCGGACCGCTACTCCTCCGCCTCCGCCTTCGCTGACGACCTGGAGAACGCGCGGCTTGGGCGCCCCGTCAGTGCGCGCAAGGCCACCATCGCATATCGCGCCAGCCGGTTCATGAGAAGAAACGCGCTCGCGCTGACCCTCGCCGGCGCGGTCCTCGCGGCCATGCTCGGGCTCGGCACGGCTCAGGTGGTGGCATGGAGCAGAGCCGCCCACGAGCGCGCCCGCGCAGCTGAGGTCGTCGGCCTTATCCGCGGGATGATCTCGAGCGCGGATCCGAACTTTGGTCGGCGAGACGCACGCATGCTCGAAGTGCTCCAGGGGCTTGAGACACAGCTCAATGCCAAGGCTGATCTTGACGAACTGACCAGCGCCGACGTGCGATCGCTGCTGGGTGCGATGTACTTCAGCCTCGGGGACTACGCACGCTCGCGGGTCCTGCTGGAAGCCGCCATAAACCAGCGTGAAAATGCCGGCGCAGGGGACGCTGCGGAAGCCTTCATGGACCGGGCCGCACTCGTTCAGACTCTGCGCTGGCTCTACGAACTCAATCAGGCGACCACCCTCGCCGAAAGGACCCTCGCTCTGACGCTCGAACGTTTCGGTCCTCTCCACCCCGCGACTCTCGCGGCACGGGATGCTCGTGCCGGGTGCTTTCTCGACGCCCAGGACTTCGGCGCGGCTGAGCGCGAGTATCGCGAGCTGCTCGAGCACATGCAGCGGATCCACGGGCCCGATGCCCGTGAGACGCTCGCGGTACGGGGGAATCTCGCCAGCCTGCTCTCCGCGCGTGGGCAGTACGCCGAGGCCGAGTTGGCCCTGCGCGACCTCCTCAATCGATGGGAGCTCCACCCTAACGCGCTCGAGACGCTCACCACGCGCCTCAACCTCGCCTCCGTTCTCGCCGAGCAGGGCAAGCTCGATCTGGCTCTTGAGATGCTCTCGTCGGTTGAGCGCGAGGCCGCAGGCCCTCTCGGGTCCGACCATCCCACGCTCGTGACGGCCCGCACCAACGCGATCGAGTTCCTCCGGCGTTCAGGCCGTGAAGCCGAGGCTCTCGAGCGTTCGACGGTGCTGCTGCGCGAGTTGAGCTCGACATTCGGGCCCGCCCACGATCTCACGCTGACGCAGGTTACGAGCCAGGTGGCCGCGCTCATTCGTGCCGGACGCGCCCATGAGGCCGTTGCACTTGCGAGAGCCTCCCGAGAAGCGAGCCTCGCCGGACAGCCCGACACAAGCCCGTGGCATGCACGGCTGGACTCAAGCCTCGCCAGCGCGCTCGGAGCTGCGGGCCAGTTCGAGAACAGCGTGGAGATGCATCGATCGGCGATCCGACGCCTCGAAGCGCAGCTGGGACCCGACCATCGCCAGACACTGGTGGCCAGCAACAATCTCGGCGTCGCGCAGATCGAGGGAGGCAATCCCGCCGCCGCGCGGGAACTGCTCCTCGCGGTGCTCTCACGGGTGATCGCGGCAGGTTACGAAGAAATGCACGCCTCGGTGCTGCGCAACCTCGGGCGGGCACAGCTCGCCGATGGCGACTCCGAGGCCGGCGTGAGGTCGCTCACAGATGCATATTCCCTCAGCGTGCGGCGGCAGGAACTCGCCAACGCTCAGGTCTGTGCAAGGCTGCTTGCCGAGTACTACGCACGGGGCGGCGACGCGGAGTCCGCGCGGCTGTGGCAACATCGCTCTGAGCCGCCGGTCCGGTGACCGTTGCGATCGCCAGCCGCGTCCCTCTGACCCTGATCTGAGCTGACTCGACCTGCTCCTGACGCCCCATAGCACCGGATGCTCGTCCGACTCCGAGCGACACATGGCGCCCCGTAGTGGCGGGTGCGTTAACATCTCGACGAGGCGCCTGATGGCGTTGACTCGAACGCCATCAGCGTTGAAGTGCCAGCAGTCGGGAGTCTGAGTCGAAGGGTGCCAGATCGTGCGTTGGGGGGCCACGCGAGGAGGAACTGCATCAATGGGTCGGCTTGAGTCCAAGGTGGCGTTGGTTACTGGTGCCGCACGAGGGATCGGACGGGCGTGCGCCGTGCTCTTCGCATCTCATGGAGCCCGGGTGGTCACGAGCGATCTCGATCACGCCGGCGCCGTCGATGCCGCTCGCAGCATCGGAGAGTCGGCAAGCAGCGTCGTCCTTGATGTGCGTGACGAGGAGCACTGGCGTCGCGCCACAGCCCACGCACTCGAGCGATTTGGCCGCCTCGACATCGTCGTCAACAACGCTGGCATCACCGGCTTCGTGCCGCCGATGGGGCCGCATGATCCGGAGCACGCGTCGCTTGAAGCCTGGCGTGCGGTTCACGCGACGAATCTTGATGGCGTCTTCCTCGGATGCAAGCACGCGATCGCCGCGATGAAGCCGCCGCAGGGGCGAGGCGGGTCAATCGTCAACATTTCGTCCAGATCCGGTCAGGTCGGCATCAGCCGTGCCGCGGCGTATGCGTCGAGCAAAGCCGGTGTGCGCAATCACACCAAGTCCGTCGCGCTCTACTGCGCCGAGGTGGGCTACCCGATCCGATGCAACTCAATCCACCCTGGTGCAATCCTCACACCGATGTGGGATCCGATGCTTGGCGACACGCCGGAAGCAAGGGATGCGTCCATCGCGTCATTCGCCGCGGAGGTGCCGCTCGGTCGCATGGGCACGCCCGAGGATGTTGCGCTCATGGCCCTCTACCTCGCGAGCGACGAATCGGCCTATGTGACAGGCGCGGAGTTCGTGATCGACGGCGGCATCCTCGCCGGCTCGGCGGCCACGCCCCGCCGCGACGGATGATGTCGCGACCTGCGCGAGGTCCTCGGGCTCTATCCCTGCTGCCCAGTCCTTCGCATCCTGGTACCCGGATTGCCGTTTTTCACCGACCCTTGATCCCCCTCAGCGGCTCCTCCGTCCGTTGGTGCTGCAGCTGTGGTGGGGCGGGACGGATCTATACCGCAGCGTGACCAGCACCGGTCGGCGTTACCCCGGCAACGCATCCAGCCACGCGAGCAGCTCCGCGGCGGAGCGCTGCCCTCTCAGGGTTGCGATGATCTTTCCATCACGCAGCGCATAGGTCATCGGGATCGACCGCGTGCCCAGATACTGATCGGCAAGCTCGGGCGAACGATCAACCTCGACGTGCGTGGGAAGGAAGTGGGCCTCCGATAGCCGTGCGATGACCTGCGCGTCGTTGAGCGCATCGCGCTTGAACTGCTGGCACGGGGCGCAGCGATCTGCGGTCGCGAACGCCACGACGGTGCGATCCGAGCCCGCACGCGCCACCGCGGCGTCCAGTGGCGGCGCGTTCGCAATCAGCGGCGGCAGCGTGATTGTCTCGCGAGCGACGATGAACCCCGTCTTGGGGTCGTACGCGTGCGCCACCGTCAGCCGGTCCATCCACGCGCGGATCTCCGGCGGAGGAGCCGCCCCCGAGCCGTCCGCTGGACCGCTCAGCTGGGGTGACGCTGGGCGTGCGTCGGTGCAACCCGCGGCCAGAAGCAAGAGTCCAGCGAAGAGGAGGGAAAGCACGGTGGCGAGAAGCGTCGGTTGCATGATGAGAGGATCGTAATCCTCCCCGCGGCGGCAGAGCCGAAAACGGCAAGGCAGCGGTGTCAGGTACAGATCCTGCACGCTTCGCCTTCGCACGAGCGAGCGGCGGATCGCGGCTGTGCGTCGCCGAGTCCACCCCTTCTGCCCGAGTAGCGCCGCGAGTTGCGGCGGCGATGCTTGGGGCCTTATCCCAAATGTCTGGTGTGACTCTGCCTCTCCGTGCTTCCACATCTTGACGCACGCAAGAGAAAGCTGTATACCGACGTGCTCAATCGTTGCTCGGATTCGTACCTCCTTGGCCAGCCGTGAGCCCGTGGTGCCTCGAGGCGCCTGATGTTGGCGAAGAGACGGTTGCCCAGGTTCGATCGGCGCCTCGTGCCACCATGGCGCCGCGGTCGACGGCCGAGGAGACGAGCTCGGGGTGGTAGGGGAGCGTGGAGGCGGCCTTCAAGGAGCATGTGATGTCAGTTATTGAAGCAGGCATCGGATTCAACCGGTCTCTCACGATCGCCGTGGCCGTTGCGACGTCCGCCGCCTTTGCCAGCGCGTCGGGAGCGGCCGTGATCACCTCACGCCAGTCGAATCTGAACTATGGGGCCACGTACGGTGCCGGCGGTGATGCCTTCACGCCCACCGATTCTCGATTCGACGACGCCCTCCTGAGCACCGACTCGGAGAGCCTCCAGTTCTCAGACTTCCGGCAGGGTTCGCTTCCCGGCGATCCTCCGCGGCCTTGGTCTGCCGGTGTCTCGGCAGCGATCGGGCATCAGTACGACATTACAGGATCGCTGCCAAGCTTTAGTCGGATCCGCTCGTCCGGGCAGGCAACGTTGCAAGCTGGGACCTCAGGATTCGGCCTGGCGACGATTGCCGCGGTGAATCCCGGCAACAGCCTCGAGTTCGCTTTCTCGCTCTCCGAGAATGTGCCGGCCTCCCTCTCGGGCGAGATCAACCTGACGCCGGACGGGCAGAATCTTGCCGCCGGTGTGGAGCTGCGCCGGTTCGACGGCTTCACCTGGGTGATCGTGTTCAGCAGCCTCTTCCTCCCGGGGCAGGAGGGAGCATTCAACCAGAATCTGGAACTCCAGTCCGGCAGCTATCGGCTGACGTCCTGGGCTGGTGGAACTGCCTTCGCTGGCGTGACGGACACGGCGACCAACTCCTGGTCTTGCGACCTCCAGATCATTCCGGCCCCGAGCGCCGCGGTGCTGCTCGGCTTCGGTGGCTTGCTTCTCGCCAAACGCCGTCGCTGACCTCGAAGTGGGCACCATCGCGCGGCTCAGGGATGGTGCGGGCTTCGCCCCGAATCAGCCCAGAGGCCAGCACGCTCGCCTAGAGGCAGCCCCTACCGTGCCCTCGTCATGAGCGCGCACGGCAATCCATTTCCCGCGAACTTCCAGATCCGTGAGCTCGGATCGCTCGACCCCGCCGCCGTCCGTGCTCTGTCCGATGTGCTCATTGATTGCGTTGAGGCCGGCGCGTCCGTCGGCTTCATGCTCCCCTTGACACGCGCTCGCGCCGAACGCTTCTGGACGAAGGTCGCGGCCGAGGTCGCCGCGGGCGACCGAGCGATCCTGATCGCCGAGGACGACGCAGGTATCTGCGGCACGGTCCAACTTGTCCTCGACCTGCCGGAGAATCAGCCGCACCGCGCAGACCTCTGCAAGATGCTGGTTCATCGGCGAGCCCGCCGGCGCGGGCTTGGTGCCGCTCTCATGTCGCAGGTAGAGCGACTCGCGCTCGCCCGAGGCCGGACGCTGCTCGTCCTCGACGCTGTCACAGACGGCGATGCGGCTCGCCTGTACACCCGGCTAGGGTGGTGCCGCGCGGGTGATGTTCCCGGCTACGCACTCATGCCAGATGGTGCGCCGTGCGGCACGACCTACTTCTACAAGAGGCTCACTCCGCCCTCGGACCGCTCGTCGCCAGTGAGGTGATGAGGACTCAACGCAAGCCCGCGAGCGGCGTGGGCGATGTGTGACTCGCTCGCGGCACCCGTCCGGCGTGCAGCACGCCGGAGGTGCAGCCCGAGCTATCACTTCGCATTCAACATCCCGAGCGATCAGATGGAGTCGGC
>CAZBXF010000113.1:0-10726 GCA_964495635.1 uncultured Phycisphaeraceae bacterium
GTCCCGCGCCTCGTCCGCCACCGCGCCGGCAAGGTCGAGCAGGCCCGGCAGGAGATCGAGAAGAAGACCGGCCGCCCCGCGACCGAGGACGAGGTCTCCCGAATCCTCAACGTCTCCGGCGAGGAGTTCGACAAGATCACCCGCGACGGCAAGGCCGTCAGCACCCGCTCCCTCACCCAGCGCTGCTTCACCGGCGATTCCGGCGGCGGCCGCGACGTCCGCGAGATCGACGTCATCAAGGATGAGACGCAGCTCAACCCCTTCAACGAGATCCAGCGCCGCGATCTGAAGGACCTCATCACCAAGGGCCTCAGCCGCGCCGAACGCCTGATCATGATCCTCTACTACTACGAGGGCATGACGATGAAGGAGATCGGCGCCACGCTCGATCTCTCCGAGTCGCGCGTCTCGCAGATGCACAGCAGCATCCTCGCCCGCCTCAAGGCCCAGATGCAGCACCGCATGCGCGAACTCGAACCCGCCGAGTAGCCGTCGATTCTCCGCTCCGCCCTCGCCGGTGCCCTGCCGCGCTATCGTGGGTCGTGACGGAGAACGTGCCACATCCCGCACCACAGCACCACCTCGCCGCCATCGCCCTGGGGTCAAATGTCGGTGACCGCGCCGCGCACCTCGCCGCCGCGATCACGGCCCTGGCCGCCACTCCCGGCATCGTGGTCCTGGCCGCATCCAGGAACATCGAGACCGACCCAGTCGGCCCCGTCGCGCAGGCTCCGTTCCTCAACGCCGCGGCACTCATCCGAACCACGCTCTCACCGCAGCGCCTCCTTGAGAAGCTCCTCCAGATCGAGCAGCAGCAGGGCCGCGTCCGCGACCAGCGCTGGGGCCCGCGCACCCTCGACCTTGACCTCATCACCTTCGGCGACCTCGTCCTGAGCGAGCCCGGTCTGACGCTCCCCCATCCGCGCCTGCGCGAGCGCCGCTTCGTGCTCGAGCCCCTCGCGATGATCGCGCCCGACCTCACGATCCCGCCCGACCACGCTCGCGTGAAGGACCTCCTCGCACAACTCTGACCGCCCCCGCCCTGGGTAGCCCGGTCGTCCCGACCGGTTCGTTTCTTCCCGGGCATGCCCAGCAAGTCCGCAGCGCCGCTGCCGGTGCGCTGCCCCCGAGTAGAACGGCACGGTCGCGCGGCACATCCGCCCGCCTTCCTAGGATCGCCCAATGGTCCGTTCGCCGCACTCCACCTCACTCCTGACGATGTTCATGCTCGGTGCCATCACCGGTGCCATCACCGGTGCCGCGATCGCGCAGCCGGACCTTACGACACCGCCGCAGCCCGAAGTCGCGCCGGCCGACGCCGCGCCTCCAGCACCCCCCGAAACCGCCGCCGACCTCCTCCGCCGCGTGCGCGACCTCTACGCCACCACCTCCCTCGCCCAGCGCGGCTCCATCACCCTCCAGGACTCCGAAGGCCGATCCGTCACGAGCCCCGTCGCATTCTCCGTCGCACGCACGGACCCCGACGCTCGCCCCACGCTCGCCCTTCGCCTCGGGCACGCACTCCTCTTCTCCCTCGATGACCGCCACCTTCGCGGCGTGCACCTCGCCAACTCCAGCCTCCTCTTCGAACGCTCCCTCTCCGACCACGAGTCCGCGCTCGACGCCCTCCAATCCGCCCTGCCCCCCCTCGCTGTTCCGCCACTCATCTGGGCCGCGTCCGGCACCGAAGTTCCCGTCGAGGCCGCCTTCTGGATGCTCGAAGACCCGCGCTTCGACAGCCGCGTCCTCAGCACGTCCGCCAGCACGCTGGTGGTGATGGGCCAGTCCGCCCGCGGCCCCTTCGAGCTCACCATCGATGCCGCCACGCTGCGCCTCACGCGCATGCTCGCGCTCATCGGCCCCCCCGACGCGCCCGCACGCTTCACGCTCCGCCTCGACCAGCCCGCCGAGCCCGCGCGTCTCGCCTTCCCGCCCATCGAGGCCGCCCCCGGCAGTGGCGACGGCCGCACCAGGGTTGCGACCGTCGCTGAGCTCAAGCCGCGTCTCCCGGAGATCAGCACCGGCTCGCGCCTCCCCAGCCTCGGACTCATGGGTCAGGACCTCTCCGCCTGGTCGCTCGACGCCGCCCTCGCGCGCCCCGCGCCGCCGTCGCTCGTGGGCAAGATGGATCCGCCCCGCGCCGTCCTCATCCTCTTCGTGCCCGGCGTCGACGCAAGCCTTGCCTCACCCGCGGCCCGCAGCGCACGCGCTGCCGCCGAAGCCGCCCACACCCTGGCGCAGGAGTACCAGCGCCGCACCGTGCTCGGCGACTACGGCCTGCCCATGGTCGCGACGATCCCCGTCGCCGTCGTAGAAGTGGGGGAGCTCGATCCAGAGGTCGTCGCGCAGACCGCAACCGCCTGGGAGCCCGCTGCCGGCCAGGCCCCGGTCTGGACCACCGGCGGCCGCCAGCTCATGTCACGACTGATCGCCGGCGCCACCGCCGTTGCCGTGGTCATCGACCACGAGCAGCGCGTTCTCGGAACGGTGCCGCTCGACGCCGGGCTCGAGCCCGACGCCGTCGCCACCGAGCTGCGCCGACTGCTCGAGTCACGCCCGTAGGACTTGTGCAGACCCGATCCCGGGCCGGGAGCCTCAGCTCGCCTGCGCCCGCGGATGCGCGTTGTTGTACGCCTCCTGCACGCGCGTGGTCGTGAGGTGCGTGTACACCTGAGTGGTCGAGAGGCTCTGGTGCCCCAGCAGCTCCTGCACGCTGCGCAGGTCCGCGCCGTTGTCGAGCAGGTGCGTCGCGAAGCTGTGACGCAGCGTGTGCGGGCTGATCGAGGGGTCAAGCCCGACCTGCTTGAGGTACTTGTCCAGCTTGCGCCGGACGCTGCGGCTCGAGAGCCGCCCGCCGTGCTTGTTGACGAAGAGCGCCATGTTCGGAAGTCCGGTCGCGAAGCGCGGCGCGAACTTCGGATCCCCCTTGACCATCTCGATGTACCGGATGATGGACTGGATCGCGTGCGAGCCCAGCGGCACGATGCGTTCCTTGTTGCCCTTGCCCTTCACGCGCATCGACTCGCCAGGCAGATCAAGGTCGGCCATGTTGAGGCCAACCAGCTCGCTGACGCGGATACCCGTGGAGTAGAGCGTCTCGAGCATCGCGCGGTCGCGCCGTCCAAGCACATCGGCCTCGCCGGGCGCCGCGAGAAGACGCTCGACCTGATCGATCGTGATGGCCTTGGGAAGTCGCTTGCCCTGACGCGGCGTCCGAATCGCCGTCATCGGATTGCCCCACGCCACGCCCCGGCGGTCGGCCCACTTGTAGAACGAGCGAAGCGTCGCGATCTTCCGCGCCATCGTCGCCGTCGAGTACTGCTGATCACCAAGGTGCGTCAGGAACTCGCGCACCACCTCGACGCTGCCGAGGCAGATGGCCTCCGTCGCCGTGCGCGGCTTGAACGTCCCCAGAATGTCCCCATTCCCGGGAGTCACCTGCGGCTTCGCCGGTGCCGCCTGACCGCTCGCGCGATCACGCTGGCATCGCTCCATCGCCTCGCGCTCCTGCGCCTCGCTCGTCTCCAGCGACAGCTCCGTCCGCAGCCACTCCACGAACTGGCGAAGGTCCGCGCCGTAGCACCGCGCCGTGTAGGGGCTGAAGTGACGCTCGTCGGCGAGGTACCGGGTGAACGCCTCGGTGATGGGTAGAGTCGACATGCCAACACTCCTGATCGCGGTCGCTGTTCTCCCGCCGGCGTCTGACCGCCCGCTGGGATCTTGGTCTGCCCCTGAACATCACAGGGCTGGGTGGACTATCGGTCCGAAGTGCCACCCTCTCCAACCTCACTTACCCGGACCATCGCCTTTTCCTCTCCTGTCTTCAGCAGCGGGTCGCCACGGGTTGCACCCCCCGGCGCCGGCCGCGGAGCCTGGGACCCCTCGCGCGTCCGCCCCGCCTCCGCCTCCCCGGCCCCCGAAGCACCCACCCTGATCCACTCGCTCCGAACAATCTCATCCACGATCCGATACGCCGCAAACTCGCTGTACAGATCCATGCTTTCGAGATAACGCCTCCATCCCAAAGCACTTGGACCATTCTGCCGCCCCTCCCCGAACGCCTGCACGTCCAGCAGGATCGCGTTGTTCTTCGCGTCCATGTGCTCGGAAGCCAGTGCCAGCGGACCGTCAGGAATCCCGCCCCGCCCTGGCCCGTCCGTCGTCCGAGTGCTCACGTCGCGCGGCCCCAGCACCGGCTGCTGACCAAGGGCCGCGCCCGGTCGCGCGTACAGCGCCACGCTCAGCCCGATCACCGGTGTGTACGGATCCCATGCCGTGATCGACCCCACCAGCACCCCGTCCACCCCGAGCACCTCCGCCAGCTTCCGGGCGTCCGCCGGAGAGCGCACGGATGTCATCTCCAGCGCACGCATCGCCAGAAGCGTCCGGTTCAGCGGCACGCACCGCACCCCCCGGACCTCCTCCGCCGCTGCCACAAGCTTGTCCCCCATCGCCTGCCCGCTCACCGTCGAGATCCCCGACTCGTTCCGCAGCGGCACCACAGCCCACGTCACCTCGCCACCTTCCGCCGAATACGGCGCCGCCAAGACCCGTGGCATCACCAGCGGGTCCTTCGGCCTGCTCGCGCACGCCGAAAGCACCCCCAAAGAGGCCAGCAGCACCGCCGCCACCAGCACTCCCCGGAGCCGCCCCTGAGTGTCCATGCATCCCGCCCGCCGTGGGTCCTTCATCGCTGATCACACTCCCGTTCAGGCAGTTATCGGCACCGGGACCCGCGGGCCAAAAAACAAGGCGGGGCGGCCCACACGAGCACCGCCCCGCCCAGCTCTGCACGGCCCCGATGGGGCCGAAATCTCAATCTCAGGTGTTTCCCACGGTCATCTCTCAGCGCGGCTCCAGCGGGGCCTCACTTCCGGTTCCGACGTCGGCCATCGGAGCTTCCACGTCCGTCGGCTCGGCCAGGTCCGGCGCCGAGTTCTCCGCCGTCCGCGTCCCCGCGCCGCCGGTCGTGAGCATCGCGGCCTTGATCGAAGGACCAAGGTCCAGCGACCAGATGTTGTCGCGCCCGCCGCGCCCGGAGACGAAGTACAGCCGCCCACCCCCGCCCCACGTCGGGCTCAGATGCGAGCCGTCACCCTGCGTCAGCCGCACGCGCCCCTCCCCGCTCAGGTTCACCATCCACAGCGACGAGTCCCCATTCGCCGACGCGAAGGAGTTGCCCTGCAGCGCACTCGCATCCGCCTCGGCGAAGACGATCCAGCCGCCGTCAGGGCTCCATGTCGGATTGATCAGCGCCTTCTCCGCGCTGCTCGCGATCTCCGTCGGGTTGCTCGCCTGACCATCGGCGTAGTCGATCGTCCAGAGCCCGAAGCTCCGGCGGCCGCGCTCGCGTCCGAGCTGGAAGAGGATCTTGTCACTCGCGTTCTCGCCCGTCCCGGGCACAGGGCACCACTTGGGAAGCAGCCCGAAGCCGATGAAGTGCGAGACCGTCGAGTTCGCGGCCTCCGCAACCCACATCTCCCAGCGTCCGCTCGACGCCGAACGCCGCGAGAAGACCAGCTCCGTTCCATCCGGCGACCACGACGGATGCACGTCATCCCCCGAGTCGCTCGTGATCTGCACGGCCTGGCCGCCGCCGATGGGCATGACGTAGATGTCCCAGCTCCCCGCACGGTTGCTCGCGAACGCGATCCGCGTCCCATCCGGCGAGATCGCCGGCATCGCGTCGTCGGCCGGATCGTTCGTGAGCTGTGTCACGACCTTGGAGTCCGTCCGCTGGCTGTAGATGTCGCTCGTGGCGCGGTGCTGCGTGCTCGCAAACACCAGACGCGAGCCATCCTTCGAGACGCACGGATCAAAGTCCGCACCCTCCTCGCCAAACGTCACCCGCCTCACATTCAGCGTCGTCCCCGGCAGCACTTCGGGCGCCGAGTCAAAGGTGTTCACCACCACAGGTGCGAAGCCCGTCGCGGGCGCCGCTTCCGCCACCGGCGCAGGGGCCGCCACCGGCACATTCTGGCTCTGCTGAGGCTGGGGCGTGCTCGCGCAGCCCGCGAAGATCGATGTCACCAGGCCCGCGCCAAGCGCAAGCGTTGAGGCCTTTGGGCTGCGACCGAAATCAGTGGTAGTCGTGCGGCGCATGGCGGAACTCCCGTCGGCAGGCGCACATGCGTGCGCACGCCGGCAAGGCTCCATCGGCCCTTCACAAGGCCCGCATAAGTCGAGGTCCGAAAGTCAGGCCACGCGAGTCAAGCTCCGCATGGCAAAACCACGCCGCCCCCTCAGCACCACCGCCGGAGAGCTTCAATTGACATTCTCAGCAGCCTGTAAGGCTGCTCGTACCGCACGCCGAATGAGAACCGCCCGCCCCCGTCACTCCGCCTCAACCCGCACGACCGCCGGGCTCCCCGCCTCGCGGATCCACCCCGTATCCCGCCCGCGCCGATCCTGGCACGTGCGAAGGTGGGCCGCGTACTGCTGCAGCGCCCGATCCGTGAACGATGACAGAAACTCCACAGTCGCACCCGGGTTCAGGCCCATCACCTCATCCACAAGGTGCTGCCGATGTGACGACGTCCGCGCAGGCTCCTGGCGCGACCGTCCCGAACCCGTGCTCCAATCAAGCAGCGACTGAACCGTCAGCGTGAGCATGCGCATCGCCTCCGTGCGACCATCCCCCAGAAGGGATGAAGCTGGTTGCAGTGCCCTCCGGGCATGTTCACGCGGCATCCTGCCACGCGTCGGACGCACACCGCGGCGTCCCGAGCATCAGGCTATCGGCCCCTCCGCTCAACACCCCGCACGCGATAACATCCGCGGACCTTCGCAGCTCGAACCCATCTCGCACGTTCTGTTCCTGCCCGATCCGGCGTCGTCGCCCGCCTCCCATCGCACCCTCCCGCCCCTCCCGTAGCTCAGAATCGCCCACATGCCCGACACCCCCGCCATGCCCAGCATCTCCGGCCCCGAACCTTCCCGGCTCGGGAGCAGCCCACTCCTCCGCCTGCTGGCCCGGCAGGGCACGCTCCCCTCCCGCGTCGTCTCCCCCGGCGGCGTCTGGGCCGTGCTCCACACCGTCGGCGAGGTTCGCCCCCCCGAGTCCGCCCTCTCCGCGCCCAACCTGATCGTGATCGAGCCCGCCCGCACCGCGGCCCCCGACGACGCCGACTCACCCGCCCCGCCCTGGCTCCCCTCGTCCAGAGCCGCGGTCGACGCGGCCCTTCTCGAGATCGAAGCAGCCCATCCGGACGCCAGCCTCATCCTCTGGCCTCACGCCTTGGGCGCGATCTCAGACGCCCCCTCGCTCCGCACCTTTCTCCGCGCTCGGGGCGTCTCCGGCGGGGGGCGCTGGCGATTCATCTACGACGCCGCCGCGCTCCTCACGCCGCCGATGCGTACCAACCTTGACGACCACCTCCTGCGATGGTCCGAGGTTCTCCTGACCCACCCCGACCTTGCCGGCGTGCTCTTGTGCGAGCACTCTCCAGCCGTGCCGGTCCCCGGACCAACGCCCCTCACGCGCGACGCCGCGCTCTCTACCGCCCTTCTCCGCTTACTCCCCGGGATTCCAGGCAACATCCCCATCATCCTGCTCGATGCGCTTCCCGGCAGTTTCGCCACGCAGGCCGCGCTCCTGGCAGCAGCGGGGGGGGCCGAGCGGCGTACGATCTGATCCACGGCGCACACGCGCCTCCAACGGCCCTTCCCCAGCGAGACCTCCATGCCCCAGGCCACACCGACGCTCGAGCACATCATCTTCAAGATCGTGAAGGAGCGATTCCCGGATCGGCGCTTCCGCGCCACGGAGTTCCGCGGCCAGTCCACGCTCATCGTCGAGCCCAAGGACGCCCACGAGGTTCTCGCATTCCTCAAGACCGACCCGCGCTGCGCCTACGAGTTCCTCTCCGACGTCGCCGGCATCGACTACCTGAACTACCCGGCCAAGACCGTGGGCCGCTTCGCCGTCGTCTACAACCTGCTCTGCTTCGGGCGCGACGATCGCTTCTTCGTCAAGGTCTTCCTCGACCCCTCCCTCCCAACCGACGGCATCGTGGCCGACCCCGCCCTCGAGCTCGAGTCCGTCACCGACCTCTGGCCCGGCGCCGAGTGGCCCGAGCGCGAGGTCTTCGACATGCTCGGCATCCGCTTCCGCAACCATCCGGACCTCCGCCGCATTCTCCTCTGGGAGGACTACCCGGGCCACCCGCTCCGCAAGGACTACCCAGTCCGCGGACGCGGCGAACGCGAGCAGTACCGCATCGTCGACCGTACCTCCTCGTGATCTTGATCGCTCACTCCCGAGCCTGCATCTCCGTAACGCAGTCGCGCCGAATCGCTACCAAGACGATGCGGAGACTCCACGCGCCATGACCAGCCAAATCACCAATCGCCACTCCGCCCGCCCCAGCCGGTCATGCTGGCTCGTCCTGCTGGCGCCCCTGCTCCTTGTCCTCGCCTCCTGCGGCGATCCCTACGACCGCTCCACGCCCGAAGAGACCATCGCCGCAGCCAAGCAGGTCGTCTCCGAGGGCCGCGCCGACCGCCTCGGCCGCTTCATCTACGCCGAGAACGAGGACATGCGCCGCCTGATGAACCGCTTCGGCGTCTTCCTCGGCAACGTCCAGAAGCTGGGTACCACGGTCCAGGAAAAGTTCCCCGACGAGATCGCCGCGATGCGTCGCGCCGCCGAGGAGGCCGCCGCCAAGGGCGAGACCACCAACTTCTTCTCGCAGCTCGCCACCCAGATGAACCGCGGCAACCAGCGCGCCCGAGCCAACCGCCGCGGCGGCCCGCCCGGTGGCGCCGAGAACGTCCGGATGCGAAACGCCTTCGACGCCCTCATGAAGCAGGTCCTCGCCGATCCCTACGCCTGGGCCCGCGAGGTCGACGGTGCCGCGGAACGCCTCACGACCGTGCCCATCAACGACACCACCGTCGCCCTCCTCTACGACGGAGAGCCCGTCCTCGCCCCCATCGGCATGACGATGCGCCTCGCAGACGACGAGAAGTGGTACTTCGTGCTGCCCACCAACCTCCCCGGCGTCTCGAACTTCATGCCCAAGACCAAGGAGCAGTTCCAGATCTTCGGCGGCCTCATCAAGGTCTTCGATCAGGTCGTCATCGACCTCCGCACCGAGGTCGAGAGCGGCCGCATCCAGAACCTCGACGCCCTCGCCAGCGCCGCCGGCGAGAAGGCCTTCATCCCCATCGCCATGACCTTCTTCGCCTACCAGCGCCTGAGCGAATCCCAGCGCAAGGAGCGCCAGGCCCAGCAGCAGTCCGCCCCCAAGCCGCCGGGTTGATGCGTCCCCGCGCCGCCACGCCAACGAAAAAGGGCGGACCAATCGGTCCGCCCTTCTCTCTTTGTTCATCTCTGCTGGAAGCCCACGCTCCCGGGCGCGTGTCGCGTTGCCGGAACCGTCGACCTTCCTCAGGCCTTCTTCGCCGCCGGTGCCTCGCCGCCAACGGTGGCGTGGTGCTTGAGGCCGCGACGACGATCGCGCAGGCGGCGCGACTTGCCCTGGCGGTCACGCAGGTAGTACAGCTTCGCGCGACGCGCATCGGCGCGACGAACGACCTCAAACCGCGAGACCATCGGCGAGTTCACCGGAACGATGCGCTCGACGCCGACCTCGTCGACGACCTTGCGGATCGTCGCCATCTCGTTGATGCCGCGCCCGCAGCGCGAGATCACGATGCCCTGGAAGACCTGCGTGCGCTCCTTGTCACCCTCGACAATGCGGAAGTGCACGTTGATGATGTCGCCGGGCTCAAAGTTGGGAATGTCCTTCTTGAGGGCGTCGGCGTTGATCTGCTGGAGGATCTCGTTCATGGCTTGCTCGCTGGCTCGACAGAGTGATTCGGACGGCCTGACCCGGCTCGCCGCGGCAGGCCGCCGCGCCGGGTAGGGCCGAAACGATAGGACGATCCAAGGCCCGAGTCGAGGGGCCCGCCGCCCTCCGTCGCCTCCACCACTCGCTGCGCCTCACACGACCCGTCCGTCCGCCTCCCCGCGTTCGGTTTCCGAAAGGATCTCCGGCCGCCGCGCCCGCGTCCGCTCCACCCGCTGCATCATCCGCCACGCCTCGATCTTCCCGTGGTCCCCGCTCAGCAGCACCTCGGGGATCCCCATCCCCATCCACTCCCGCGGCTTGGTGTAGTGCGGGCAGTCCAGCAGCCGCGCCGCCGCGGCCCCCTGCGGAGCCCCCTTCTTCGCCCGAGGCATTGCAAAGGCCGAGAAACTGTCCTGCGTCGAGCTCGCAGCATCCCCCAGCACCCCCGGCAGCAGCCTCGACAGCGCATCGATCAGCACCAAGGCCGCGATCTCCCCGCCGCTCACGACGTAGTCACCAATCGAGACTTCCAGGGGTTCGAGCTTTTGGATCACACGCTCATCCAGCCCCTCATAGTGCCCCGCAATCATCAGCAGCCGCGACTCCGCCGCCAGCTCCTCCACAAGCCGCTGCGTCAGCGGCACCCCCTGCGGCGTCAGCAGGATCCGACGCGCCCGCCGCGGCGGCTGCACGTCATCGCGCGACTCAACCGCCATCACCGCATCCCACAGCGGCTGGCACATCATCACCATCCCCGGCCCGCCCCCAAACGGCCGGTCGTCGGTCTTCTGATGCTTGTCCGTCGTGAAGTCGCGGATGTTCGTCGCATGCACCGACAACGCCCCCGCCGCAATCGCCCGCGAAGGAATAGAGACACCAAGAACACCCGGCGACGTCGCGGCAAAGAGCTCAGGGAATGTGGTAAGGACGTC
>CAZBXF010000114.1:0-10561 GCA_964495635.1 uncultured Phycisphaeraceae bacterium
CGCCAACGGCAACGGCGGCGCGGGGGGCGCGGCGGGCGGAGGAGGGGGGGCGAGGGCGCCGAGGGAGGTGTGGGCAGGCCGGGTTCCTGCGTCAGCGCGGGCTGTTCGACACTCGACGGGAGGCCGCGATGCGGCGCATCCGCCTGCGACGCGAGCCAAGCCTGAGCGTCGGGAGCGCCGGCATCCACTCCCGGGCGCATCTCGGGGATTGCGGGCTGCGTGGCGAGCTCGGGCTCGGGCGTCGGCAGCGAAGGAGGTGTGGGTGCTGGTGGGTCGGGCGACTCGGACTTGGGCGGGCGCGTGTCCTCTTCGGGAGCGAAGTCAGAGTCGAGGAGCACGAGTGAAGCCGCCCCAGCCCGCTGGGGGTTCGACGGGCGCCCCATTCCAGGCCCGACCCAAGCGAAGAGGGCGAGCAGCCCGCCATGCAACAGCGCGCTCGCCGCGACTGCGGCAACGACTGGTGAAACGGCTTCTGAAGTACGACGTGCCACTGATCGAAGTGTATGAGCCCGGGGTGACCGACCCCGTCAGAATTGAGCGTGGCGGGATCAGTGGCGATCCGAGGCCTATCCTTGCGGCCTCCAATCCAAGAACCGGAGCCCGTCCTTCCCCCGGCCCCTCTGGGCGGGACGGCGGCGTGTTCCCCAGCACCCCTTTAGGAAGTTCCCATGCAGGCCTCCAATCTCCGTGCCGGTCAGGGCGTCAGGATCGATGGCAAGCTCTTCGTCGTGACGGGCATCGAGCATCGCACTCCCGGCAACCTTCGCGCCTTCGTGCAGCTCACGATCAAGGACATTCTGAAGAACCAGACCCTCGACCGCCGCTACAAGCCCACCGACGACATCGAAGTCGTGGACATGGACCGTCGCCCGATGGAGTACCTGTACTCGGACAACATGGGTGCCACGTTCATGGACTCCGAGAACTACGAGCAGCTCATGATCCCCAAGGGCGTGCTGGGCAACGCGCTGGACTTCCTTATTCCCAACTCCACCGCAGTCGTCCTCATGAGCGACGGCAACCCGATCCTCATCGAACTGCCCCCCAGCGTCGAGCTGATCGTGAAGGACTGTGACCCGATGGTCAAGAACGCGACGGCGACCAACGTGATGAAGGAGTGTGTGATGGAGACCGGCCTCAAAACCCGCGTCCCCGACTTCATCAACATCGGCGAGAAGCTCCGGATCAGCACGGCCGATGGCGCGTACCAGTCCCGCGCCTGACGCCCAATTGACATCCATCGCCCTCCCGAACCCGCGCCCGCCCGCGGGTTTTTCTTTAACTCGACCCCTTCCATACCTTCCCACATGATCCTCGTACTCATGGGACTTCGCGGCAGCGGCAAGAGCACGCTCGCACGCGCGCTCGGAGTTGCCCTCTCGCGCCCCATGGTCGATCTTGATGATCGCACCGCCGCGCTTCTGGGCACGCCCACGCCGGGCGAGGCCCTGCGGCTCCGTGGACTCTCAGCGTTCAGAGACGCCGAGGTCCGTGCGCTCTGCACCGTGATGCGGGAGCCGCCCTGCGTACTCGCGCTCGGAGGCGGTACGCCAACCGCCCCCGGAGCGCTCGCCATCCTTACGTCGCTCAAACGCGGCACACCGCCAAGGCTGGTCTACCTCCGGGCGAGCGTCGAGACGCTCGTGCGCCGACTCTCCGCGGACAACACCGAGCGTCCAAGCCTGACGGAGCTCCCGATGAGTGACGAAGTCGCGAAAATCCACGCGGCCCGCGACCCGCTCTACGCAACCCTCGCCGACCAGATCGTGACGGTGGACGGCAAGTCCGAGCCGGAAGTGCTGGCGGAGCTTGCGCGGATCGCGACGGGGCGATGACTTGTGATCACCCGGCCCGAGATTCTCGAGAGCATCACGGAGTGTACCGAGAGGCCGCCGAGGGCCCCGCGGTGAGATTGCTGGCATGGAGAATGCCGCAGCTCTCACCCGGGTGTGCTTGCCCGGTGCCCGCTCTAATTGTCGGCACTTCCTTCGCAACTTCAGCGGTGAACGTCTACCTCCACTCACCCAAGGTCCGCACGCTGCACCGCCTCGCAGAAGGCCTCGATGAGGCCGATGTCCTTGACGCCCCGCTCGCGCTCGACGCCGCTGGAGACATCCACTCCGAAGGGGCGGCAGAGCCTGATGGCCTCGGCAACATTGCCCGGGTGGAGCCCGCCCGCGATGATGACGGGCTTCGGGCAGGTGTCGATCAGCGGGGCGAGGAGCTTCCAGTCGAAGGCAACCCCTTCGCCGCCGGCCGAACCATCGACCAGGATCGCCGCGACGTCCTCGTGTTCGCTCCACTTTTCCAGGTCCCGGGCGATGGTCACCGCGTCGAAGCGAATGGCCTTGATGATGTCGGGCCCGCAAGCCTTCACCAGCTTCGCGTCCTCGTTGCCATGGAGCTGCGAGAAGCTCGTCGTGCATGACTGCTCGATCTCCGCGAAGTCGTCGGGATCCGGGTTCGCGAAGACCCCCACCGACGCCACCATCGGCGGCAGGAGCGACATCAGCCCATAGGCCTCATCGGGGTCGATGAAGCGGGGCGAACCCTCAACGAACATGAAGCCGACAGCGTCCGCCCCGGCGTCGACCGCCGCGAGCAGGGCGTCCTCGTCGGAGATTCCGCAGATCTTGATGCGCGTCCGTGCCATTGGCTCTCCGAGTTGCGTCGTGCCCAGCCCCCCGGGGGAGCATCTGGGGTCTCTGTCGTCCCGATCGGCCGCCGCGGGGTTCGACGCCTTCGGCACCGTCAACCGCCGCGCCCAAGTCTATAGTTGCCCCCTTCCGCGGCCGGAGCGCCTCGGAAGTCTGCTCCCAGGAACCAGCTTCGAAGGCTGCACGACCACAGGACGGCCGGTAGACCCGCGAGGGACCGGCCAGCACCGCCGAGAGGGCGAAGGAACCGATGATGGCCACCTACTCCAAGGGTCTCGAGGGCGTGATCGCGGCGGAAACCAAGATCTCCTTCATCGATGGTGAGAAGGGCGTCCTGGAGTTCGTGGGCATTCCCATCGGCGAGCTCGCCAGCCACAGCACCTTCGAGGAGACGGTCTTCCTGCTCTGGAACCTGCGCCTGCCCAAGGCGGGCGAACTGGCCGAGTTCGAGCAGGCCGTCCGTGCCCGCTACGACCTGCCCGCGTACATCGAGAAGCTCATCACCTCGATGCCCAAGGACGCTCAGCCGATGCACGTCCTCCGGACTGCGATCAGCGCCATGGGCCTCATCGACGCCAAGCCCAACGCCACGGACATTCCCAGCGTGCGCGACAAGGCCCTGACGCTCCTGGCCGTCACCCCCACGATGCTCGCGGCATTCCACCGCCATCGGCAGGGCCTGCCGCTTGTCAAGCCCGACAAGGGCCTGAGCATCGCCGCTAACACGCTCTATATGCTGAGCGGCAACAAGCCCACGCCCACGATGGCCAAGGCGCTCGATGTGTGTCTCGTGCTGCACACCGACCACGGCCTCAACAACTCCACCTTCTCGGCGCGCGTGGTGATCTCCACGATGTCGGACCTCTACAGCGCCATCACCGCCGCCGTCGGAAGCCTGCGTGGTCCTCTCCACGGCGGCGCTAACGAGGGCGTGATGGTCATGCTCAATGAGATCCCCAGCGTGCAGGCTGCCGAGAAGTACGTCCTCGACAAGCTCGCAAAGAAGGACAAGATCATGGGCTTCGGGCACCGCGTGTACAAGGCATACGACCCGCGCGCAACACACCTCAAGGTCCTCGCCAAGCAGCTCGCGCAGGACACGGGCAACATGGGCCTCTACGAGAAGTCCACCGCGATCGAGCAGACCATGGCCACGGCCGTCGCCGCCAAGGGCATCTATCCCAACGTCGACTTCTACTCAGCCACGACGTATCACTGCATCGGACTGCCCCTGGACCTCTTCACGCCGATGTTCGTCGTTGGCCGCGTCGGCGGCTGGAGCGCCCACGTCCTCGAGCAGCTCGGCGACAACCGCCTCTTCCGCCCCGATGTCGACTACAAGGGGCCCCATGGCGTCGCGTACACGCCCGTCGCGCAGCGCTGAATCGCGGAAGATCGCGCAAGACGTCACCCGTCAGGCTAATGCGAAGGTCGAGGCTGTTGGCGCAGTGCAGGATCCGACTGCCACGGCTAGGTCGCGTCGCCGCCGCGTTTGGCCGCCTCGCTGGGCGGGAATAGCCTGAGCCAGCGTTCCATGTCGAGCATGGTGGCATCGGGGGTGTCGAGGGCGGGCGAGGCGGTATCCGGCGGATACTGCTCTAGCTGACGCTTTGGGGCCGGTTGCTTTCTCCGTTTTCCCGGCTTCTGCAAGAATGCCTGCTCGGTCCGCGCTGGCCTGACGGCGTTCCCGCTCTCGTCAACACCCAGATCGCGAAGCCAGAGCTCGACCTCCGCCCGGGTGAGCGGAACTGCCTCCGCGAAGGCCGGCCTCTCCGGCACCGGCGCGTGCCTCCAGTGGGTCAACCAGCCGACGAGCGTCTCCCCGCTCATCTCGCTCGCGCCCAGCCTTCGTGCGGCGGTCCTCACCGCCTGATCGGAGCTCACGACAAGCAGTCCCTCTGGCCGCAGCGACGCACGCACGAGCCCCTCGAGCACGTCGTCAGCCTCGACGCCAGCTCCCGAGAAGTGGAACGTCAACGCGTCTTCACCGCGGTGCCCAACGCGCCCAACCCAAGCTGCACGCAGCCCCGGCGGCGGATCTCCGTCGCACACCATGACGATCTCGCGCCGGAAGAAACGCCGCTGCGAGACCTCGATCGCAAGCCCCGCGAGATCGAGCGTGCTCCACCGGCGGTGCGTCCGGGCCCGATGCAGGACGTTGTACGCGTCGATGAGCACCATGGCCTCGGCCTTCTCCCTCCGCGCTGCCAGCGCTCACATGCCCAACCTCGAGAGGATCCCGTCCAGAAGTGAACGTGCCAGATCCTCATCGCCCCATGGCTGCGGGTTGATCCGGACCCGGGTGCCGCCCTCGACCCGTGCGGCGTGGATCCAGACCCTCGGGAAGCCCGCCGACTTGGGCGGGATGGCGAGCAACGCACCCTCCTCTTCCGTCGCTCGAACCCGCTCGACGCCGTACCCACGGGAGCGCACCACCGCGTCCGCCGCGGCGATCACTGCTGGCACACGGGCACGCTCGGGCAGGTCCGCCGTCAGCGTCAGCCCCGAGTACGTGGCGATCAGGCCGTCCTGGCCCTGGGCTCGAACGGCCGGCTGGCAGCCGGCCATCAGCCCGATGCCGAGGAGCACCAGCCACGTCAGGGCGACCCAGAGCCCGCGTGCTCCGGGGGTGCTCAGCGATCCCGGTCGCACCTGCATTCTGCTCGCCGTACTCAGGTGGCCCTGGGGCATGCGAAACGTCCTCTGTTTCTGTCTGACTTTTCGGGCGCCGGTCGGACCGGTACGAACTCCACCTACCTCCGGCGGCGACGCTCGGCCGCCGGCATCGGCCGAGCATATACCAGGCCGGGCCCTCGCCCTTCACCGGTTCCCGCAACTGTTTCTTGGGAAGAGTCTTGCCGGGTCGCTCCATGGGGGTTGATCCTGCCGGGGAACCGACCTTTACTTGGGGCCCGTTCCAGAGCGTCGCTCCGGGCGGTGGGGATTCGGTCCGTGATCGGATCCGGGTGAAACGTTTGTTCGGAACCACACCGACGGTCTGGCGTGCGTCAGAAGTCAGGCGCCTGGTTCCGATGGCTGATTGGCGAGAGGTACACATGGCGATTCGAGTGAAGGCACGCAGCGGAGAGAGCACGGACGGGCTCATGCGCCGCTTCAAGCGGCTCTGCGAGAAGGAAGGCCTGACCAAGGACATCAAGCGGAAGGAGTTCTATGAGAAGCCCTCCGAGCGCGCCCGCCGCGCAGCCCGCAAGAGCGTTGCTCGCCGCGTGAAGGAAGACGAGCCCATCGTCCGCAAGCCCGCCAAGCCCGAGTGATCGGGTGTCCCGGCGTCATCTCGCTCCGGCGAGCCGACGTTGGGACGTCCCTTTAGACCCCGCCGGATGCCCCGCCGCTTTCTGTGGCGCAATCGGCGTCTGGCAGTCGATCAGTCCAGTTCTCCAGTGTTCATGAAAGGGGAGCGATGTGTGCCACCCGGCCCTCGCTCCCCGGTTCTGCCATAGGGGGCAACTCGCCCGATCCGCGTTCCTGTGCAGGTCCGACCAGAGTCCCAGAGAACGGAGATCCTTCCCGTGCTCCAGCGCCCAAACCACTCCTCGATGTTCGCAACGCTCGCAGCCACGCTCCGGAGCGTTGCCTCCGCGGGCACGCGGCTCGCGACCCTCGCGGCGCCGATCCTCGCTGCCGTGATCGTCCTGACTTCCAGCGCATCCCCGGCGATGGCCGCGGGCGCCGCTGGTGCCGACACGCCAGTCTTCCAGAAACCAGGCGGCGAGGCCAACCTCGTCATCCCGGACCTCAACGGTGTCGAGTTCATGGGAATCGGCGGGCACGACCTGCTCATGATCGGCTTCGCGGTCTCGCTCGCCGGCATGATCTTCGGGCTTTGGATCTTCCTCCAGCTCAAGAGCATGCCCGTGCACAAGTCAATGCTGGACGTCTCCGAGCTCATCTACGCCACCTGTAAGTCGTACATGATCCAGCAGGGCAAGTTCCTGATGCTCCTGTTCGCCTTCATCGGCGCGATCGTCATTCTCTACTTCTCCGTCTTCGTCCCCACCACCGCGATCGACACCGCCACCGGCGAGTTCAAGTCCGGTTTCGGCCCCGGTCGTGTCGGCCTGATCATCCTCTTCGCGCTCGTCGGCATGGCCGGCTCGTACGGCGTCGCCTGGTTCGGCATTCGCGTCAACACCTTCGCCAACAGCCGCGCCGCCTTCGCCTCGCTTCGCGGCAAGCCCTTCCCCACCTACGCGATCCCGCTCAAGGCCGGCATGTCCATCGGCATGATGCTCATCTCTGTCGAGCTGCTCATCATGCTGGGAATCCTGCTCCTGCTCCCCGGCGACCTCGCCGGCGCGTGCCTCATCGGCTTCGCAATCGGTGAGTCGCTCGGCGCCGCCGCGCTCCGCATCGCCGGCGGCATCTTCACGAAGATCGCCGATATCGGCTCTGACCTCATGAAGATCGTCTTCAAGATCAAGGAAGACGACGCCCGCAACCCGGGCGTGATCGCCGACTGCGTGGGCGACAACGCCGGCGACTCCGTCGGCCCATCGGCTGACGGATTCGAGACCTACGGCGTGACCGGCGTCGCGCTGATCGTCTTCACCATGATCGCGGTGACGCCCTCGCTCTTCTTCGGCAAGCCCATCGCGCTCGACGACGGGCGCAGCCTGTCCTACGCCCAGGCGACGACGATCGTCGACGTGGCCAACAACGCCGAGTACGGGCTCGCCCTCGACGCCCGCATCGCCAAGGCCCCGTCCGAGACTAAAGCCCGCCTCGAGCAGCTCCGCGCCGACGCCGGCAACCCCGCCATCGTCGACAAGGTCAAGGTGCAGGTCCTGGACGCCCAGCAGGCCGCCCAGAAGATTCAGATCAAGCTCCTGGTCTGGCTCTTCGTGATGCGCATTGTCATGGTCCTCGCCAGCGCGATCTCCTACTTCATCAACGAGGCGATGGCCAAGGCCAAGTACGCCAATGCCCTCAAGATGAACTTCGAGAAGCCACTCACCAGCCTGGTCTTCATCACCAGCGGCGTCTCGATCGTCCTGACCTATGTCGTCTCCTGGCTCATGCTCAAGGAAGTCCCGCTGGGCGGCGAGATCCGTACCGACCTCTGGTGGAAGCTCGCTTCGATCATCTCCTGCGGCACCGTCGCCGGCGCCCTCATCCCCGAGTTTGTCAAGGTCTTCACCAGCACCGAGTCGCGCCACGTTCGTGAGGTCGTCACGGCCTCCGAGCAGGGCGGCGCTTCCCTCAACATCCTCTCCGGCCTTGTTGCGGGCAACTTCTCTTCATACTGGCTCGGCCTGTGCATGATCCTGCTGATGGGTCTGGCCTACATGATCAGCACGATGGGCTTCGACACCCTCATGCTCGCTCCGGCCGTCTTCGCCTTCGGTCTCGTCGCCTTCGGCTTCCTCAGCATGGGCCCGGTCACGATCGCCGTCGACTCCTACGGCCCCGTGACCGACAACGCCCAGTCCGTCTACGAACTCTCCACCATCGAGCAGATCCCCGGCATCAAGGATGAGATCCAGCGCGATTTCGGCTTCACGCCCGACTTCGAGAAGGGCAAGGAGTTCCTCGAAGAGAACGACGGCGCCGGCAACACCTTCAAGGCCACGGCCAAGCCCGTGCTCATCGGCACCGCAGTGGTCGGCGCGACCACCATGATCTTCTCGATCATCGTGGTCCTGACCGGCGGCCTTCAGACCAACCTTGAGAAGCTCAGCCTCCTGCACGCCCCCTTCCTGCTCGGCCTCATCATGGGCGGCGCCGTGATCTACTGGTTCACGGGCGCCTCGATCCAGGCCGTCTCCACCGGTGCCTATCGCGCCGTGGAGTTCATCAAGGCCAACATCAAGCTCGACGGCAACCAGAAGGCCAGCGTCGAGGACAGCCAGAAGGTCGTCACCATCTGCACGCTCTACGCGCAGAAGGGCATGTTCAACATCTTCCTCGGCATCTTCTTCGCCACCCTCTCCTTCGCCTTCGCCGAGCCCTTCTTCTTCATCGGCTACCTCATCTCCATCGCCCTCTTCGGCCTCTACCAGGCCATGTTCATGGCCAACGCCGGCGGCGCCTGGGACAACGCCAAGAAGATCGTCGAGACCGATCCCGAGTTCAAGAACTCCGGGCGCGGCAAGGGCAGCGACCTCCACGCCGCCACCGTCGTCGGCGACACCGTGGGCGATCCCTTCAAGGACACCAGCTCGGTGGCCCTCAACCCCGTGATCAAGTTCACGACGCTCTTCGGCCTCCTCGCCGTCGAGCTCGCGATCCACGTCAAGGAGCCCGGCTTCGTCCACACGCCAGTCACCATCGGGCTTGCGATTGCCTTCTTCCTCGCGTCGGCCTTCTTCGTCTACCGCTCCTTCTACGGCATGCAGATCAGCAAGGCCCGCCACAAGCACTAAGCCCCGAACGACCATCGGCCTGCTCACCTGTAGCATCAAGCCCCGCCGCTCGGCGGGGCTTTTCCGTTGAGGAACCGCTCCATCATGCCGCCGAAACTCGACCCAGCCGCTACTCGCCCGCGCCGAACGCGCGGAGCCTGAACGCCTTTCGGTGCTCGCGCACCTCCGTCCCATCCGGCAGGTGCCCGCGCATGTAGTCCATCGCCCAGGTGCCCTGCCCACCCTCCTTCAGCTTCTGTATGTTCCCTGATCGCTTGGCCACGAAGTGCGTGAAGTCCTCCTTCAGCACCGGGTTGTCATCGATGTCGCGGATCTGCGGCACCACCTCTTCCGCCAGATCCAGCGACAGCGGCACCAGCATGCACACCGCATCCCCAGCCTTGAAGAAGGCCTCACCCCGGCGCAGCAGGCGCCAGTTCATCGTGAACGTATAGGGGGCCCAGTCCGTTTCCACGATCCCGTCCAATGCCACGAGGTTGTCGCGCGGCTCGTTCGAAGGCCCCCTCACCCAGAGCCCCACACCCTTCGACGTTCGAAAGAGCCAGGGCAGCGAGAAAGTCACGATCCCCGAGCCGAAATGGCTCGAGACCTGATTCGCGCACACCCCCGCCTCCTCCGTGAAGCGGATCTTGAGCCCCTCGGGCCTCACCGATCCGTCCCACGTTGCAACGAAGCTCAGGGGCGACCGAACCACCCAACCCGCCTGATTGGCCATCACCAGCGGCAGGCACCGATACGCGAACTTATCAGGCGTCGCGTCCATCCAGGACCGCCGCCCGGGTGCCGGCTCGATCACCCAACCCGCATCCACGCCGACCCTGTACGCCGTCATCTGGACCGCCATGCCGCGTCTCCCGGGCCCCGCCGCCTTCCATCCGACCTTCAGACAAATCCGAAACCTGATGCAACTCCCGGCCCTGCCGTCGGTACGATACCTCAGAGTCCACCGGACATGCGTCCGGCGAGGCACCCTCGCACAAGGAACCTGCCCATGGCCAGCCCGACCCTCTCGCACGCCACTCGCACGCTCGCCCGCCTCTCGGTCGTGATGGCCTGCTCGGGACTCGCGATGGCTCAGACCACACCCCCCTCAACCCCCGCGGTGCCGGCACCGGCCCCTTCCCCAACAGCTGCGGCCGCCGCCCCGACCGCTCCCGGAGCGATCCGCACCACCGGCCACCCCCAGCGCGACACGCTCGTGCGGATGATGCGCCCAGTTTCGATCAGCCTCAAGGACACTTCTCTCGAGGCCGCCTTCCGCTTCGTGACCGACGTCACCGGCGCCGACATCGAGATCATGTGGGCCGACGATCGCAATGCGACCGGCCTCGATAAGGAGCAGACAATCTCGCTGGAGTTTCAGCGAGGCTCGGCCCTCACCCTCGTCGAGCGAATCCTCGAGAAAGCAGGCGACTCCACCGGCTCGGGCAGCAGCACGTGGCAGCTCTCTGAGTCCGGCTCGCTGCAGGTGGGGCCGCGCAGCCGCCTGAACCAGTGGAAGCGTGTCGTCCTCTATCCGAT
>CAZBXF010000115.1:0-10451 GCA_964495635.1 uncultured Phycisphaeraceae bacterium
TTCGAGCCCGCGGAGGAGCGTGGCGAGGAGGAGGTGGTAGCCGGGCGTGGTGGCGGAGAGGTAGTCGAAGAGGTCAATGCGCGGCCACTGCTGCACGAACTGGCGGATGGCGGGCTCGTGATAGACGCGCTGGTCGGAGAAGACGCGCCCAGGGATGCGGCCAGAGGCGATGAGGAGCGCGGCGGGAATGGCAAAGGCAAGGACCGCCGCGATGGGGGCGAAGAGGCGCGCAGGGAGGGCGCTGGCAGGAGCGACGGGTAGATCGCGGGTTGAAGGAAGCTCGTTCACTGGGGCGGGTTGCTCGCGATGGGGGTAGGTTTGGTCCAGATTTTGGCGCCGTTCATCGGCTCCGCTCACTGGCCCTGTTCATCGGCCAGATGGACGCCTGCGGCGAGCGGCAGTGAGGAAGGGGAGTGTGGCGAGGGAGAGGAGGGTGGCGGGGGCTGGGATGATGGCGAAGGACATGTTGAATTCGAGAAGTGTGGGCGACGGTGGCGCGTTGCCGAAGCGTTCAGCGGCGGTCATGCCGCAGTTGAACACAAGCCGGTAGGCTCCGGGCGCGAGGTCGATGATGGTGTCGAGCGTCGCCAGTTCGCCAGCTTCGTTCGAGCTTCCCCAACTGAACACTGTCGACTGAGGTGTTTCGAGCCTTAACTGACCCGGGCGACCGGGAGTAGAGTCGCCCCGTGTGAGGCGTGACGACCCGAGGAGCGCGAGCTGGATGGGCTGATCGGTGTTGAATGAGATCGAGTAGCCAGCGAGAAGGGACGTGATCATCACGCTGCCCTGTCCGGCGAGGCCAGGATCCAGATGGGTGTTCACGGCAAACGTGCCAGAAGGCAGCGGTCCCGCCCCATAGGTTGTGACGAACTGCATGTCTGAGACCGTGGGAGTTCCGCCGCTGGCGATCTCGCTCTGATAGCGGCCGTTGAGGCCGTAGTCCACGGGGCCAATGAGCGTCCGACTGAAGATCAGCCGGTGTGAAAAGAACTCCTCACCGAACGTCTGATTGGATTCGGTCACGGTGACGGTGCCGCGTGCCCCGCTCGGCAGGATCAGCGTAGCGGCGGCGCAGGAAAGGCTCAGGATCGCGCAGGGGGTGCGTGGCAGTCCTGACCGCTGGTTCGGGCGCAATGGGCGCGGCATCGGCTTGGTCCTCCTGGGGCTGGACAGGGCTTTGGGGTGAGGCTTGGGGCGTTCGGCTGGGCTTCTCCGACTTGGGGATCTTCGCAAGGCGTGTGCCGCTCGAGGACAGCTCTAGATCGCGTGTTTGTTTTATATCTGTGCGGTCTCTGTCTGATTCTGTTCTGGCGACAGGGCTTATGGTTCGGGAGTCAGTTGACGGATGGTGCCACGGGGCGGCTCAGAGGGGTTGCGATTGCGGGAAATCGGGCCGATCTTCGCGCCGGCTGGGGAGCGGCTGTCAGCCCCGTGACGGAGCCTGAGAATCTCGGATTTTCGATGCGGAAAAACGCGGAAATGGCGGTGTGGCGCGGGGCAGCTCCCTAACATCGGGATGCCCTTTGGCGGGGTGCTTCGGGACACGGCGTGGCCGTGTGCACGGCACCCCTTCGAGGGACCGGTTTTCCGCGTCCAGATCCAGCCCCCGGGACGGCCATCCGAGGGCGTCAACACCCGAACGAGATCAACAGCCATATGCCAGCCGAAACACCCGTCACGAGTGCGAGCGGTCTGAACGGTCCAGAGGGCCTCAATTCCGCCGGGGGCGGCAAGGCCGTTGGCAAGGCCCCGGGGGCCGGCGGGGTCAAGAAGGTCGATGGACCGCTGGGTGTGGGTGCGGGTGGTGGAGGCGGTGTTGGGAGCGGGAACGGAGTGCAGGCAACCGTTGAGGCGGCCGAGTCGGTGAACCCCAACGCCGCGGTTGGCAACGTGCAGACGGCGTATGGCGCGGACCAGATCCAGGTGCTGGAGGGTCTGGACGCGGTGCGCAAGCGCCCGGGCATGTACATCGGTGGCACGGGTCTCAACGCGCTGCACCACCTGGTGTATGAGGTCGTGGACAACTCGATCGATGAGGCGATGGCGGGGCACGCGACGTTTGTGGATGTGACGGTGCAGCCCGACGGAAGCTGCCGCGTGATCGATGACGGGCGCGGCATTCCGACGGGGCCGATGAAGCACGAGGATCCGAACCTGAATGGGAAGCCCGCGATTGAGATCGTGCTGACGAAGCTGCACGCGGGTGGCAAGTTTCAGCAGGAGGGCTCGGCGTACAAGGTCTCGGGCGGATTGCACGGCGTGGGTGTCTCGTGCGTGAATGCGCTGAGCGAGTACCTGGACTGCGAGGTCTTTCGTGATGGGAAGATCCACCGGATCGGGTTCGAGCGCGGGCGCGTGACCAAGCCG
The DNA here is from genome assembly GCA_964495635.1 of uncultured Phycisphaeraceae bacterium. Classification (GTDB taxonomy): domain Bacteria; phylum Planctomycetota; class Phycisphaerae; order Phycisphaerales; family UBA1924; genus JBBASU01. The sequence goes on from CAZBXF010000115.1 coordinate 2,368, forward strand.
CTGCACCTTGAGGGGGAGATTCCGGCGAGCGCGGGGCGGACACGGGGCACGAGCGTGACGTTCCGTCCGGACCCCACGATCTTCCCGGACACGACCTTTGACTCTGCGATCCTGAGTGCCCGCCTGCGGGAGCTTTCGTTCCTGAATCCGGGTGTGACGCTGCGCCTGTCGGATGAGCGTGTCGGGAGCGACGGGCAGGTGCGGAGCGAGTCGTTCCGTGCGGTGCATGGGCTGCTGGAGTATGTCGCGCACCTGATGACTGGGAAGACGCCTGTGGCGCAGGCGCTGTACTTCCGACGCGAGGACACGGCCCAGAGTCTGGTGGCCGAAGTGGCGATGCAGTACCACGACGGGTACAACGAATCGCTGCTCTCGTTCGCGAACAACATCAACAACGTGGACGGTGGGACGCACGCGCAGGGGTTCAAGGTGGCGCTGACCCGAGCACTGAACTCGTACGCGCGTAAGGCGGGGATCATCAAGGAAAAGGATCCGGTTCCGACCGGGGAGGACCTGCGTGAGGGGCTGATTGCGATCATCTCCGTAAAGCTGCCGAACCCGACGTTCAACAACCAGCCCAAGGAGAAGCTGCTCAATCCGGAGATTGAGAGCTTCGTCTCGACGGCGGTAGGAGAGGGGCTTGAACGCTGGCTTGAGGAGCATCCGGCGGAGGCCAAGCGGCTCTGCCTGAAGGCAGTGGTCGCGGCCCAGGCGCGCGAGGCGGCCCGGAAGGCACGCGAACTGACGCGCCGCAAGAGCGCGCTCGACAGCGGCTCGATGCCGCACAAGCTGCGGGACTGCAAGACCAAGAATGTCGATGAGTCCGAGCTCTTCATCGTCGAGGGTGATTCGGCCGGTGGGTCCGCGACGGGCGGGCGCGACGTCGAGACGCAGGCGATCCTGCCACTGCGTGGCAAGATCCTGAACGTCGAGAAGGCGCGGATCGATCGCATGCTCGCGTTCGAGGAGATCCGCACGCTGATTGCCGCGCTGCGTGTGGGCATCGGCGCGGAGATGGACCTGACCAAGCTGCGCTACGGCAAGATCATCATCATGACCGACGCCGACGTCGACGGCAGCCACATTCGTACGCTGCTGTTGACGTTCTTCTTCCGGCAGATGCCCGAGCTCATCCGGCGCGGGCACATCTACATCGCCCAGCCGCCCCTGTACCAGCTCGCGAAGGTCGGCTCAAAGACGAAGAAGGGGACGTACGTCCTCTCGGCGAAGTTCCTGGATGATGCGCTGATGGATCTGGGTCTTGAGTCGAGCACGCTGATCGTGCGCGACCTTGTCCCAGCGGGGACGGGCGGGTCACTCGCGCCCGAGGCCAGGGAGTCGCGCCGGATCGAGGGGACTGGTGCGCGGCGCGTGGTGCATCTGCTGCGGCGGATGGCGGAGCTTGTGGAGATCTCGCAGCGGCGCGGCGTGCGGTTTGTCGACCTGCTTGCTGCGAGGCCCAGCGATCCGAGCGGGGAGGGGCACCTGCCGAGCCATCGCGTGACGTGGCGGGGTGGCGCGGCGTTCGCTTGGAGCGAGGCTCAGGCGATGAGCATCGTGGCGGAGAAGAAGCTGCGTCTGGCGGACTGGACCCAGGCGGCTGGCGCGTCCCAGAGGGACACCGGTGTCGGGGCTGAGGCCGGCGCGGCCCCCGCGGAGGCGAGCACGGGTCCGGAGGGAGTGGTGCGTGAGCTCCATGAGAACCGCGAGCTGGACAAGATCGCCACCGAGCTGGCATCGATGGGCCTTCCTGTCGACGTCCAGACGTACGCCGGCACGCAGGGCGAAGCAGTGACGGGGGAGAAGATTCCGGCCCGGTTCGCGTGGCTGACGACCAAGACCAAGGGCGGCAATATCGCGAAGACAGCGGCGCAGGCCGATGAGGGTGACGAAAAGGCGGAGGATGCCAGCGACCCGACCACTGCGGATGATGAGGGTGCGGGCAAGTCTGGTTCCTCTCCGGCCCGAGCTTCGGGCGTTGTGGAAGCCCCCAACCTGCCAGCGATCCTGGAGGCGCTGCGCGACATCGGGCGGCGAGGCCTCGACATCAAGCGCTTCAAGGGTCTGGGCGAGATGGACGCCTCGCAGCTGTGGGAGACCACGATGGACCCAACCAAGCGCGTGCTGCTCAAGGTGACGTGGGACCTGGGCAGTCAGGCTGACAGCCTCTTCACGGTGCTGATGGGCGAAGAAGTCGAGCCCCGGCGCAGATTCATCGAGGATCACGCGCTGGAGGTGAAGAATCTGGATGTCTGAGTGGGGAAGGCACTAGGCACTGGGCACGTGGTACTAGGGGCGGAGAAGTGGTCAAGTGGTCAAGTGCCTTTGGATTTCCTGCATCTTGCTTTCGCTCGACCACTTTGCCACTTGACCACTCGACCACTTTTCCTGCTCCGTGGCTCTCCGTGTCTGGACTCCGTGCCCTCCGTGTTGAAGTCTCCTCTTCCGTCTTTGTTTTCGCCTTTCGCTTTCCCGCTTTTCGCTTTCACCAGTGCCTACCACCGCCCGCCTCATCGACGTGTCTCCTCGCGACGGGCTCCAGAATGAGTCTGGCGTGATCGCCACGTCTGACAAGGCCGCGCTCTGTCGGCTGCTCTTTGCTAGCGGCGTCGATGAGGTTGAGGCGACGAGCTTTGTGAGCCCGAAGTGGGTACCGCAACTGGGCGATGCCGCGGCGCTCCTGGCCCTGCTCGCGCCGCGCGAGGTTGATGGTGCTGCGCCGCATCGACCAACGCTCAGCGTGCTCGTGCCTAACGAGAAGGGGATGGATCAGGCCATCGAGGTCAATCGCCTGGCGCTCGCGGCGTCGGGGCGGCGTGTGATCGACAAGGTCAGCGTCTTCACCTCGGCGAGCGAGACGTTCAGCAAGAAGAACACCAACGCGAGCATCGAGGAGACGCTGACGCGCTTCGTGCCCGTGATCGCCGCGGCGAAGCGTGAGGGGCTGTACGTGCGCGGGTATGTCTCGTGCGCGATCGCATGCCCCTTTGAGGGCTCGACACCCGCGGACGCGGCGGGGCGTGTGGCGGCGAGGCTGATCGAGCTTGGCGTGGATGAGGTCTCACTCGCGGACACGATCGGCGCGGGATCGCGCGAGTCGATCACACGCATGCTCGGCGAGGCTCGACTCGCGCTGGGTTCGTTTGATCGCGTCGGGCGGCTGCCGCTGAACCTGCATTTGCACGACACTTTCGGCCGCGCGGCGGAGTGCGTGCGTGAGGCGCTCTCGCTCGGCGTGGTCTCCTTCGATGGCTCGGTCGCGGGCCTCGGCGGCTGTCCATATGCAAGCACGCCCGGCCAGCGTGCACCGGGCAACATCGACATGGAACTCCTCGTGCGGACGATCGAGGGCGAGGGCGTCACGACATCGATCAACGCCGCGGCGCTCGCGAAGGCCGCGGCGTTCGCGCAAGAGATTGTCGCGGCCTCACGCGCGAACCCGAGCAAGAGTGGAGAGGCTCGCTCATGATCAGCGTTGAGCCACTCGGCACTGTCGCGATCATGCGGCTGGATCGCGCGGGCAAGAAGAACGCGTTGACGCCGCGGATGCTGGCGGACTTGGTCGCGCGGCTGGGGAACGCTGTGTCTGCGCGGGCGATCGTGCTGTCGGGCGTGGGTGATGTCTTCTGTGCGGGGTTCGACCTCTCGCTTGCGCAGGAGGATCCCGACGCGACTGGCGAGCTCCTGTGTGGGCTCGCGGCTGCCACGCGGGCGCTGCGGGGGGCTCCGTGCCCGGTCGTGGCGAGTGCGCATGGGGCCGCGATCGCGGGCGGGTGTGCGCTGCTGTGCGGGTGCGACGTTGTGATCACCGATGACAACGCGAAGCTCGGGTACCCGGCGGTGCGGCTTGGGCTTTCGCCGGCGGTGTCGGCGCCGGGGCTTGCGGCGCTCGTCGGGGCGGGCGGGCCAGCCCGGGCGCGGTTGCTTGATCCCGGGCTTGTTGACGGACGAGGGGCGGTGCGGCTTGGGATTGCGAGCGAGTCGACTACGACGCCGGCGGCGTGCGAGGCACGGGCGATCGAGCTCGCGACGATGCTGTCGGAGAAGCCTCGGGGGGTGATGGTGTACACGAAGCGGTCGCTGAACGAGCTCGATGGGAGCCTCGATGCGGCGCGGGCCGAGGCTGCGCTGGGGGCCTCGCTTGAGAGCATCCTGACGGCGGAGCATCGGGAGCTGCTGGCGCAGACGTGGTCGCGGAAGTAGGGTGGGCGGCTGCGTCATTCCCGTCGTGCAGGGATGCGTTGGTTGCGGTAGGCTTTGAGTGGGGTCGTTCGCGGTGGATGGCGGGACGTGCAGGAAGGGTGGCCGCGGGATCCGAAGGAGAACTTCTGTGGATCGAATGTGTGCTGGAGTCGGCCGCGTGCGGGCGTGTGTGCGGGCGGTGGGGGCGGCGAGTGTGGCGGCCGTGCTCGTGGCGGGCGCGGGAGTGGCGGGGGCTGCTGCGGCTGGTGCGCCGATGACGGGCGCCCTTGAGGCGCGGGCTCCGCAGCTGTTGTCCGGGGCGGACCTTGAGGAACTGCTGGCGCCGGTGGCGCTGTATCCGGATGTGGTTCTTGCGAACGTCCTGACGGCGGCCGTGTACCCGGAGCAGGTTGCGGCGGCGGCTGGCGCGGCCGGGAATGCGGCGCTGGTGCAAGCCTCGGCGTGGGAGGCGCCGGTGCGGGCTGTGGCGATGATGCCCGAGGCGATGGCGGTGCTGACGCGGTATCCGGAGTGGACGGCGGCGGTGGGGGAGGCCTTCGTGCTTCAGCCGCGTGATGTGCTGGCGGCGATCCAGCGGCTGCGGGCGCGGGCGTACGCGAGCGGAGCGCTGCGGAGCACCGCGGAGCAGGTGGTGATTGTTCGTGACGAGGGGATTGTGATCGTTCCCGCCGAGCCCGACAAGGTGTATGTGCCGGTGTACCAGCCTGAGGCGGTGTATGGCGCAGCACTCGAAGAGGCGAAGGCGGCGGAGGCGGTCGTGTATGTCCTGACCGCCGGTTCGACGATGGTGGTCAGGAGCGGCCTGGACCTTGACTGGGTCGCCGGGGGTGGGCTGCATGGACTGGGGATCTGGGGCGGGGCGAGGGCGGTTGCGCTCGGGCCCGAGATGCTCGACCCTGCCGAGGTTGCGTTGATGAAGGAGGCCGGAAACGCATGGAAGCCGGACCTCTCGAAGGTCTCGCCCAGCCTGCGCAGCGGTGAGGCGAGGGCGCTCGCGGGATATCTGGGCGTTAGCCGCGAGGGCGGGCCGGAGGCTCGGATTCCGAACATGAGGGCTGAGGCGCTGCCGATTGCGGAGCGGCCGGCACCGGCGCGTCCTGCGGCGAGGTCGAGGCCGCAATTTGGCTCGTCGGTTCCTTCCGGCTCGCGGTCGCCGTTTGGGGCGGGCTCGCGGATGCCGGCGCGTCCTGCGGCGCAGGAGGTGGAGCGTCCGGAGCGGCGTGAGCGTGATCGGGTGGTGGTGCCGATGCCCATCATGCCGCCCAATGCGAGGGTTCCAATCGAGCCGACGACGCCGGTGATGCCGGGGCGGTCGAGCCAGGTTGGTGGCGTGCGATCGGCGCCGTCGCCGGTGCGGCTGTCGGGGCCGCGGACGGGCTCGACACCGAGCGCGTTCAGCAGCGGCGCGGGTGGTCAGGCAGCGGCGGCGCGAGGTGCCGCGGGTCGGGCGACGCCTCGGCCGACGGGCGGATGAGGCTCTGTGTACCACGCGGTTTGAGCTAGGTCGGATTGGAAAACGCAGCAACGAAGCAGCAGAGAAGCAGGTTGGGGTGAAGGGTCTCGTCGGTGTGGGGCGCAGGCCTCAGTCACTCTGGAGTTTGATCGATGCGTCTATTTGAGCGTGCGGATGGTGGCGTCACGGGTGTGTCGGTCGCTTCTGGCCGCGGACTTGTGATCGTTGCGGCGGCGGCGATGCTGGCCCTTGCGGGCTGCTCCGGCACTTCGCGCACGGACGCGGGGAAGCCTGTGACGCAGCTCTCGTTCGCGACGCCGGAGGATGCGGCGGCGGCGCTGGCCAACGCGGCGGCGACGGGTGACGCGGAGTACATGCGGGCGATCTTCGGGCCCGAGTTCGTTCGATTCTCGAGCGGTGATGCGGATCAGGACGCGTACGACCAGCAGGCCTTTGCCGCGGCGATCGCGAAGCGGCGCGAGCTGCGGCCCACGGCGGGCGGCGGATTTGAGGTCGTGGTGGGCGAGTCGCGGTCTGCGTTTCCGGCGCCGCTGATGGCGGTGGAGGGGCGATGGATCTTCGACACGATCACGGGTGTTGAGCGGCTTGAGGATGTGCGGGTCGGGCTGAATGAGCTTCGGACGATCCAGGGTCTGCGGGCGGTGGCGGCTGCACAGGCGGAGTATCGGAGCGTGGACCGCGATGGTGATGGCACGCAGGAGTATGCGTCGCGGCTGATGAGTTCGAATGGCCAGCGTGACGGGCTGTACTGGCCCGCGGCGGGGAGCGAGGCCAACTCACCGCTTGGGGCGGACTTTGTAGAGGGCGAGGTGCCTGCGGGGACTGTGCCGCGCGGGCATCATGGGTACTTCTTCCGGGTGCTGACGTCGCAAGGTTCTGCGGCGCCTGGGGGCGAGCGCGGGTGGGTTGATGCGAGCGGGAATCTCACGGGCGGCTTTGCGATCCTGGCGTACCCGGCGATCTACGGCGAGACGGGGATCGTGACGTTCCAGATGGGCCCGGATGGCGTGGTGTATCAGCGCAACCTCGGGCCCGAGGGGACGGCGGCGGCCGCGAGGGAGATGCGTGCGTTTGATCCTGGTCAGGGCTGGACGCGCGTGGTTGAGTAAGGCGGCCGCGAGTTCAGCGCCGGCGGCGGGCAACAAGGAGCGTGGCACTGCCGAGGACCATGAAGGTGCCGGGCGCGGGGACGGCGTAGGTGCCGATGACGCCGCGGATCTCGGGGTTGGCAGGATTGCCAAAGGCACCAAAGACGATGTCCGTGAGCGGGTTGCTGGGGTTGAGCTCAGTGACTCGGTGGCCGAAGCTCCAGCGCGTGACGGGCACGCCCGCGCCGACGGGGTTGGTGTTGGGGACGAGGGGGAGCTGGATCTGCGTCGCGGGGCCGATGTACGGCGCGTTGAACTGCAGGCCGAAGTTGTTCAGGAAGGTATTCCAGGCCGCGGCCTCGCTGAAGGCGCCGCCGAGGCCACCGGTGCCGCCGATGACGACGACGGAGCCGCCGCTGTTGACGTACTGCGTGAGGATCGCCGCGTTGGCGGGGCCGAAGCCGGGGCCGTTGCAGACGACGATGCCGTCGTAGGCCGAGATGGTCGCGAGGTTAAAGGGCCCGGTCGGAAGGTGGGACCAGGTGTAGCCAAGGCCGGTCATTGTCGAGGCGAGCGTGCTTCCCTGGCCGGTGGGGTTGATCTCACTCTCTGGGGAGATCACGGCGAAGTTGGCGTTGGCGTTGCCGTTGGCGATGAAGGCGCCGAGCTGCGTGGCGAGCTGGGTCGCGGCGGGGAAGTTGACCGTGAAGGCGCTGTTGGTGAGCATCCACTCATCGCCCATCGCGACGACGCGCTGGGCGTGGGCGGTTGAGGCGGCGGCGAGCAGCAGCGCACTTACGAGCGTCATTCGGGTAGCGTTCATGGCGGACTCCTTTTCGTGATTCAACTGCCGCGGAAGTGCGACAGACCTGTCGCAAAGCCGCGGAAGACTCCTGGGAAGCAAGCGGAGCGATGCGGCAAACCCACGCGGGCGGCCATCGCGATTCCACGCCCGGACTTGCCGCGGGTGACGCGAACCTTGCAGCGATGGCCAGCGATTTTGCAGCTACGCCCCTTGCGGCGGGAGGTGACGGACCGGGGCGCCGCGTGCGGACGCGCGGATCGAGCCGGTATGCTGGGGCCATGCGAAACTGCCACGCTTGCGCGCAACTGCTCGTGCTTCTCACCCTGATCGCTGCCACGCTGCTGGCTCCGGCCCGGAGTGTGGCGCAGGAGGGTGCTGGCGCGGCGGAACCGCCGGTGCGATTCTCAACGCGCACGGGGCCGCTGCGCTTGGCGATCGTCGGGCTGGTGCATGGGCACGTTGAGGGGCTGCTGTGGCAGGCGGGGCAGCGGAGCGACATTGAGATCGTGGGGAT
>CAZBXF010000116.1:0-10374 GCA_964495635.1 uncultured Phycisphaeraceae bacterium
GTAGCACCACCACCAGTCCCGCCGCGTCGCGGCGGGCCGGTGGCACCTCCCTCTCAAAACACCAAACGCTCAGGGCTTGCGGGTGCCAGGCTTCACGCCGGTCTTGGCTCCGATCGCAGGAGCCGGCGTCGTCGGCCTGGCGGGAGCCTTCGCCGTCGCGGGTGCCGACACGGGCTTCGGTGCCGGCGTCGCGGTCTTCGCGCCAACCTTCGGCGCAGTGGTCGCCGGAGCAGGCTTCTTCGCCGCGAGGTTAGCCTTCGCCTGAGACTTCTCCTGCACGGACTTCACGACGCCCGAGACCGCCGCCGCCACAGGTCCCAGCGGAGTCACGCTCAGCGCACCCATCCCGACGAGCTTGGCGCGGGTCGCGGCGGCCACTTTGGGCATGTCCTTGCCCGTCCGGCCGGTCGCCGCGACCTTGATGTTCGTCGGGACCGTGCTCGCGCCGCCGCCGGGTCCGGCCGGACGGTTGTAGAGCGTGTTGTACATCTTGGGAATGTTCTTGGCACCGGCCTTGAGGTGATCGGCAACCGTGCGCTGCGAAGTGGCCTTGTCGTTGGGCATGGAACGGGGTCCTGTGGTTCCTGGGTGCGAGATCCAAACGGATGGCGCAGAGGGTAACGACTCGCGTCGCTGGCGCCAATCTCAACCACACAAAGAACAAGGCCCGCCAACGGATGGCGGGCCTTCCATGCCAATGAAACCCACAGCGGGTCGAAGAGTCGGAGTGTCCTCGAAAAGACCTACTTCGACTTCGGCTTGTGCTGGCCGAGCTTGGGCACCCCGGTGCCGCCCGGCGTCTTGGTCGACGTCAGCGGCGTCTTCGACGAGAAGGAGGTGGTCGGCTTGGGAGTTGTTGTGGTGGGCTTAGTGCCGGTGGTCGTCGGCGTCTTTGCCGTCGTGCCGGTGGTGGCTGTTGTCTTGGTAGTGGTCGTGGTCTTGGTGGTGGTCGGGGTCGGAGGGGGCGTGTTGGGCCGCACAGGCGTTCTGGCCTGGATGTTCTCCTTGGCCTTCTTCTTGTCGTCGATGGACTTCTTGATGCCCATGCCGATGGCCACCAGCGGGCCCAGCGGCGTCACGCTCGTGGCACCCACCACGGCGATCTTCGCACGCGTGCCGGGCGAGAACTTCTTGCCGACGTCCGTCTTGCCGGCCTTGCCCGTCGCAATGATCTTGAGGTTCGTCGCGCCGGTCTTGGCACCGCCCCCGGGTCCCTCGCGGTTGTACAGCGCCTTGTAGGTGTTCTTGATGTTCTGGACGCCAGCCTTCAGGTGGCCTCCCACCCCGCGCTGTGCGATCTTTTCATCTGACTCTTTGGCCATGAGCTCATTCTCCGTACAAGGGTCCAACGGGCTCGGACACCCGATCCCGGTGATCCTCAATCGGCTGTCAACGTCACCGCGATCTAGTCAAGTCCGCCAACATCCACCCGGACGCAGAAAGATCAGGCCGACTGGGCGTCGCCCCAAGGCGCTCTCTTCATTTAGCCCTTTGGCCATTTGACCCTTTGGCCCTTTGGCTCCCCCCCCCCATCACGCCTCCAGATACGTATACCCCTCAAGCCCGTCGTCGTAGTACTTGAGCAGGCTCTTGCCCTCCGCCAGCGTCAGGCGCCCCTGGCGGCACGCAGCCTCGATGTCCAGACGCATCGCACGCTTCAGGTCCTCAGGGTCATACTGCACATACCGCAGCACTTCCTCGACCGTATCCCCCTCGATGACCTCCTCGATCTCCCACTCGCCGTTCTCATCGATGCCGATGTGGACGGCGTGCGTGTCGCCGAGCAGGTTGTGCAGATCGCCAAGGATCTCCTGGTACGCCCCCAGCAGGAAGACACCCAGGTAGTACGGCTCGATGCTGGTGATCGGGGTGGAGGGGGTGCTGCTGGCTCCGATGTGGCCCGCCGCCGCAACCTCAGCGTCGGTCGCCGCCGCATACCGGACCTCGTGCAGCTCCAGCGTCTTCTTGTCGATCCGCTTGTCGACGAAGTGATCAATCTTCCCATCAGAATCGCAGGTGATGTCCGCAAGGATGCCACGGCGCGTGGGCTCCTCGCTCAGGCGATGGATCGGGCAGATCGGGAACAGCTGGTCAATCGCCCACGAGTCCGGCATCGACTGAAAGAGCGAGAAGTTGCAGAAGTAGATGTCGCTCAGGAGCTCCGGCAGGTTCTCAAACTCCTCAGGAACATCGCCGCGCTTGGCCGCCCGCTCGATGAGCTTGTGGCCAAGGGCCCAGAAGAGCTGCTCCGCCGCGGCCCGCATCGGCAGCGACATGTACCCGAGCGAGAAGAGGCTCATCGCCTCGTCCCGCGCCTGCGTCGCGTCGTGGTACGCCTCCAGCAGGTTGCGGTCCGTCACGCTCTTGTACGCGTCCAGCAGGTCCAGCACCGGCTGCGGCACCTCGTTGCCGGCGTTCTGCTCCGCCTTCATCGCGGCCTCGATCGACGCAAGGTCCGGGTTCTCCTCGAACTTGCTCGTCCCAAGCACATCCATGATCAGCACCGAGCCGTACGCCACCATCGCACGCCCCGACTCGCTCACGATCTGCGGGTGCGGCACCTTGGCCGACTCGCAGACCGACTTGATCCGGTACACCACGTCCGCGGCATACTCCGCAACGGTGTAGTTGATCGAGCTCGACCACGCCGACTGCGAGCCGTCATAGTCCACGCCCATGCCGCCGCCGATGTCGAGCATGCACAGGCCCGCGCCCATCTTGTGCAGCTCGCAGTAGATGTGCGCAAGCTCATTCACCGCGTTCTTGAACACGCGGATGTCATAGAGCTGGCTCCCCACATGGCAGTGCAGCAGGTTCAGGCAATCCAGCATCTCGTGCTTCTTCAGGAACTCCACGGCCTTGAGCACCTCGGAGACGAAGAGGCCGAACTTGCTCCGCACGCCCGCCGAGCCCTCCCAGCGCCCGGCGCCCTTGGCCGAGAGCTTGACGCGAAGGCCGATCCGCGGCCGCACGTTGTACTTCTTCGCGTGCGCCACCAGCAGCTCAAGCTCGCTGAACTTCTCAACCACCGGGATGATGTTCCGCCCCAGCTTGGTCGCGAGCGTGACCGTCTCGATGAACTCCGAGTCCTTGAACCCGTTGCAGATGATCGGCATCCCGTTGACGCCCGGACCGCCCGCCGTCGCCGACAGGCCCAGCACCGCCAGAAGCTCCGGCTTGCTGCCCGCCTCAAGCCCGAAGCCAAGCTCAACAGCCAGCGAGGCGATCTGCTCGCACACATGCCGCTGCTGATTGACCTTGATCGGATAGACGCAGGAATATCCGCCCTTGTACCCCTGCTCGGCGATCGCATCGTCGAAGGACTTGCGGATCTCCTTGAGGCGGTGCGTCAGGATGTCATTGAAGCGAACCAGAACGGGCGTGTGAATGCCGCGCTCGTGCAGACCCTGAACCACCTCGAAGAGGTCGATCTGCTTCGACGGCTCCTTGCTCGGCATCACCGTCACATGGCCCGAGGCATTCACGCCGACATAGCCCTTGCCCCAGTCGGGGATGCCGTACAGCTGCGCGGCGTCGGCCGCGGTCCATGTGCCGTGGAGGAAGGCAGAACGCGGACTGGAGATGGTCGCCATGGGTGCTGGAGTTCCTGCCACGCGCTCTTGGCGTGGCTGCGGACGGGTGCGAGTGGCGCGGGACTGAATCCCGGTCGCCGTTGGCGGGGCAGACCTCCGTGAGCGCGAGGCCGCGGCGTGGCTCTTGACTCGGTCGCTCGGGATTCGCGTGGAACCTCCCGCCCGGATGCCACCACCGAGGTGAACGATATCGGATCTGCGCCGTGAGGCAAGCCAAGAACCACGAAACCACAGCCGCCAACAGAGCCCCACGCGCAAGCGTGGGGGGCCGCGCCGCCCGCCCACCTCACCCCTCCTCCACACTCACCGATCCCCCTCCGCTCGCGCCGCGGGCTGGCTGGGACCTTGACCGCTCGATGCCGGGGATTTCTTGGCGTTCAGCACGCCCGCCGCCGCCAGAGCGATGCTGCGGTACAGGTTCGAGATCAGCAGGAGCGGCCCGCCCAGCGCCGTAGCAAGCACCAGAGAGTGGAGCCACACGCCGATGCGCACCGCGGCGTCCGCTCCCACCCGCGTGTCCAGCACCACGAGAATCGCAATAACGAGGCCCGACAAGGGCAAGCCGAAAGCGACCATCCTGAAAGCGAGCTGGCCCGTTTGCGAGGCGCGTCTGACCGGCAGCATCAGTCGATAGCACGGAAGGATCGCAAGCCGCCCGACCAGCACCATCAGATAGATCGTCAGGACCGCGGACGCAACCGATCCGAGATTCGCGATGACCTCGAAGACCGGCGCCTCCACCCGCCCCGGGCCCGAGATTCGCACCGCTTTTCGGAGGTGCGTGATGTGGATCCCAAAGCTCAACGCCAGCAGCGGTCCGATCCAGACGCCCAGCCGCGCAAGCCAGGCCACGAGCCGCACTCTGGCGAGCAGCTTCTTGAGTCGAGGCCCGGGCGCGGCAAGGCTCGCCTGGAGCGCCAGGCACGCGTTCGCGACCAGGGTAACGCTCAGTGCCGAGAGCGCGAGGAAGAGGAACCAGAGCAAGAGCCCCAGCGGCCTTCCCAGCGAGGCCACAATCACCCAGACCGCCAGCGAGCCCGTCCCGAGGCAGATCCACCAGAGTGCTCCGACGATCCGAGACAGGTCCGTCGCGGACTCCTCAGACATCGGGCGAGGCTCTGGCACCCCGCACTCCGGACACAGGCGCGGCGGGGCACACCCCGCAAGGTCATAGCCGCACTCCACACAGACCCGCTCTGTCGCTCCCTCGGACACCGCTCCTCCCTCCACATCCAACAGAGCCCCACGCGCAAGCGTGGGGGGCCGCGCCGCCCGCCCACCTCACCCCTCCTCCACACTCACCGATCCCCCTCCGCTCGCGCCGCGGGCTGGCTCGAGGGCTCCGTCACCGCCATGTGCGTCTCCAGCCACGCCACCATCTCCGCCAGCACATGCCCCACGCTCTCTCTGGCCATGTACCCGTGCGACTCATACGGCAGCATCACCAGCCGCGCCGTCCCGCCGTTGCCCCGGATGGCCTGGAAGAGGCGCTCGGACTGGATCGGGAACGTGCCCGGGTTGTTGTCGATCTCGCCATGGATGATGAGCAGCGGCGTCTTGATCCGGTCCGCATACGTGAACGGGCTCAGGTTCGTGTAGACGTCGCGCGCTTCCCAGTAGCTCCGCCGCTCGGACTGGAATCCAAACGGCGTCAGGCTCCGGTTGTACGCCCCGCTGCGGGCGATGCCCGCCCGGAACATTCCCTTGGGGGCGTGCGCCAGCAGGTTGGCCGTCATGAACGCGCCGTAGCTGTGCCCGCCCACCGCCACCCGGGTCGTGTCAGCCACGCCCATGGCCCCCGCCTTGTCGATCGCCGCCTGCGCGTTGGCCACGATCTGCTCCACGAACGTGTCGTTCATCGTCTCCGGATCGCCGATCACCGGCATCGACGCATCATCCATCACCGCATACCCCGCCAGCAGCAGGAAGAGCTGGCTCGAGCCGCCAATCTGCGTGAAGCGGTGCTCGGACCCCGCCACCTGCCCCGCCGTCGCCGCGTCCGACACCTCGTTCGGATACGCCCAGATGAACAGCGGCAGCTTCGTCCCCTCCACATACCCCGGCGGCAGGTACATCGTCGCCGACAGCGGCGTCCCGTCGGCCCGCGTGTACGTCACGATCTCCCGCTTGATCGCGCGAAGCTCAGGCAGCGGATCCGTGAAGGTCGTCAGCGCCCGGGCCTCGCCCGCCGCACCCTGCCCCCCGAGCCGCCGCTCGAACATGTTCGGCGGCGTCGTCTTGGTCTCCATGGACGTCACCATCCGAAGGCCCTGGCCATCCTCGCCGATCACATCGATGACGCTCTCGAACTTCTCCCCCTCATTGCGCCACACGATCTCGCGCGAGAAGTCCGAAAGGTTCATCCGCGAGAGGAACGGCCGGTCACCCTCGGGCGTCGCCCCCTGCCCGCTCAGGAACACCATCTCCGAGTCACCCGTGCCCATGACCTTGATGAGGTTCTCGCCGCGCGGCGTCGTCTCAAAGAGCGGTGAGCCCGGATCGTTGTATCGATCATTGACCGAGCGATCAAAGACCAGGCGCGGCTCGCCGCTCATCGTGGCGTCACTCCCAAGCGACACCAGCCAAGTCCGGCTCCAGCGGCGCTCACGCTCAAACTCGCCCAGCATCGCCCGGTCCGACGCGTCGGGCGCCTCGCCCGCACGATCCTCCAGCCACGACGCGCCCCGGAAGCGGTGCTGAAGCTTGATCAGCTCGCGCGGAGCGTCAGTGCCCGCGCTCGCGCTGTTCATCGCCAGCACCATCAGCCGGTCGCGGTGGGGGACCTTCGCACGCGGATCGCCGCCATCCAGTGCCTCGGCCCACAGCAGCGTCGCATCGCGCGAGTCGATCCACTGGATCGCGCGCGGCCCGGTCTCCACACCCTGCGTCGGGATGTTGTCGCGCATCGGCACCCGCGCGATCTCGCGGACCGTCGTGCCGGGCGATGATCCATCCAGGCTCCACACCTCGTACGTCTCCGGGAAGAGGCTCCATGGAATCTGGTACGAGTACGGCCGCTCCACGCGCGACACCAGCAGGAACTTCCCATCCGGCGAGGGTGCCAGCGTCGAGTAGATCGCCGGCTCACGCACATCCACGCGCTCGCCGGACTCAACGTTGATGATCGCCAGCTGCGCCGTCATCACATGGTCAAACAGCGCCTCATCATGCGGGTTCTGGAGCAGGTCCTGGAAGGTCCGCACAGGCGCGGGCTTGCCATCAGCGACCTGGATCGCCGGCCCCACCGGCGTCCGCGGCTCCTGCGGCCGCGCACCCCGACCCTCCGGCACCAGCCGGACCAGCACGTGCTTCTGATCCGGCATCCACTGCACCGTGCCGCCCGCCGCGCCATTCAGCTTGGGCCCGATCAGCCGCCGGGCCTCGCCGGACTTCGTGTCACCAACCCACAGCTCAATGCCCGTCGCCGCCCCCGGCTGCGTGGCCTCGCTGATCGTGTTGGTAAAGAGGAATCGCGACCCATCCGCCGACCACATCGGTCCGGAGACACGCGCCCCCGCAGGCAGCGCAATCGCCCGCTCCGCCCCGTCCGCGGTCGAACGCAGCGTGAGGCCGATCGTCCGGATCGGACCATGCGGCCCATTCGTGTCCGGGTTGATGCGCGAGCCGCCAAGCCGCAGCATCGGCGCCGACAAGTCCGCCACAGGTGGCAGGCTCATGCGGTGCAGCAGCATCAGGTGCGACCCATCCGGCGAGAGCGAGACGCCCGGCGTCGGCGGCGTATCCAGCACGCGACGGATCGCCTCCGGTGGCTGCTTGTACGTCGCAAGGTCCACCGGCTGCGCCCCCGCGCCTCCGGCCAGCAGCGAAAGAGTCATGGCAATGGACGTAGCCGCGGCAGCATGGTCAATCTTCATGCCCAGATGCTACCCAGATCCCAGCCCACCGTGTGGCCTTCCCGGGTGGACCGGTCGTCCCGACCGGTTCTTCACTCCCCACTCCCCAGTCCCTCGTCCCAATCGCCCCCTCCTCAGTTCCCGGCCTGCGGCGGCTCAAACCCCGGCGGCGCCTTCGCCCACGGGTACCCCTCCTTCGCAAGGTCAAAGCCAAGCTGGAACAGCGGCCTCATGTACTCGGGATCGAAAGCCTCTTTGGAGTCAACCGTAAATGACTCAGGGATGTACGCGAGGTTGTACTCGATGCCGTCCCGCTGCGTTCCAAGATAGATCCGGTACAGGTCGCCCACACCCTGCGTCTTGATCAGCGTCGAGATCGCTCTCCCCGCGATCGGGAAGATGCTCCGTTCGATGTTCTTGTGGCTGGCCGAGAGCTGCGCATTGCGGATGACGTACACGTGCCGTTTCCGCCGCACCGCCGCCTCGTCCGGCAGCTCATTGAAGCTGAACGACGCCGGGTAGAGGAAAACCTGCGACGTCACGCCGCCGTCGCAGTGCATCTCATCGTACATCTTCCCGTCCGCCCCCTGCACCTCGATCATGACGGGCGGAAAGACCGCAGGAATCGACGCCGACGCGATCATGATGTCGCGGAAGAGCTGGATCGCGTCCGGATGCCCGCTCGCCGCGATCGCGCCCATCGCCCACATGCTCGGGCGCTGCGCATCCATATTGGTGGTGCCGATGAAGAGCAGCCGCCCCCGGCGCGACTCCTCGGCAACCTTGTCGATGAAGGCCTGGTCCACATACCTCTCAACCAGCGCACGCAGCGGCTCCACGTCCGTCGCCGCGTCCGATGTCAGCGAACTCAGCAGCGACCGCTGCCGCGCGATGTCCCGCGTCGAGATGTTCGTGTACACGTCCCGCAGCACATGGTCGTACTCCGGCCCCGCAAACGCGAACGGCGCAATCAGCGCTCCGGTCGAGATCCCCGTGACGATCTTGAAGCTCGGCCGATCACCACGCTCGGTCCAGCCGCACAGCAGCCCCGCCCCGAAAGCCCCATCCGAGCCGCCCCCCGAAAGAGCCAGAAAGTGAGCGTCCGGAAGCGCCGCGATCGAGTCCACGCCCGCCGCCCTCATCTCTCGTTCCAGGCTGAGCATGTACCGTTCAAGCAGCGACTCATCGGCCGTATCCCCCCAGAATCGCACCGTCGGCATCCCCGCCACCCCGGCCGTCGCCGCAAGATCCTCAGGAACAGGATTGCGATGCGGCGTCGAACACGCCCCCAGCACAAGCACCGCAGCAAACATCACCGAGACCCTCGCGGCCGTGCCAATCGCCCCAAGGGCCTCCCATGCATGGTGTGATCTGTCAGCGCTCATGCTGCCATGGTACCGGTCCCCGCGATCCGCACGCGCCGTGCCGCCACGATCTCACAGACTCACCAAGAAACTGCCTCCCCCAAAAACCGCGCACGCCTCCCGCAGGAAGGTCCCGGTGAGAGATCGGCCAGCCACCTTCGGCGCGCGGGGCGCGCCGCTGGTACTTCCATCAGCCCGTGGGACGCGGGCTGGCCTTTCCCGCGGGAGAAACAGACCCACGCCACGCGGCGTGCGGGAGGAATTGACATGCGCAAGACTTGTGCCCTGATGATGATCGCAGTCGCTGGAGCCTCGGCCGGTATCGCCAACGCCGAGATCGTCTACGGCGTCACCCAGTCCGGCTTCCTCGTGAACTGGGACTCCGCAGCGCCGGGCACCATCAACAGCGGCTCCGCGATCCAGGGCCTCCAGAGCAACGAGACGCTCGTCGGAATCGACTTCCGTCCCGCCACCGGCGAGCTCTTCGGCCTCGGCAGCTTCAGCCGCCTCTACCGCATCAACCCCATGAACGGAATGGCGACGCAGGTTGGCTCCCCCTTCTCAACGCCCCTCAGCGGCTCCTCCTTCGGCTTTGACTTCAACCCCACCGTCGACCGCATCCGCGTCGTGAGCGACGCCGATCAGAACCTCCGCCTGAACCCCATCACCGGCGCGGTCGCGTTCAGCGACGGCATGCTCGCCTACGCCGCAGACGACGTGAACGCCGGCATCGACCCCAACGCCGTCCACAGCGCCTACATCAACAACTTCGCCGGCGCCACCACCACCCGCCTCTACAACGTCGACACCGGCCTCGATGTCCTGACCTTCCAGGATCCACCCAACGCGGGCGTCCTCCGCACCGTCGGCCCCATCGGCACCGACGTCAGCGACATCGGCGGCTTCGACATCTCGAGCGCCACCGGCATCGCCTACATGACCATCCGCGACACCCAGCTCAACCGCTCCACCTTCTGGACCATCAACCTCATGACCGGCCAGGGCACCATGGTCGGAGAGATCGGTGGCGGCTCCATCATCACCGCGATGAGCGTCGTGATCCCCGCGCCCGGCGCCGCCGCCCTGCTCGGCCTCGGCAGCCTCGCCATGCTCCGCCGCCGCCGCTGAGCCCGAACTTCGTGGAGGCATCGTGGGGGGGCGTGGGGGATCGTGGGGATTTCAAGGTCGGGCCGCGCGGGGGAGCGCGGCCCGCCTTTGTTTTTGGGTCCAGCGTCTACTCGCCCCGACCAAAGAACCACACCCCGCCAACCGTCGCCGCGCTCACAAGCCACAGGACCAGCAGCGACGTGCACACAATCGGCACCACAAACAGCGCCATTCCCCCCATCAGCGCCGCCAGGTTCGCCTGCCTCTTGCCATAGATGAACATCGCCGTCCCCACGCCGCCGATCACGATCCCCGAAGCCATGATGCCCGTGTCCATGCGATGCTCCCGACTCGGCGACGCGCTCAACGGGTCGCCCCCGCCTCGCGATCACCACCCAGAAGATCGGAAGCAAA
The DNA here is from genome assembly GCA_964495635.1 of uncultured Phycisphaeraceae bacterium. Taxonomy (GTDB): domain Bacteria; phylum Planctomycetota; class Phycisphaerae; order Phycisphaerales; family UBA1924; genus JBBASU01. Next base: position 10,333 of record CAZBXF010000116.1, read on the forward strand.
TCGCGCCAACACCGCCGCTCCGACCCCGCGCGGCTGAGCAAC
>CAZBXF010000117.1:0-10351 GCA_964495635.1 uncultured Phycisphaeraceae bacterium
GTTGGTGCCCGCGACGGTGGACTCAACGGGGCGGTTGATCGTGATCGTGGCGCCGCCGCCGCCGAAGGCGGTGTTCACGGTCGTGTCGCCGAAGATGATGATGTTGCCGGTGGGGTTCAGCGTGATGCCCGCGCTAGCCGTGCGGGCCGTTCCGCCGAGGCGAACGGTCGTGCCGCTGAACTCGAGCGTCGAATCGCTCTGGGTGCCTGTCACGGTCTGGCCGGAAGCGAGTTCGACGATGCCGCCGGCGCCGCCCGCCTGGAAGCGTGCGCCGTCGCGGAAGTCAACGGTTCCGACGGTGACCTGGCCGGTCTGCGTCGCGCCACCGAAGACCAGGACGCCCGTGGCCCCATCAGCGAACGTGTCGAGCGTGCCGGAGGTGAACTGGAGCGTCCCTGCGGCGCCCGTGCCCACGCCGATCGTCGTCGCGTCGCTCGCGCCCGCGAGCGTGAGCGAGCCGCCACCGGCGCCGTCGTTCTCAATCGAGTTGGCGGCGCCGAAGTTGAACGACCCGGCCCGCCAGACCAGCGTCTGGCCGCCGAGGTCGATCGTGCCGGCGCCGGCGACGAAGTTGAACGCGCCGGTGCCCAGATCGATCGTCGAAGCGCCGGTGAACGAGGTGTTGAACCCGCCCGGCAGCGTGAGGTCGATGCCCGCGACGGCGTTGCGTCCGATGCCGGTGGCGATCGTGGTCGCGCCGTTGCTGCGGGTGAAGTTGCCGCCCAGCGTGAGGGCCGTGGTCTGGAGGGTCAGGAGGCCAGCGCCATCCGCGATGAGGCCGCCGCCGGTGGTCTGGACGCCGCCGGAGACGGTGTGCGTGCCCGGGCCCGTCAGCGTGACGTTGCCCGCGTCGCTGCGCAGAAGCCCGGCGTACGAGCCGCTGGTCTGCACCGTGATCGAGAGGCTGTTGGCGCGGTTCGCGGGGAGGTTCGTGACCGTGTTGGCGAGGATCGAGAAGGCGTTGAGCGGGTTGGTCACGCCGTAGGTGCCCGTGCCGGTGATCGTGCCGCCCGTGCCCGCGTTGAGCGTCAGGCTCCGACGCGTCGCGTCGAAGCTGTTGACCGTCCCGTTGACCGTGATGTTCGCGCCCGCGGCGGTGCCGCCCGCGTTGGTCGTGTCCAGCTGGACCGACGCGACGTTCAGCGTCGTTCCGCCGCTGACCGAGATCGCCTGGCCGGAGGTCACGAGGTTGGCCGAGAGGGCGTTGACCTGACCATCCAGCGTGAGCGTGGAGTCCGTCGCGTCGCCGCCCGTGAGCGTGCCCAGGACCGCGATGGTGCCGCTGGAGCCGCGCAGCGAGACGGCGTCATTGAACGTGACGCCCGAAGCGCCGATCGTCATGGTGCCCGACTGGTTCGTGCGTCCGATCTGGATCAGTGCCACCGCGTCGTTGCTGATCGCGGCGAGATCGGTCGCATCCAGGCTCAGCGTGCCTGCGCCGTTGCCGAGACCGATCGTCGTTCCCGCCTGCTGGCCCTGGAGGGTCAGGGTCCCGGCGTTGCTGCCCGTGATCGAGTTCGCGCCGCCGAGGAAGTCGATCTCGTCGGCGGTGATGGTGATGCCGTTGCCGCCCAGCGCCAGCGTGGTGCCCGCGCCGAAGGTGACGGCCCCGCCGCTGCCCGTGGACTCAAAGTCGAGAACGACGCCCGAGCCCACCGTCACGGTGCCGCCCGTGAAGGAGATCGTGTCGGTGTTGTCGGCTCCGGCCTGGATCGAGCGGTTGAGCGTGACGTCGCCGGCGCCGGTCTTCGTGAAGGAGCCGTCGATGTCGATGTTCGCCGTGGCGATCGTCAGCAGCGTGGAAGCGTCCACGGTGATGAAGCCGTTGCTGCTGCTCGTGGCGCCGCCGTTGAAGGCCACGGTCGGCGCCACAACGTTGAGGCCGCCCGCGCCGACCGTGACAAGGCCGTTGAACGTCGCGCTCGTCGCGGGCTGCAGATCGATGGTCAGCGCGTTGATGGCGTTGGTGGCCAGCGTCGTGCCCGTCGAGAGACGGAGTTCGGAGAGATTCCGGATCGCGCCGACGGTGTTGATGACGGTCGCGCCCGCGGTGCCGGGCGTGAGCCGGAGGATGCCCGTGCCCGCCGCGCCGTCGGCGTCGACCGCGCCCAGCGTGATGTCGGCGCCGGCGGCGGTGCCGCCCGCGTTGGTGGGATCGAGCAGCACATCGCCGCCGACCTCGAGCGTGCCCGCAAAGTTGATCGCGTCGCCGGTGGTGATGACATCCGAGCCGCCCAGGATCTCAATCAGGGCGCCCGCGCCCGTCTGCGTCACGGCACCGCCCGAGAGGAGGTTCGCGTTCGTACGCAGGCCGCCGTTCACCGTGATGACGCCGTTGCCGGCCGTCGTGTTCGCGCCCGCCGTGAAGACCGTCGTGCCTGTCGAGGTCTGGATGCCCGTCGCGGCGCTGGTGGTCACGAGCCCCGTGAAGGTCGTCGTTCCCGTGCCGGAGATCTGGTTCACGCGGCTCGCGTTGGTCGCTCCCGAGACGTTGACGTTGTTGGCGTTGGTGATCGTCAGATCGCCCGCGAGGTTTCCGGCGACGCCGATCGTGCCGGTGTACGCGATGTTCCCGGCCGAGCCTGAGTTCAGGAACAGATCCTGACCGCCGGGGCCGGCGCCCGCGAAGGCAATTCCGTTCGAGATCGTGATGAGCGCGCCCGTCGACGCACCGCCGTCAGAAGAATCCAGACCAAAGTCCGTCGCCGCCGCGCCCGTCAGCGTCACGGCGTTGCTGAGCGTGATCGCCCCGCCGCGCGTGGTGATGTTGCGGTCCGCATCGACCGTGATGCCGCCCGGGGCCGCCATCGTGACGGTGCCGCCCACGGCGTTGCCGCCGGACGTGTCGATGTTGCCGTTGAGCGTGATGATGTTCGTCGTGAGCTGGACGCCGCCGCCCGCGCCCGCACCCTGCGTGGTCACCAGGGCGTTGATGTCCGTCGTGCCCGAGCCGGCGGCCTGCAGGAACCTGGCGGCGGTCACCGCCGCGTTGATGTTGACGTTGCCCGCGTTGGTCACCTGCACCAGACCCGGTGCGCTCGTCCCGCCCACGGCACCCGTGAACGTGATGGCGCCGCCGGTGCCCGCGTTCATCGCGACGTTGCGGTCGGCGCTCGCGCCCGTGCCGTCGAGCGTGGACTGGATCAGGATGTCTGCGCCCGCGGCCACCGCGCCGCCACCGGTCGTGTCCCAGCCGGGCGTGCTGCCCGCCGTGCCCGCAAGCACGACCGGGCCGTTCAGCGTGATGACACCGCCACGCGTGATGAGGTTGCCGTTGGCACCGAACTGGATCGTGCCCGTGCCGCCGGTGACGTTCAGCGTGATGGCGCCGTTGTTCTGGTTGTTGCCCGACGTATCAAGCGCTGCGTTGACGATGATGTTGCCGTTGAGGCCGGCGGTGCCGCCGGCGTCGTTGGCCGTCATGGAGATGAGCGCACCGCGCGTCGTGACGGCGGCACCGACCGTGATGTTGCCGCCCGCCTGGAAGGTCAGGCTCGCGCCGTTGCTGTCCTTGGTGATCGGCGCGTTGATGAAGATGTTGCGTGAGGCCTGGATGATCAGGTTGTTGTTGTCGTCACCAACGGTGTCGGCGCCAAGCACGATGTCCGTTGTCGTGTCGGGCTCGTTGAACAGGACCTGATTGCCGCTGAGCAGTCCGTCGTTGGCGCCCGTGCCGGCGTTGATGGTGATGTCGCGTGGATCCAGCAGCAGGATGCCCATGCGCCCCTTGGGTGCGACGGTGCTGACCTGGCCCTCAAACCGCAGGAACTCCTTACCCGAGACCTCGACGAGTCCGCCGTCGCCGCCGTTGGGGCCTCCCTGCGCCGTGATCGTGCCGAAGAAGCGCGTGACGACGTCGGACCAGACGATGACCGTGCCGGCATCGCCGCGATCGGTCGCATCCGCGCGGATCACCGCGTCGCGCGTGACGAAGGCCATCTCCGCGTTGCGCTCGGGGCCCTTGCCCTGGAAGTTGCCGCCAACGAGGATCTCGCCGCCGCCCGCCGGGCCCGAGGCGTCGATGGTGCCAGTGACAGCGACCTTCTCGCCCAGGACCTGAACCTTGCCACCCTTCTCGCCCCGTGCGCCGGTGGCGTCGATGGTGCCGGTGACGTGGACCTCGCCCTTGCCCTGGCCCTCGATGCGGGCCTGACGAGCCTTGAGCTGACCGGCGGCGCGCAGCGCCACGCCGTACACGTCGCCCGAGCCCATGACGATCCGGCCGCGACGTGCGTCGATGCGGCCGGTGTTCTCGACCGCGGCCTTGGGCTGCTGGGCGGCCCCGTCGGCGCCCGGCGCCGCGTTGCCCGCGTCCGACTCGCCCTGCTTGTTCGCCTCACCCTCGATACGCACGAAGACGTTCCCGAGGCGCTCGCCGATCATCACGGTCTCGCCCGCGGCCATGACGACCGTGCCGCCGGGGCTCACGATCGTGCCCGCGTTCGCGACCGTGCCGCCGAGCAGACCGACGAAATCGCTCGTGATCGTGCCGTGGTTCACCACAGCGCCCGAGAGGTTCGTGAAGCGGTCGTTGCCCCGCAGGAAGTCTGCGTCGGCAAGCTGGCCGGCCACGGCGTACAGGCGCGCCACGTCGACGCGCGAGTTCGCCCCGAACAGGACGCCGGCCGGGTTCATCAGGTACACGCGTCCGTTGGCGGTCAGCGTGCCGTCGATGCGGGTCGGGTTGGCGCTGCTGATGCGGTTGAGCACGCTCGCGTCGCGGCTGGGCTGGACGAACCGGACGGACTCGTTGGCGCCGATGTCGAAGTTGCGGAAGTTGATGATGCTGCGGTCGCTGGCGCGGATCAGCGTGTGCGTCCCGTCGCGCGAGATGGTCACGTTGCCGCGCACCACCTGCTCACCCTCGGGGCCCGCCCACGCCGGCGTCGCGACCGAAGCGATGACTGCGGCGGCCAGCGCGGCCGTCCAGGAGCCACGCAGGCCCAGACCGCCAGCGGATGAGCCCAGCGCCGCGCGCAGGGCCTCGCCCTTCGCGCACCACTGCGACCGTGCGAGGAGCAGGCGTACCGCGTTCATCTCGCGACGCGCGGCGGCACCCGCCGAGCCACGAACCGAACCGCTGCCAGTGTTGTTGCGATTGAGCATCGTCCTGAACCTCGCATTCGCCGCGGACGTCGTCGCCGACCCGCGGATTGATCTCATCCGAACCCATCCCCGCCCGTTCCCCCGCCACATCCCGCCGCCACCGTCCGTCGCACCGCGCCCGATCAGTACAGGATCGTGAAGAGGAAGTGGAAGCGGTTGTCGCCCTTGTCCACAGAGTCACGCCGGATCGCGTCGCTCGCGCTGTCGGGATCGCCGACCTCCGAGAGGGCGATGCCCCAGTCCATCCGCATCAGCAGGTTCCGCTTCCACTGGAACTCAACACCGAGGCCCGTGCCCCAGATCGTCTCGTTCACCTCGCCGGGCTCGGGGTCGACGGTGTCGGTGAAGGCCGCGTCGACGAAGCCACGGAAGATGAGGTCCCAGTCCGCGCGCCCGAAGGGCTGCTGCGGCGTGAAGCGGAAGTTCGGATCAAACATCGACTGCGGCCGGCCGTACCACGTTCCCGGCGCGTGCGTGTTCCAGTTCTTGCCGTCCCACTCAACGCCGAGCGCCTGGGGCAGGTGGAACCGGTACTCGGCCGTCAGGACCACGACGGTGTCCGCCGCGATCACGCTCTCGGGGTAGCCGCGCACGGTGAAGAGGCCGCCCGCGACGTCCTGCTCGTTGGCGATCAGGCGGTCGCCGAAGGAGTACTGGCCGCGTGCGAGGAATGCAACCTCGTGCGCGAGGGTCGCGAGGCCGTCGTTGGTCTCGCCGGCGTACCCGCGTGCGTTCAGGATGGGCTCGATATAGAAGGACTGCTCCGCGTTGAACTTGAGGACCTGCGACTCATCGCTGGGGTTCTGCCGGCCCAGGTTCTGGAAGTCCGCCTCGTCGAGTCCGGTGATCTCGGGCCAGAGCACCTCCAGCACCACCGAGGCGCTCAGCACCGACGCGTCGGTGAATCGCTCCGCCCTCGCGCCGAAGTACGGATAGACGAAGTCACCCTCGCCGGTCGTGTTGCTGGTCTCCTGCGTGATCTCCACGTTGGACCAGCGGGCGCCCGCGATGGCGTCGAGGAAGAACTCCCGGTGCTGGTAGATGTTGGCAGCGACCTCGCCACGGGCGCCATAGGTCGTGCCCGTGAACGTTCCGCTGCTGCCGACGTCCGAGGCCTCGAAGTCGGAGTAGATGCCGTTCACCAGCATCCGGACCCGGTCGGAGACGATCGGGAAGTCGTACTGGGCGTTGAAGGTGTGCGAGGAGTCGAACCCGCTGGTGATGTAGTCGAGGCGGAGGATGTCGTCGTGCCCGGTCAGCTGGTTGTGGGTGAAGCCGAACCGCTGCCGCCACTCGCTGGTCTGGCGCGTGCCGGTGTTGGAGAGCTGCGCGTAGATCGACCAGGGCTTGCTCTCGGTCACGAGGTAGTCGAGCACCACTTCCTCGGGCTTCTCGCCCGCGCCCAGGGCGGCGTCGACACGCCGGCCGGGATGGCGGTTGAGCCGGAAGATGAAGTCGTCCAGCAGGTCCTTTCGGAGGAGGTTCCCCTGCTGCAGGGGCGACTGCTCACGGATCCTCGTGTGCACGCTGTCCGCGTTGTTGATGCGCGTGGACGGGTCGGCCGCGATCGAGGCCGCGAGACGGTCGCCCGAGGCCTGCGTCCGCACCTGGGCCACGCTGGGCATCCAGACGCGCAGTCGGAGTTCCGAGCGTTCACCCTCGCGGAGATCCTCCGCCGTGTCGTCGATCGCGATGATGTCCTCGTCGTTGGGCTCTGCGAACACACCCACGAAGCCCAGGCGGTTCAGCTCCACCGCGATGGCGCTCGTCACCGCGTTGATCGCGCTGAGGTGGAACGCGCCCGCGGAGCCCGCCGCGATCTCCGCGATGGAGAGCTCAACCTCCGGCAGATCGCCGGGGTGGCGCAGCACGACGGGCGGCACGTCCTGGCTCTGCAGCCCCGGCGCGACGTATCCCGTCGGGGTCACCGCCAGGCGGACCCTCACGAGCCCGAGCGCCTCGATCGAAGGCTGCTCCGGATTCGGAGTCTGATACTCGATGACGAACCGCGACACCGGGAACGCCGGTCCATCCATCGCGATGACCCCGGCGGAGCCCGATCCGGCCACCGCTGTCGGCGCTGCCGGTGCGGGCTGTGCACCGTCGCCATCCGCGGCGCTCGCCGCGTCGCCCGCCTCGCCGGACTTTGCCGGCGCGGCCTCTGGCACTGCGGTCGGCGGCGCGGGCTGGATCGCGTTCACGTCGAGGGGCGGTTCAGGCGGATCCTGCGGCTGCGCGAATGTCGCGCCGGCAAGGAACAAGGCTCCGGCAGCGGACAGCGCTGCACGCTGCTGCAGCACCCTCTTCACGCCGCCACGCCGCCATCCGCTTTGCTTCGTCATCGCGTCATCCTGCTTCGCAACCCACCAACGACCGAATCCCAGCCGTCAGAGCCGGTGCCTTCCCACAAAATCCCCTACGCCGCATCCGGCACGATACACGCTCGAGCGCTGGACCGTCAAGTCCTAGAACCCCTGAACCGAGTCCTGACTATCCGCACAAACCCTGACTCCGACCACAAACCACCCCTCAATCAGCCTTGAGATACCCATGATCCGCCAGCGCCTTGCCAAGCCGCTCGGACGCGCCGGCGGCGCCAGCCGCCCGAGGCGCCGTGAAGGCCAGGCGGAACCCGACGTCGTTGTACTTCCGGGTCACAGGGTTCCCTGGGAACCGCTGCACTTCGGTCGGTGGCGGCGTTCCCTGAGAGAGGGCCGAGCCGCCGACGATGCGAAGCTTGTCGCCCGTGACGGTGCTCGCGATCGCCGCCCTCGTGGCCGGCGCCTGCTCCAACGCGGCGGGATCCTCGAAGCAGAGCTCCGCGACATTTCCGATCAGGTCTCGGAAGGGTGGGGTGCCCGCCTCGGCCGCGCGGTCCGTCGGGCGGAACCAGACCGTTCCATCGTCGCTCTGCACCGCAGGCTCAGAGTCAGCCACGTCGCCACCGGACACGGGCGCGGCCCTGAAGACATCCGCGTTCAGCGCCAGCACCGCGTTGGGGTCGGCGGCCCGCAGCCGGTCGAACATCCGCTTCCAGGACTGATCACGCAGGTTCGGGGTCGGGCTATCGCCGCGAGCCCTCGCGGCCTCCCACTCTGCGCTGGTCGGGAGGCGGCACCCGGCGAGCCGGGCGGTGAGGGCCGCGCCGTGCGCCGTCAGACCCTGCATGGGCGACGAGAGCGTCGGGGACTCGGGGGGCGTGTCGGCGCCGTAGAAGGTCTTGAGGTCCGGCAGGGCCCGGGGCACCCGCGCCCACCCCATCAGTGCATCGGTCGCGGACGCAGGCCGCGAGACCTCGAGCGCGGGCGTCCTGCCACCCCACCGCCACACCCGCGCCCCGGACCTCGTGTCGGGCCCACCCGGCGGGATCGTCAGCATGTCCTGCACAGCGGGCCAACCACCCGCCCGAGGCAGCAGCTCGATCACCAGCGACAGGGGCACCTCGGACGTTCCGACGAAACTGGCCTCCTGGCTCCCCGCCGGCTCGACGCGCACGAACTCCAGCCGCAGTTCCGGCTGGCCGGCACGCTCCAGCACGTACGTCACGCGATCATCTGCCGAGGCGCCCAGCTTCCAGCGGGCCGACCCGGGCCCCAGGCGTGAAAGATCAAGCTCGCTCTTCGCGGAGGCGATCGGTGCCAGGGCCTCGAGCATGCCGGCCACTTCGGGCCTCGACGCGACGCCGGGCAGGCCACCAACCTCCCTGATGAACTCCGCGGCCGCCGCCTGCTGTGCGGCGACCTTCGCCGCCGGCGCCAGCCCCTGGGCCCGCTGGACCTTCACTGCCAGCTCGCGCCGGAGCATGTTGTACCGTGCACGCTCGGGGAGAGCGCCCACCTGATCGGGCCCCACCATCATCCCCTCACGGGCGGCGAGGGCGCTGTCGAGCGTCGCATCGTCGGGCGCCGCCGCAGTGACGAAATCCGTCCACATCTTTCTCGCCGCGCTGTCCGCCCGCGCCCGCAGCGACTCGCGCCGCGCCGGTGCATCCACGCGCGCGAGCACCGGAACGACATCCCGCCCCAGCGCCTCGGTCGCCTTGCCGAGCGCGTCGGTCGTGCGGGGCCAGTCCATGGTGGCCAGTCGCTCCCAGGCGGCGATCACCTCCGATGCGCGAACCGTGCTCTGATCCTGCCGGGCCGCCTCGAGACCCGCCAGCAGCGGGTCAGGCCGGTCCGCGCCCGCGATCTCCGAGAGCTGCTCGACGCGCCGCACCACGGGTGCCAGCGAGGCGCCGATCGCCGCGAAGGCCTCGCTGCCCCGCATGCGCTCGAGGCGTCCCGCGACCGTCATTCCCTGCTCATCAGCCTCAGCAACACCCACGCCCCTCGACAGCGCGCCGTCGATGGCGCCCGCGTCGGCGAGGACGCCCGCCGCGGAGGTGGTCCATGAGCGCAGCTTCGTCTCCGCATCGGCCACCATCCCCGCATCGCGGGCCTCAACGCCCGATGCGAGCCGCATTGCTGCCTGCTCGCGTGCGCCGCCCTCGGCGGCGCGGATCGCGGGCCCGGCGCTGGCGATCGCGGGCGGAATCTCGAGCTCCTTGGCCTGCGTGAGCGCGGTCTCGGCGCGGCGTGCGAGTTCACCGACGCTTGCGACCCTTGCCTTCGCGCTGGCCCACCCCTCCGACGGCGCGATCCCACCGACGCCGCGGCGCCAGGCGGCCGCGAGGGTCTGGTCGGCGACGGGTGGGGATTGGGCCGCGATCCACTTGGACAGGCGCTCGTTCGAAGAGGCCACGGCCGCATCGAGGGCCGTCCGCGCCCTTGTCATCGCCGCGTCCGCCGCGGACATCGCCTGCACGATGGCGTCGCGCTCTCCGGCCCGGAAGCCCATGGCCTCTGCCGCGTCGCCGCGCCGGCGGGCTTCCTCGATCGCCGCCGTGACGGAGCCATCCGCCGCCGCCCCTTCCGCCTTCCACTCGGCTTCAAGGGCGGCGAGCCTCGCCGCGAGATCCTGTCGCGCCGCAAAGTTGCCCCAGCCGCTCCGCGGATCCGCGCCATCGCGGGCCGGAGGCGGGGAAGCAGCTTCCCCACGCGAGGGGGAGGGCGGCGGCGTGCTCGCTGCCGCGGGGGAAGGAGCGGGAGCCGGGGGCGACGTTGCGGGTGGTGCGACGGCCGCCGGGGCGGCGGGTGGCGGCGCGGCGGCTACGGGAGCGGCGGGTGGGGGCGTCGTCGCCGGAGCAGCCGCACTCGGACTCGGCGCCGGCTTTGGCGCTGATGCGCCCGGCGTTGGAGGCTGCGGC
>CAZBXF010000118.1:0-10341 GCA_964495635.1 uncultured Phycisphaeraceae bacterium
GCGCAGCCGCTTCGTCGCGACGGAAACGGCCGAATCGGGCGCGTACTCGTGGCTCGTGATCTCGTGAAGTCCGGGCTGCTTGAGGCCCCGGTGGTATACCTGTCCGCCCACATCAAACGCCACAAGTCCACGTACAACGACCTTCTGCTTGCGGTCAGCCTTCGCAACGAATGGGAGGCGTTCGTCGAGTTCATGCTCGACGCGATCTTGACGCAAGCCCGCGAGGCGGGCGTGAGGGCAGTGAGGCTCCTTGACCTGCGAGAGCGATACCTCCGCGAGCTTGTCGCGGCGTCTGCGCCAGCCCGGCTCAACGGCCTCGTCAATCGGCTCTTCAAGATCCCGGTGATCAACGCCGCCGAGGCCGAGGTCGAGCTCGGCGTCCAGAAGGCACAGGTCTACAAGGACATCGCGATGCTGGAGCGCGTCGGCGTCCTCACGGAGGTCACAGGCCGCAAGAAGGATCGAGATTGGTCCGCACGCGAGATCCTGCACCTGATCGATACCGACGAACTTTGAGGATCGAACCTCTTGGGTGAAGTTGAGTCCGTCACCAACGATCGTGCTGGAGTTGGCGAAAATGACGATGACTCTGTGCCCTCGCCCCTCACCGCGCCGCTCGCGGCATCGTGTACTCGATCTGCACGCCCACGACGCGAAGGTCCGAGCCGGGCCAGTTGCCGCTGCCGCCGATGTTGTTGGCGCGGATCTCGTAGATCTCGTTCTGGTTGTCGACCGCGACTGCCAACCCGCCGATGTCGAGCGTAGTGACGATGGGCAGGCTTACGAAGGAAGCGGTCGAACCGACGACGGTTGACACTCCGGTCGATGCCACGGTGCGTCTCAGGCTGATGGAGAGATTGTTGAGCAAGGCGCCGTCGACCACGAAGCAGCGCACGCTCCTGATGGTCGCACCGTGGGGGAGCTGGACCGGCGCCACCATGCCCTCGCTGCTCAGCGCGTTGACGAACGCCCCGGTGATCCCTCCGATCTCGATCTGAGAGACGGGCGCTCCATTGCGGCCAACGAACTCGCTCGGTCCCACCATCACGTACGAGGTCGACGGAGACTGGTATTGGAACTCGCTGGCCTGGATCACGTTGGTCACGCTGATGGAGTTGTCGCCGGACATGCGGCCGTCGGGTGCGATCACGAATCTCCCGCCGGTGACCCGGCTGAGCCCGATGGAGTCCGACGCGAGCATCGCGGGCGTGATGGCGCTGGTTCCTACCGAGAAGACGGTGCCCGAGAGGGAGAGCCCTGCGCCGGCGGTGTAGGTGGTGTTGGCGTCGGGCTGGGGAACGAAGGCGGCTCCGCTCCACTTGAGCACGTCGCCCTGGTTGGCGGCGGTGATCTGGGTGCCGGTGCCGCCCCGGGCGGGCGAGAGGACGCCGCTGGCGATGCTGGAAGCGTTCAATCCGACGAGCCCGGCGCCCGAGCCGAAGAAGGTGTTGGCGGGGTTGTTGAACGTCACGATCTGCGTGAACGTCCCCGTGAGCCGGTTGGGCGGCAGCGTGCCCGAGGTGAGGTTCGAGGCATTGAGATTGATGAGGTTGACGCCGGATCCGGAGAATGAGCCCCGGAATGTGTTGCCGGTGTTCTCGAAGTTGACGCTCGACAGGTAGAGGCCCGAGAGCTGTGCCGAGGGAAGCACGCCCGAGGTGAGGTTGGAGGCGCTCTGAAAGAAGCTGGCGGGCTGGCCGTTGAGCAAGGTGGCGGAAAGGGCGACGGGCGCTGCGGTGATGGTCTGGCGCGGCGCGAGGGTCACGAAGGGCTGGGTGTCGGAGGGATCGGCGGGTGAGCGCACCTGGATTTCGATGGCGGCGCCCGCCGGCGGGGCCACCCCGAAGTTCAGCGGCACAGTGAAGCGTCCCGAGCGGAGCTGGGTCGCGCTGATCTGGACCGGCGTGCCAAGCTGGGTCTGGCCCTGCGCGTCGCTGTAGAGGACAAAGCGGAGGTCCGCGGCCCCTTCTACGGGGAGGCCAGCCTCGCGCACCTCGCCCTGGTAGGTGAAGGTCAGATCCTGAGCGACGGCGCTGTGGCATGCGAGCGCGAGGGGGAGGGCCAGCAGCACCGCGGGCAGTTTCCGGGTCAACTGGGTCATTCGGGTCATTCGGGTCATTCTGGTCATCCGGGCCATCTCAGACTCTCCTCTGTGGTTCGGTCCAGTACACGAGCGGGGCCCAGTGTACCGGGCGCAACCAGTACTGCTAGCTGCCTTTGCGCAACTCTCATCGAATCGGGTGCTCCCACCGGAGCGGCCCCCTCTGACCGTGTGGGGCTCTCGGAGTGAAGTCTCGCGCCCGCACAACCGATACAACCGTTACAGGCGTTGCGGTCGGCATGTGTCGGCCTCGCGCCGTGGCGGACGCTGGAGTTCGATCGTGAGCCTTCGCTCAGCTCAGAACCTTGAGTCCATGTCGTGGCAGGCTCCGAAGGCGTCGCCCGCGTCCCGGCGTCCGGTTGCTGTCGAGACGGCAGGCCACCTCCGCACCGAGCGACTGCTCATCCGACCCTGGCGCCGCACCGACCTTCCGGCCTTCGTCCGGGTGATCCGGACCGGTCGCGAGCGGCTCCACAAGACGGCCGGGTTCATCCGTGAGGGTGAGAACGAGCACACACTGTTCCTGCGTCAGCTTGATCTGTGCCGCCGGGGCGATGCCAGCGGCACCGCCTGGCGTCGACTCTCGTTCCTTGAGGATGGCCGGCTGGTGGGCGGGCTGAACATCCTGCGCATCAGCCGCGGCCTGACGTTTGACGCGGAGTGCACATGGTGGGTCGCGCCGGACCTTGAGGGGCTGGGTCTTGCGACGGAGGGCGTCGCCGCCATGCTGCGGCACGCCACGGACGATCTTCCCGCGGGCCTTGGCCTTCACACCATCACCGCGTATGTCCAGCGTGAGAATGCTGCGAGCGCCCGGGTTGCGGAGAAGGCCGGCATGGTCCGGACCGACGCGGCCCCGGTCTGGCTTGATGTGGCGGGCAAGCCCCAGCCGCACGAGTCGTGGCAGCGCACGATCTCGATCTTCTGAGCGTGCCGACGGCGCGAGACGCTGGCTGGCAGCTGGTCGGGAGGAGGGGGGCTAGTTGACGCCCGAGGCGTCCATTCCGCTGGGCGCCAGGAAGGTGCCATCGCGCGAGACGCGCAGCTGGCCCGACTCCAGCAGGTAGTTGAGCACGGCGGTTCGCAGCTCGGCGACCGCCGCGTCCCGGTTGTCGCGGGCGTCGAGCACCGCGGCCTCGGTGTCGAGGAGGACCTGGGTGGTGATGAGGTCGCGCTGCAGGAGCTGGCCCTCGCGCCGGCGCTCGTTGATCTTGACCTGTTCTTCGGCGAGCTGGAGCTGGAAGCGTGCGAGCTCGACGGCCCGCAGTGCGCTGCGCACGGAGACGATGATCTGGTCGCGGGCCTGCTCCAGGTCGCGCTCGGCGCGCCGCAGCCCGATGATGGCGGCGCGCCAGGCCAGGCGCTCGCGCTCCTTGTCCAGGGGCAGGCTGAGCGTGACGCCGGCCTCGTAGTCCAGATCGTCGGGGCTGGGCGTGAGGCCGCCGACGCGGTCGGCGGGATCGGTCGGCAGGCCGACCTCGCCCGAGAGGTCAAGGTCGGGGAGGAGCTCGTTGCGGGCGTTGGCGACGGCGCGTCGCTGGTCGTCGACCTGGTCCCGCTCGTTCTGGAAGTCGAGGCGGTACTCGAGCGCGAGGGTGGTGGCCTCCTCGATGCCGATGTCCGGCTCTGGGAGGAGGATCTCCGCGTCGCGGATGGCGACCGGCTGGTCCGGGGGGAGGCCAAGCCGGATCTTGAAGCGCTCGAGCTGCAGCAGGTAGCGCTCGCGCAGGTTGGCGCGGGAGTTCTCCGCGCTCAGCACTTCACTGTCGGCGATGCCTGTCTCGAAGGCTTCCAGCCGGCCGGAGGCGACGAGGGCCCGCGTGCGGGTCGCGTTCTCGCGCAGGTTGGCGAGCTGGATGTCCTGGTTCTTGATCTGGGAGAGGGTGCGGACGAGGGCGAAGTACTCCTGCGAAGTCTGGACGAGGTTCTCCCGCCGGAAACGCTCGAAGTCACGGGCCGCGTAGACGAGGTCGCGCTCGGCCTGGATCAGGTCCTCGCGGGCGACGTCGCCGGCGCCGCGCAGGAGCGGCAGCCGTCCCGAGAGGGCCAGGCGCGACGACTGCGTGTAGCGTCCTCCGGCCGTCTCGCGGAGCTGTTCGGTCGCGTCCCAGATCCACGCGGCCTCGATCTCGCCGCCGGCCGGGAGGCGCTGCGAGGCTCGCAGCGTGTTCACGATCGAGACGGCGTGGGAGAAGTCGCCACCGTCGCCGCTGCCCTCGATCTGGGCCCGCGTGTCGTTGAAGAAGCGCGGTCCCCAGAGATGACGCTCGCGCAGCAGCCCGATCGCCGACAGGATGTACTCCTCCTGCGCGGAGAGGATCTCGCGTCCGCTCGCCTGAACCTGGCGGAGCGCCACCGGCAGCGTGAGCTCCAGCGTGCCGGCGGGGATCTCCGCGCCTGCCTCCAGCATTCCGCTCTGCTCTGAGAGGGCCGACAGTCGGCTGGAGACGTCGCGGGTGGGGTCCGCCATGCGGTACCTGAGCGCTTGTGCGGCTGGGTCGCGAGTGTCGGGCGAGCGGACGAGCGAGGAGGCGGGGCGCTCCGGGACATCGCCGCCGGGCACGGGCGAGATCGGCAGGCCGTCGCCGAGCCTTGCCGACTGGTCCTGGACGAGGCGAGAGAGGCGTGCATCGATCGATTCGGTGCTCGGGGCGCAGCCCCCCGCCAGGGTCACAACGCAGGTCAGAAGCAGGGATGTTTGTGCTTTGTTCATGCGTCGGATAAGCCTAAGAAGAAAAGATAGGCGTGGGTTCGACAGCTCTTCGCCACAAGATACCCTAACTTTATACGATCATTGGTGGAGGATTCGCAAGCCTGATCCTAACATGGGCACGCCGACGGTGGTGCGTCGGGGGTGGATCTGTTATAAAAATGTTCGGTATCCCCAGCAGGAGTTGACCTCCGATGCCCTCGGTGACCCATGACGGGCGGAGCTTCATGATCGACGGCCGCCGGATCTGGCTGGTCGGCGGGCGGATTCCATTCCCGCGCCTGTCGCGAGAGCAGTGGGCAGACCGTATCCATCAGGCTCGTGCGGCGGGTCTCAACACGATCGAGACGCCGGTCATCTGGAACCGTCACGAGACGCGTCCCGGACGGTTCGACTTTACCGGTGATAATGACCTTCGGCACTTCATCGACCTTGTTGGCAAGGCTGGGATGTACTGCGTCCTGTCTCTGGGGCCCTACCAGGGTCCGGGCTGGGACATGGGCGGCCTGCCGCCGCACATGAACGCGCTTGGTCCCAAGGCGCTGCGGACGGCGGTTGGATCCGGTGGCGGTCCCTTCCTCGAGGCCTCGGCGAAGTTCCTGACCGCCGTCGCGGACCAGATCCGCGGCTGGCAGGTGACGGCGCAGGGCACGGGCGGTCCGATCGTCATGCTGCGCCTGGAGAGCAACTGGTCGTGCGGGCAGGACCAGCTCGCCGGCGCCTACCTGGGCGAGCTCACCCGCTACTGCCGCGAGGCCGGCCTCAACGTCCCCATCGTCAACACCAACAACCTGTGGCAGATCGTGGAGGGTCAGATCGACGGCTGGAGCGGTTCCGAGCAGATGCTGCCGACGATGCGCCAGCTCGCGGCGGTGCGCCCGGATGCTCCGCGCGTCGCGATCGACCTTGATCTCAGCACCGACCGTGTCTGGGGCCGCGAGGATCAGGCCCCGCCCACTCCGGCGCAGGCGGCCCGGCGTCTGCTTGAGGTGTGTGCGGGCGGCGGGCAGTTCGTGCTTACTTCTTTCTGTTCGGCCCCGACTCCCGGCTTCTTCGGCGGTCGTCTGGGCGACTCGCCCGGCTCGTTCGTCGCGGCCTCGTCGATGAAGGGCGCGATCGTCGGCGACTCTGGCGAGCATGGTGAGTCCTTCGAGGCCGTGCGGCGTGTGGCTCACTTCGCCGCCCGCTTCGGCCGCGTTCTTTCCAGCCTTGATCAGGCGTTCCATCCCATCTCGCTGCTTCCTCTGGATGCAGGCGGCTCGAGCCTCGCCAAGCGCAAGCTGGCGGGCAAGGTGCCCGAGGCCGCGGCGTCGGGCGTTTCTGTCGTCCATGCGACCGGGGCGCAGGGTGGCGTCGCATTCCTCTTCGACGACCCCGCCAATGTTGGCCGGCCCTTCCACAACCACACCCTCCTCCTGGCGGATGGGACGACGCTTGCGGTGCCGCTGTCGGGCGGGAGTCAGGCGTGGTGCCTGCTGGGTGTGAACGTCACGCCGCGCTGCCGCGTTGACTACGCGAACCTGAGCACGCTCGGCGCGGTGGGCCAGTCGCTGACGCTCTTTGGCCCTGCGCGGGCGCCCGGCATTGTTTCCGTCAATGGCAGCCCCGTGGAGTTTGTCGTTCCCGAGGGCGACTCTGCGCTGGTCGCGTCGCACGTGGGCCTGACGCTGGTGGTGGTGAATGAGGAGCGTGCCAGCGCGATGTTCCTGAGCGACGACGCGGTCTACGTCGGCGCGGCTGGCATCTCGCCCGAGGGGCAGCCCGTGGCGCCCGCCGGGGGCAAGTCGTGCCTCCGGATCGGGCTGGACGGCGTGTCGCGCCAGCACACCTTCGAGGTGAAGAAGGCCCGCCCGACCTCCGGCCGCATCACGATGTCGGGCTGGACCCAGGCGAGCGCCGAGGACTACGCGTCGGGCGAGAGCGCACGCTTCGCCACGATCCCCAAGCTCGCCGAGCTTTCTGCGCTCGGGTGCCCCTCCGGCTATGGCTGGTATCGCCTTGGCCTTGCGGGCGGCGCGGGCAAGTCCGGCACGCTCGATGTCGTCTTCCCGCACGCGGGCGACCGCCTGCTGCTCTTCGCGGACGGCAAGCCCGTCGGGCTCGTCGGCGAGGGGCCGGGCGCGACGCCGAGCGCGCACCTGCACCTCAAGAAGGGCAAGTCGCGTCTTGTCGTGCTCGCCGACAACCTCGGGCGCTTCAGCGAGGGGACCAACATGGGCGAGGGGAAGGGTCTCTTCGGCGAGGCCTACATCACGGCCCGCCTCAAGGTGCCCGCACCCAAGCTCGCCCACGGCCGACCGATCGAGGCGCTGACCTTCCGTGCGCCGCTCTGGCAGGTCTCGGAGGGTGACGCGACCGCGCCGATGCGCATCACCTGGTCGCTGGCGCACAAGCGCAAGACTCCGGTGATCATCCGTTTCGGCTCACTCCCCTCGGCCGCGATCCTTGCGATCAACGATGTCCCGTTCGCCTATCTGGATCCGAGCGGGCCGCGCTACGTCGTGCTGACCGAGGAGCAGTTCTCCAAGTCCGGCCCGACGCTCGTGCAGGTCGCGATGATGAGCCACGGCGAGGTCGACGCCGAGTTCGAGCGGCTCGCCGATTCCGTTGAGTTCCTGGAGGGTGTCGCGGGCCTGACGAGCGATGCCGAGCTCGCCTTCGCCAAGTGGGAGGTGCCCGCGCCGGCGGCGTTCCGCGCCAGCACCAAGTCCGAGGGCAAGTCGGGCAAGGGCCTTCCGACCTGGTGGCGCTGCACCTTCACCGCCGACGAGTCCGGAGCCCCCATCTACTTCAGCCCCGCCGGCCTCACCAAGGGGCAGTGGTACCTGAACGGCCGGCATGTCGGACGGTACTTCGTCGCGCTCGCGAACGGCAAGCCCGTTCCGCCCCAGGACCGCTACCTCGTTCCGGCTGCCTGGCTCAAGCCCGGCCAGCCCAACGAGCTCACGATCTTCGATGAGCATGGTGCGGCACCGAGCAAGATCAAGCTGGCGCACTGAGGGAAGGGACTGGGGTAGGGCAGGGACGCCGAGACAGAGGGAGAGAGGGACAGAGGGACAGAGGGACACGGGGACAAAGCGCCGCCTCCGGGCCCTGCCTGCCTGCCTCCTTGCCTGCTGGCCTCTCCTCGCTCAGCTCAGCGGCCTGAAGGCGATCAGCGTCAGGTCCATCGCGCCGTCGTTGTCCGTCGTCGTGGTGTCGTTGATTCGCACCTCGACCTGGCCTCGGCGGTCGGGGAGGATCCCGCCCACGCCAGCGTGGGTTCGACTCGAGCCGCGCATCCGGACCAGCAGCGCGCCGTTGCCGACCTCGCGATCCAGCCGCATCGAGGCGGGTCCGGCCTGGCCCGCGGCGTTCACCGCGCTCCCCATCACGGGGCTCCAGCGCCATGTCCCCTCGGCCGCGACGGCGACGACCTCGCCATCGCCCACGTCGAGCGGCGTCGTGCGCCAGTCCTCGCTTGCGAGGGCCGTGAAGGGGACGTCGCGGAGCGAGGCGAGGGTCTGTCCCACGGCGTGGGTCACTCGGGTGATGGAGGCCTCCGCCGCCGTCAGCCTCTCTCGCGCTGACGCGAGTTCGGCGGGCCGCACCTTCTCAAGGTCGGACGCGCCGGCTTCGATGAAGGCGGCGAGCGAGGCGTGGGCCTCGCGGGCGGCCGAGGCCGCCGCCGTCGCGCCCTCGAGCGCCTTGCGGAACGCGTCACGCGACTCGGGCGAGGGGGACGCGAAGAGGGCTTCCTGGGCCGAAGCGGCGTCCGTCCAGGCCTTTGACAGGTCCGTGTTGATCGCCGTCGCCAGGCGCGAAGTACCGGTCGAGAGCCCCTGCGCGAGCGCATCCAGCCGGTCGCGCTCGGCGCTCGCGGCTCGGAGCCGCGCGAGCTCGGCCTCAGACTCATCCAGGCGTGCCGCGAGCGTGCCGCGGGCCTGGGTCAGGTCCGCAACCTCGCTGCGGGCCGTCGAGAGCTCTGCCTGCAGCGCGCCGCGCGTCAGGTTTGACTGGTGCCAGAGATACCCCGACCCCGCCAGCGATCCGGCCAGCAGCACAGCGAGCGAACCAGCCACAACCCCCGGCATACGCGTGACACTCATCGCACAATCTCCGTATCGGTCCCGCATGCAACCCGCGGCACCGCACGGACTTGTTCGGAACCAGCCGGGGCCGCTTTCACGCCAGACCCGGCCCCTTGGCCCCCCTCCGGGCCAACCCGCCTCCGATACACTTTGCCTCACCCAAGCGAGACTTCCATGAGCCAGATCCAGTTCCAGACTGCCGCCAAAGGCCACTCGTCGATCTTCGACAGCCGCACCGACGCGCTCTTCACTCAGCTCAAGAAGGACGGCCTCTGGAAGGAACTCCAGGTCATCTCAAGCCCGATGGACGCGAAGGTCCGCCTGCGCACGCCCGATGGCAAGTCGCGCGATGTGCTCTGCTTCTGCTCGAACAACTACCTCGGCCTCGCGAATCACCCCGAGGTGATCGAGGCGGGCGAGCGGGCCCTGCGCGACTTTGGCGCGGGCACCGCCTCCGTCCGCTTCATCTGCGGCACGTTCACGCCGCACATCGAGCTTGAGCGCCGCATCGCGGAGTACATGGGCACGCAGGCGTCGTACACGTTTGTCTCGGCCTGGACCGCCAACGAGGCCGTCTTCCCGACGCTCTGCGAGCCCGGCGACACCATCATCTCCGATGAGCTCAACCACGCCTGCATCATCGACGCCATCCGCCTCGCGACGACGATCAAGAAGGGGATCCACAAGGCCGTCTATCGGAACAACGTCCTTGAGGGGGAGAAGAGCCTGCGCACGGCGCTCGAGGCCGCGAGCCTGAACCGGTCCGAGTCGGGCAAGCCGGGGCAGATCTGGGTCGTGACCGACGGCGTCTTCAGCATGGAGGGCTCGATCGCGGACCTTCCGAAGATGCGCCAGCTGTGCGATCAGTTCAACGCGATCCTCGTGGTGGATGACAGCCACGGCCACGGCGTGATGGGCACCACCGGCCGCGGCACGCACGAGCACTGGGGCATGATCGACGAGGGCGAGCCGAGCGCCGACGCGCTCGCGGGCATGAGCACGCTGAGCGCCATGCTCGACAAGAGCATCGACAAGGGACGCGTGGACATCTTCACCGGCACGCTCGGCAAGGCCCTCGGTGGCGGCGCGGGCGGCTTCGTCGCGGGTCCGAAGAAGGCGATTGATCTCCTGATCCAGCGCGGCCGCCCGACGCTCTTCAGCAACGCGCTTCCCGTGACCATCGCGTGCAGCGCGAGCAAGGCCATCGAGATCCTGCAGCGCGAGCCGCAGCGCGTCGAGCGCCTCCGGAGCAACGTCAAGTACGCACGCGAGAAGCTCAAGAACGCGGGCTTCGATGTGCTGCCAAGCCCGACGGCGATCTGCCCCATCATCGTCCATGACACTGCCAAGGCCATCGCGATGAGCAAGCGGCTGCTGGAGCTTGGCATCTATGTGATCGGCTTCGGCTATCCGGTCGTGCCCGAGGGGCACGCGCGACTGCGCTGCCAGATCTCCGCCGC
>CAZBXF010000119.1:0-10322 GCA_964495635.1 uncultured Phycisphaeraceae bacterium
CCGTGGAGGAACCAGCCGGTGAGGGCGGGCATGGGCCATCCGAGGTCGATGAGGTGGACGGTGCAGGTGGGGGGGCCGAAGGTTTGGGGTCCCAAGTAGTCCACACTCGCGGTACGCGGTTCAACATCTGACCTTCGCAAGAACGCGGCCAGCGCGTGGCTTGTGCTGAGGTCTGCGACCTGTCCGATCGTGGGAACTTGGCGTCCCGACACGGATGGAGGGGAGTAGGGAACGTAATAGTACATGCCCGAAGGGGTCAGTCCGTGGGCCCACTCGGCGTGCGCGACTTGGGATGGAGAAGCATCGGCGGGCCCGTCGTACCTGCGCATTCTCGACCAGACGGTGATGCCGATCGTCTCGGCCCGCTGCATCACCCCATCGGTGTAGTTGTTGTCAGGCGTGTTGACTTCTACGAGGCTGAAGATGCCGGACGAGCTACGGGCCTTGGCGAAGAGCGCGGCCGCGACGGCGATGGTGGTGAGTGCGCCGAGGAGGAGAGGGAGCAGGATGGAGATGAGTGCCCGCCTCATGTGGGGAGTTTATGGCGGGTGTGGGTGTCCGTGTTGTTGCGCGATATTGGCGGTGCGGCGTGGGGAGTGGTGTTGGGAGGGCGTTCTTTGCCGCGGAGCGGCTGTGGTGAATAGACGTGGGCAGCCGCGAAGCGGCGCCCACGGAAGATGGCGTTGTTACATTCGGCGCCGCGAAGCGGCGCGGGTGGTGTGGACGAGGGTGTGCGTGCGACCGTCACCTGCACCGCTTCGCGGTGCGTTCACAAAGGGCGGTGCTGCGCGGGGGCGCCGCTTCGCGGCTGCCCCCGCCTATTGACCTTCGCCGCTTCGCGGCGAGGAGGTTGGGGAGGGGAGCGCGGTGTGCGCAGGTGGGACTCGGTGCGCGGCGTGCGTTGTCTTGGGCGTTCTTTGGTGCCACCAGTCCGACCCGAAGGGTCGAGACTGGTGGTGGCTGCGCGGTGGGGACGAAGACCACGACCATCTCGTCAGAGCACGAGATGATCGTGGCACTTGGGAATCTCAAGACCGCCGGGGACCGGCGGGCCACTCAAGGCAGATACCTAGGGCAGCTACCCGAGGCGGTTTAGAAGGGTGCTGGGTTGTCGAAGGTGACTCGGTTGTTGGTGTCGGGGTCGTTGAAGCTGAGCATGCTGGCGTGGAGCATCAGGCGGCCGCTGGCTGTCTCGTCGCCGTAGAGAATGTCGCCGAGGATGGGGCAGCCCAGGCCGCCGCGCTGGGTTGCGGGGGCCTGTGGGAAGGCGTTGGGCGGGGTGGCGGCGTGGACTCGGATCTGGTGGGCGCGGCCAGTCACGGGCTCGAACTCGATCTTGCTGCACGTCGTGTGGTCGCGCGAGCCGACGTGGGACGGGGCCGTTGAGAGGACGCGGTAGTGCGTGCGGGCGTCGCGGCCGTGGATGAAGTCGATGATCTGGTAGGGGCGGCGGTCGATGTCGAGGCGCATGGGGAGGTCGATGGTGCCGCGGGGGTGTGGCGGCGTGCCTTCGACGAGCGCGACGTAGCGCTTCGAGACAGTGCGGCACTCGAACTGGAAGCTGAGGGCGGACTGAGCTTCTGGAGTGAGGCCGACCACGAGGAGGCCGGAGGTGTCCATGTCGAGGCGGTGGACGATGAGGGGGCCCCTGGCCCGCGGGATCATCTCGCGTACGCGGCTGATGACGCAGTCGGCCTTGTGGGCCCCTTTTCCGGGGACGGAGAGGAGGCCCGAGGGCTTGTCGACGACGACGTAGCTGCGGGATTCATGGATGATGCGGAGGGGGGACACGGGTGGAGGCTAGGTGGGGTTTTCGCCGGGGCGGTGGTGAAGAGGGAGCGTGCCAACAATGGGCCATGAAGATTCGGACTGCTGCGTGCGTGGTTGGTTGCGGCCTGATGGCAGCGAGCGCGTTGGCGCAGCCGCCGGGTGTGGGTGGTGGGGGTGGCGGGCCCAAGGGGCCGCCGCTGAACTGGCGCGAGCTTGAGGCGCCGCTCCTCAAGAACCAGCGCCAGCTGACGCCCGAGCAGATCTACCTCAAGGCCGGCGAGGCGTACTTCAGCCCTGATTCCACCTGGGTTGTCTTCCAGGCGACGGCGCGGCCGTCGGCGGGCGTCGAGCCGGAGCCCTTCTACGGGATGTACGTCGCGGAGCTGGCCAAGGACCTTGAGGGAACGGCGGTCTCGCTCCAGCGCATGTCGCGCATCAGCCCGGTGGGGAGCGCGAACACGTGCGGCTGGTTCCACCCGACCAAGCCCGACATGGTGCTGTACGGCTCCACGCGCGTACGCCCGAGCGATGAGCAGAAGTCGGGGTTCCAGGTGGGGACGCGCCGGTACGTGTGGATGTTCCCCGAGGAGATGGAGATCGTCGAGCAGAGCGTCTTCAGGACCGATGCGCCCGGGCCGGGCGAGGATCCGGATCGGCGGCGGATCAGGCTGAGCTTCCCCGAGCCGCGGACCGTGTTCGAGCAGCCGCGCTACGACGCGGAGTGCTCGTGGGACGCCACGGGTCGGTTCCTGCTCTACACGCACGTGGAGGCCGCGAAGGAGGGCGGCTCCCCCAAGCCCGACGGCAACCTGTACATCTACGACGTCAAGACGAAGAAGCACCACGCGATCGTCGTGGCGCCCGGGTATGACGGCGGGCCCTTCTTCTCGCCCGATGGCCGCAGCATCGTCTATCGCTCCGACCGGCGCGGCGATGACAAGCTGCAGATCTTCGTCGCCGACCTCAAGTTCGAGAAGGGTGCGGATGGAGTCGAGGTGCCGGTGGGCATCGAGAAGGAATACGCCCTCACGGACAATGAGCACGTGAACTGGGCCCCCTTCTGGCATCCTTCGGGCAAGTTCATCCTGTACGGCAGCAGCGAGCTCGGGCACACCAACTACGAGCTCATCGCGATCGAGAGCGACATGGCGAAGATCCGCGCGGGCGTGGCGCCGGCGGATCTGCGCCACGTGCGCGTGACGCACGCCGACGGGGCCGACATCCTGCCGGCCTTCAGCCCCGACGGCAAGTGGCTGATGTGGACGAGCCAGCGCGGCCCGAAGGTCGAGGGTGAAGAGCGGCCCAGCAGCCAGCTCTGGATCGCGGAATGGGTGGGCGGGAATCCATTCGAAGTCGGAGGGGCTGACGCGGGATCAACCGCCAAGCCCACGGCAGGGAGATAGGCGTGGGCGGGCTCTTTGGCGGCTTCTCGGCGGATGATCGCGACGCCGCGCTCGTGCGGGCGTACGAGCGCGCGGGCCGGACGCTGGATGATCTGCCGTACACGCCGGAGTTCGATGCGATCTACGCGGAGTCGGGAGGCGATGACGCCTGGACGTCGCGGCGGGAGGCCTTCCACCGCCTGCACAACCTGCGGAAGGCCTCGAAGCTGCCGCGGATGGGACGCGCGGCCGGTGAGTCGATGAAGGTGACGGCAGCGGAGGAGGCCCGCCTGACAGAGATGGTGACGGCGCAGGTCGGGACGCTGGGGCAACGCGACCAGTTGATCTTCACGCCGGCGTTTGATGAGATCGTGCAGGCGTTCAACGCTTCAACGGGGCGGAGTTTGTCGCCGCATGACCTGTGGCGGCTGCTGGCGAAGATCGCGAAGTAGGTGCGGGCCAGCCTGGCTTGGCCGCCGGACGAGCGGGGTTGGGCTGGCGTGTGTTGAGGCGAGCGTCGGCCGTGAGTCAGTGCTGCTGGGCCGCGGCGATCACTACACTCTGCAAGAACGCCGCTCCACACCGAGGTACATCGCGATGAACGCTCCTGCCGGCTCCTTGCGCACCCTGCTCTCTGGCCTTGTTGACTATGCGGGGCTCTTCCCGCCAGCGCGGCTCGAGATGGCCGCGGCGGTGGAGGCGTACAACCGGGCCCGCGTCGGCGAGCATGAGTGGATGCTGGGACGCTTCATCTGCCCGGTGTCGAGGCTCGAGGAGCTGACCCGGCACGCAGGGCCGCTGATGCCAGGCACGGCGGGGACAAGCGGCTACCGCGAGTACGCGGAGGCTGGCGAGCCCTGGCGCATCTCGGCGCTCATCGACACCGACATCAAGGGGATGGAGAAGGCCCTTGACCTGATCGACGCCTTCAACGCGCGTCACGCCTCGGAGGATGCGGGGCAGGCCGTGATTGATGTGGTGGAGCTGAAAGTGTCGGAGGTGAACGAGATCGACTGGGTGCTGGATCAGCTTCCGGAAGAGATCTATCCGTTCTTTGAGTTTCCGGTCAGTGCGGACTGCCGCGGCTTTGTGGCGGCGTTGTCGGGCGAGCAGGCCGCGGCGAAGATCAGGACGGGCGGCGTGGTGCCGGGCGCGTTCCCGACGCCTCAGGAAGTGATCGCGTTCCTGAACGCGTGCGACGCGGCGGACGTGCCCTTCAAGGCGACGGCGGGGCTGCACCACCCGGTACGGGGCTCCTACCGGCTGACGTACGAGAAGGACTGCGCAAGCGCGCCGATGTATGGGTTTTTGAATGTGTTCATGGCCGCGTGCTTCATCAGGATCAAGGGAAACAACGACGCGGAGGCGACCGCGCTCCTGACGGATGAATCAGGCACGAGCTTCAAGTTCCTGGATGATGTCGCGAGCTGGGCGGGCCATGGGCTCGAGACGAGCCAGATCGCGCTGGTGCGAGAGACGTTCGCGCTCTCGTTCGGAAGCTGCTCGTTCGATGAGCCGGTGGACGATCTGCGGAAGATGGGAGTGATGTAGTGGGGAGGCGCTCGGCACTGGGACCGGCGCGGCAAGCGAGGGACTGGGGGCGAGGTCGATGGTGCGGACGCACGTCCGCTGCCCCGCACTTCCGCCTCTCGTAGAACAGGAGACCGACGATGTCCGACGAACTGGCTCAGTTGACGCGTGAGTTTGAGTTGGCTCAGCAGCGCCTGGCGGAGGCTCGGCGTCGGGCGACCGGGGGCGGGGTGGTGGGGGCGTACTCGTTCCGCGTGGCCCCGTCGGGCGCGCCGGTGACGCTGGCGCAGCTCTTTGGGGGCAAGCGTGACCTGCTGGTCGTGCACAACATGGGCGCGAAGTGCTCGTACTGCACGATGTGGGCCGATGGGTACTCGGGGCTCTACAAGCACATCGCGGACCGCGCGGCGTTCGTGCTCGCAACGCCCGATGAGCCCGCCGCGGCCGGCGCGTTCGCGAGCGCGAGGCACTGGCCGTTTCCGGTGGTGAGCACCGCCGGCGCGGGCAGCTTCCATCTGGACATGGGCTTCGGCCGCGCAGACGGCGGCGTGATCCCAGGCATCAGCGCCTTCCGCAAGCGCGACGACGGCACCATCCTCCGATCGGGCCGGTCACAGGAGTTCGGCCCCGGCGACCCCTTCTGCCCGGCGTGGCCGATGTTCGACCTCCTCGAAGGCGGCGCTGGCGAGTGGCAGCCCAAGTTCCACTATTGAATAGGCCTCAGGTACCACCAGTCAGTCCCGAAGGGACCAGACTGGTGGTGAAGTGACGGAGCGGTCAGTGTGCCCTCGCCAGCATGCCCCCGCGGACGGCGGTCGGTGGACTTGATACGCTCTTCTCATCTCATGGTCGCCCCGACTCCATCCCCTGCTCTGCCTTCTGGACTGGCCGCGGTCGTCTACGACGGCGTCGGCTTTGCGTATGGCGGTGCGGATGCGAGCCGGAAGGCGGTCCTGGAAAACGTCTCGCTGACGGTGGATGAGGGGCAGCGGCTGGGCGTGCTGGGGCCCAACGGTGGCGGCAAGTCCACACTTCTGAAGCTCACGCTTGGATTGCTGGAGGGGAACACCGGCACGATCCGTGTCTTTGGCCTGCCGCCGCGCGAGGCGGCCCGGAAGGGGCTGATCGGATACGTGCCGCAGAAGTCGGCGGCGGAGACAGCGTTTCCGCTGACGGTGTCGCAGGTGGTTGGGATGTCGGCGACGCTGAGCAACCCGCCCTGGCGCGGGACGACGCGTGAGCAGCGCGAGGCGATCGCGAAGTCATTGGACGTGGTCGGCGCGGCCGCGCTCGCCGGGGCGCACGTGGGGTCGCTGTCGGGCGGTCAGTTCCAGCGCGTCATGATCGCGCGGGCGCTGGCGGGCAAGCCGCGGCTGCTGCTCATGGATGAGCCGACGGTCGGCATCGATGTGTCGGGCCAGCAGCAGTTCGCGGAGCTGCTGACGCGGCTGCACGATGAGCTGCGCCTGACGGTGATCGTCGTGAGCCACGACATCCGCACGGTCGCGGCGGGGTGCGACCGGATCGCGTGCCTCTCGCGCACGCTGCACAGCCATGTCTCGCCCGAGGGCCTGACGCCGCAGCTCCTGGGTGAGGTCTTCCGGCACGACGTCGCGGCAATCTTCGGCGATGTGCACGTAGACGCGCACGCGGCGGCGTCATGCAAAGATCCCGGGCATCGGCACTAGGGGAAGCGAGGCAGCGATGGAGCGAGGCAGCGAGGCAGGGGAAGAGTTTTCGACCGGGAGGCGTGCCGATGCCCGGCACCCGCCGCGGATGGACGCGACGATTCGTTCCTCCACTACCTCGCGACTTTGCTTGACCGCATAGCTGCTTTCCGACTGAATTGCTTGTTCGCTGATTCCATTCCTCCCACTGCCTCGCTGCCTCGCTGATCGCTGCCTCGCTTCTTGTCCCATGCTCACCTCCACCAACACCTACCTGTACCTCAGCGACCCGATGCTTCGGTCGCTCTTTCTTCCGTCGGTGGTGACGGGGCTCGCGATCGCCGCGCTCTGTTCGATGCTGTCGGTGCTGGTAGTGCTCAAGCGGCTGGCGTTCATCGGTCAAGGCGTGTCGCACGCGGCGTTCGGCGGCGTGGGTCTGGCCGCGGCGATGGGGCTCTTCGCGGCGGCCGGAGCCGGGGGCGGCGCGACGGTTGGGCTGCTGCAGTTCGGCGTGATCTTCGCGTTCTGTCTCGGTGCCGCGCTGCTGATTGGGTATCTCAGTGAGAAGGGCGAAACCGAGGCCGACACGGCAATCGGCATCGTGCTCGTCGCGTCGATGGGTCTTGGCGCGGTGCTGATCCACCGGGCCCGCACGGGCGTGGCGTGGGAGACATTCCTGTTCGGATCGATCACCGCCGTGGGATGGTTCGATGCGATCGTGGGCATCGCGGTAGCCGCGGCGGTGACGCTGACGCTGTGGGCCCTGCGCCGGCCGCTGATCTTCTGGGCCTTTGATCCAGGCGTGGCGCGGGCCGTGGGCGTCAACGAGCGCGCGATGACGCTGGTGCTCATGACGCTGCTGGCGCTCGCGACGGTGACGGCGATGAAGCGGGCGTGGTGCTCGCGACGGCGATGCTGGTGCTGCCCGGCGCGATTGCGCTGCGGCTCTCCAAGCGTGCGGGTGTGGTGCTGACGCTGTCGGGCTTGGCGTCGCTGATCGGGGTGGTGGGCGGGATCATCGTGAGCTTCGAGGCGGACTGGCCCACGGGGCCCGCGATCGTTTGTGTGCTCTCGGCACTGTTCGTGGTGGCGTGGAGCGCCCGGATGATCGCGGACCGGGCGCGGCTGGGGATGGCGCTGGCCCTGCCGCTGGGCGTGGTCGCGAGCGCGGCGGGGATCATCCTGATCTGGATGGGCCTGCTGCTGCTGATGCGGCTCGTGCGCGTACTCTTGCCATCATGAAGGCCGAAACGCTGCTGTCGGAACTCAACAAGATGCGCAAGGACCTCAAGGAGGACCCCACGGACCTCGAGTGGCTGGCCATCCACCACGCCTTCTGCTTCATCAGCTACAAGATGGGCGACTTCCAGAAGTACGTCGAAGAGCAGACGAAGAAGGGCGCGTTTGCCGAGGTTGAGGAATAGGCACGAAGGCAACCAGCCAGGCAGGCAAGCAGGGGCGGAACCAGGAACTTCCGTGTTCGGCGCGATCAGCGCGATGTGGCTTTGCTTTCCCCCTGCATGCCTGCTTGCCTTCCTGCCTGCATGCCTTCGCCGCCGCCTGCGGCGGCTCACACCGCGACCGGCGCCTTGATCGCCGGGTGCGGGTCGTAGCCGACGATCTCGATGTCCTCGAACTTGAAGTCGTCGATGCTTCTGGGGCGGGGTGAGAGGCGGAGCATCGGCAGCGGGCGTTCCTCGCGCGCGAGGAGCTCTCTGGTCTGCTCGATGTGGTTGTCGTACAGATGCGCGTCGCCCATCGTGTGGATGAACTCGCCGGGCAGGAGGCCCGTGACCTGCGCGATCATGTGCGTCAGCAGCGCATAGCTGGCAATGTTGAACGGAACGCCCAGGAAGAGGTCGGCAGAACGCTGGTAGAGCTGGCAGGAGAGTCGCCCGTCTGCAACGTAGAACTGAAAGAGGAGGTGGCACGGCGGCAGCGCCATCTGCTCGAGCTCGCCGACGTTCCACGCCGAGACGATCAGGCGCCGGGATTCTGGATTCGTGCGGATCTGCTCGATCAGCCGCGCGATCTGGTCCACCCTCTCACCCGAAGGCGTCGGCCATGAGCGCCACTGGCGGCCGTAGACGGGGCCGAGGTTGCCATCGGCATCGGCCCACTCGTCCCAGATGCTGACGCCGTGCTGCTTGAGGTACGCGGTGTTGGTATCACCCTTGAGGAACCAGAGGAGCTCGTGGATGATGCTCTTGGTGTGGATCTTGCGGGCCGTCAGCAGCGGAAACCCGCGGGAGAGGTCGTAGCGCGACTGATGCCCGAAGATGGAGCGCGTGCCGGTGCCGGTGCGATCGGAGCGGTGGTGGCCGGTCTCCATGACGAGTCGCAGAAGATCAAGATAAGGCTTCATGGCGGCGGGCTCGGCGTGGTTTGGCTGGCTCTGGGTGGCTTTGGGTGGCCCGGCGGTCCCCGCCGGTTCTTCGGACGCCGAAAGGGTAATCGCGCTGACCGGGCTCCACCTTGGGGCTGTCGATTGCCCGCTGCGAGGCCTGTGGTCGGGGCCAAGAAGGCATCGACCCGCTCAGCGTTTCTCGACCAGCGTGACCTCGGCTTCGCCATGGAGGCGGAAGCGGCGGTAGGAGACGGTGACGGTGTCGCCGGGCTTGTAGCCGGAAAGGACGCGGACGAGTTCGGCGATGTCGCGGACGGCCTTGCCGTCGATGGCGGTGATGATGTCGTTGATCTTGAGATCGGGGCGTTTCTCGCCGCGCGGGGCACGGGCGATGCTGACGACGATGGGGCCCTCACCGGTGCCGGCGTCGACCTCGAGGCCGAGGGAGGCCATCCCGGGGCGGATCTCCTCGGCGACTTTGGGCAGGTCTCGCAGCCACTGGCGGTACGCGGCGTTTACCTCGGCGA
Organism: uncultured Phycisphaeraceae bacterium; assembly: GCA_964495635.1. Classification (GTDB taxonomy): domain Bacteria; phylum Planctomycetota; class Phycisphaerae; order Phycisphaerales; family UBA1924; genus JBBASU01. Next base: position 9,224 of record CAZBXF010000119.1, read on the forward strand.
TGGGCATGCCCATGACGGCCTCGATCGACGCAACGCCGCTGGGGTCCTGCTCGTAGCGGCCGACGTAGTCGGTGTACCACTCCTTGAGCTTGCCCTGATCGGAGAGGAAGAGGAAGATCGCCCGGGCCTGGGCGTAGTTCGCGAGCGGGCGCGAGCCAGTGAAGCGAAGCTGCGGCATCGTCGCGAGCTTCTCGATGGGCAGGAGGCCATTGACCTTGTCGAGGCGCTTGGCGACGTTGGTGCGCCAGGAAGGCACGGGGCGCAGAATCTCGGGTGTGTCCTTGGTCGCGGGGATGAGGTCATAGTCCTCGACGAGCGCACAGAGGCCTTCCATGATCCAGATGGGGTGGCGCTGGCCGCGGCGAGTCATGTCGCGCCAGTGGAGGACGTGGAAGAACTCGTGGCGGAGCGTCGCACCCAGATCCATCGAGACGAGCCTCTTTGGATCGTGCTCGTAGGAGCCGGCGATCATGGAGGTGCCGCGGTCGGCGCTGGCGCCGTAGACGGCCAGGGCCCACCTGTTGAAGTGCGGGCGCGTTGGAAGCACGACGACGACCCACGCGTCCTCGCGCTGCTTCTCCGGGTCGAGGATGCCTGGCATGACGCTGGTGTTGGCCCACTCACCCAGGCGCGAGATCTCTTCGCGCGCCTGATCGAAGGATCGCGTGTCAAAGGCGGAGAGGTACGCGAGGCGCAAATGCTCATCGCGGGCTTCGGTGTAGCCCTTGTCGAACATCGTGCGATTGCCCGCGAGGTTGGCCTCGAGGCGCGCGAGAAGCACATCGGGCCAGCGATCAACCAGCTTTGCAAAGTCAGGCTGGGCACGCGCAGCCTCAAGCGCGGGATCGCGTCTCGCGAGGGCGAGGTCAGTGAAGCCGTGGTCAACCGCATCGAGCAGGCAGGCGATAGCGCCGGGGCCGTCGCCCTGAAGGGCGCGGACGCTGGCGAGGTTGTAGTGGATGACGAAGTTGCGGGGCTGGAGCGCAAGCTGCTCGCGCAGCAGCCGCTCGGACTCAACGTAATCCCCCTTGGCAAACGCCGCGGCAGAACGCTCGGCGAGCGCACGGGCCTGGGCCCGCGAATCCCGCGGACCCTGCGG
>CAZBXF010000120.1:0-10275 GCA_964495635.1 uncultured Phycisphaeraceae bacterium
ACGCCGCTGGACAGGCGCAAGCGCCGCGATGGCTCCTCTGGCTGCTCAAGCCTGACCTACATGGGCGGAACGACAGGTTGTGCCGGAACGTCCAAGGGCCACCCCGGCGGCGATCACAACGATGGAAGCCCGTCGAGCGGCACCGGCTGCGGCGGCACGTCGGGATGCGGCGGCGGATCGGCTTCAGGGTCCAGCGGCTGCTCCTCAAGTGGATGTGGCGGAGGTGGTTGTGGCGGCGGGGGTGACTGACAGGCAGGTTGGCGGCCAGAACCACTCATGGAACAAAGCGCCGTACGATGCGTCCGACTGTGGGGAAGTTAGTAATCAGAAACTCCGACTCGCTGAGGCTCGAAGGCCCAGCCAGCTCGGCAGGAGAAGCACAGATGGTCCGCACGATTACCCGCGTCGCCTCGATCGCCATGGTCCTCGGACTGGCTGGACTCACCGCCTGCAACCAGGGCCCAAGTGGACGACAGGGCGGCAATGTCGATCCCTACGAGCAGGTACGCGGGACGTCACGCGACCGCGCTGTCAACGACGTCACGCTGCTGGAGTTCACGGATCAGGTCTCGCAGGCGCTGGCGATGCGGATCCCCACAGTTCCCGACATCAAGAACTCACCGACCAAGCCAGTGATCGCGGTTGGCGCCATCACCAACAGAACCAACACGCCCACCTCGGACTTCGCGGCGGTCCGCTCGCTCCTGTTTACCAACATGGTGAACAGCACGGTCGCACAGCAGGCCGACATCCTCGACACGCTCGAAGTGATGGACGAGCAGATGGCGCGATACGCCCAGCCGGGAGCCGCAAACCGTATGGACGAGCGTGGCGCGACCGTGCCGACGTCGGCGCGCTACGACCCGCGGATCACGTACATCCTCAATGGCGAGTTCTCCGAGATCTCGCGCGGCGAGAACGGGCGCTCCTCCACCTACATCTTCAACTGGCGCCTTGTGAACCTCGGCACCAGCAAGACCGTCGTGGCCGACAGCGTCACGGCCAAGCAGACCAGGCCGTAACCGAACGACGTGGGTCCTCGTGGCGTCGGCCTTCCAGCCAGCGTCTCCGTCCATCAGGCCGGAGCCTTGGCGCGAGCCCGTCGCCTCCTTCAACCTGAGTGGTTTCACTCCCGGAAACTCACCCTTCACCCATGATGCCCGGCCGCCTTCATCCTGATCACGCATCTCGGAAGACACGGATCGGCCTCGCGCTGTGTGTGGCGTGTTCCCTCCTCGCGGGCTGCGCAACCGGCGGGAGGGTGCAGGGACAGTCCACGCGTTTCCGAGCCGCCGACATGCTGGTAGCGACCGACGAGATCACGGACTCGCTCGCGGCAAGCAATTTCCTCGCGGGGAGGACCGCCGGATCAGAGCCGCCCATCCGCCTGTATGTTCTACCGGCGGAGAATCGCTCGAGCGAGCGGCTCAGCCGCGTAGATGGCTCCGTGATGATGTCGCGAGTGGCTCTGGACCCGCGCATGATGGACCTGCTGCGGAGCAAGAACGTCGAGATCTACTACCCCGACGACACGGAGCAACTGCTCAAGCGGTTCTTCGTGGATGTTCCCGGCGGACCAGCCTCGATGGACGCTCGCCCGGGCCCGACACACTTCCTCACGGGCGAGGTGCGCTCGATCACTCGGCAGGCGGGTCAGCAGGCCGCGGCTGCGTCGGACGCCCGGTCCGATCTCTTCAGCGTGACCTTCCGCGTCGTCGACGCGGGCTCCAGCGCCGCCCTCTGGGCCCACGAGGTGCGCGTGCGGCGGGTGGCCCACGGCGTGGTGGCGGACTGACGCATGCGACACCGAACCGCACATCTCGTGCTCATCTGCGGCGGGCTTGCCGCCGGACTTGGTCTCGGAGGCTGCCAGGCACCGATAGGACGCGACGCGGGCGTGACCGAGTTGGTCCGTCAGGGGGAGTACGGCGCGGCACGCGACCGTGTGGCGGCGACCTCGCCGCGCGATCCCGACGACCGGTCGTACATGCTCTCGCGTATGCGTCTCATCACGCTCGCCCTCGCGGACGGCGCTGCCCAGAGCGTCGAGGGCGACGTTGATCTGCTCTACGACAACCTGCGCACGCAGGGCGTCAACGCAGATCGGACCCTCTCCACGTTCCTGATCGGCGAGCGCGGTGCCCGCATCTACAAGGGCGACCCCTTCGAGCAGGCCATGGCGTACCACTACGTGGGCGTCTTCGATGGACTCCGGGGCGACTGGGGGAGTACGCGGGCCGCGTCGACCAACTCGCTCTTCCTGCTGCGTGATTTCTCCAAGACACTGCAGAGCACCGGCAAGCAGGGCGGTGCCGGGCGACGCGGCGCGCCCGCCAGCACCGGTAATGGAGGCGCGGCGGACAAAGAGGCCGTCATCGCCGCGGCCTCGGCATCGGGCTCGGACTTTGACTACACCACTACTGCGTCTGACTTCGAACTCGGGTATGTCATGCGGGCCATCGCCGCGATCCAGATCAGCGAGCGTGAGGATGCTCAGGAGGCCCTCGCGACGTTGCGACAGATCGCACCTCGCTTGGCCGGGTTCGCGGACCAGATCGCCTCGGGCGGCTACAACACCGTGCTTGTCGTCGATTACGGCTCGGGCCCGGAAAAGATCGCGACCGGGCCGAGCAACGCCATCGCGGCACACCGCGCGATCACACCGAGCTCCGACCAGCCGCTCAATGTCAGCGTGTCAGGTGGGACGGGCGGCTCGTTCCCCGTCGTCACTGATGTGAATCGAATCGCCCAGAGCCTGAAGTGGGCCAACCTCGAGGACATGCGACTGGCCAAGGGCTTCATCGGCGATGCGCTGATCATCGGAGGGGCGGCTGTCGCAGCGGGGTCGAAGGATGACGAGGCCCAGCTCGCGGGGCTTGCGGCGATCGTGACCGGCCTCATCGTGAAGGCCACCGCCCAGGCAGACACGCGACAGAACGACGCGCTGCCCCAGCGGGTCTATGTCGCGCTCCTCAACATGCCGGTTGGGCAGGCAGCCAGGGTAGAACTCGACATACCGGGCTCGTCGGGCGGGCGGATGGTGCTCCCCTACTTCCCGGGTCCCGAACGCCCGGGACGTGCGCAGCTCCGATATGTCCGGCTGCCCGGCTCCACCCCATCTTGGGCGCTGAGCGGACGCGTGCTTTACAACAACGACGCAACAGGAAAGGTTGTCGAGCCCAATTATCCGTACATCCTCGGCGGGCGCGATGTCCGTACGCCATCGTGGGAAGTGCTGCGCTCGTATCACGAGTCCGGCTATCTCCGCGAGATCACCAGCGTGAACGACCTGATCGACCTCTACAAGGACGAAGGAGTCCGCCTTGTCGGCATCGACACCGACCAGCGTTTCGGCCGACACTTGCTGGAGGGGGGTAATGCCCTCTTCACGCCAGATGCCGGCAGCGCGGGGTTCGTCCGCCTGTATGGGACCGAGCGGCCGCCGTACCAGCCGCGCGGCGAGAAGGCGCGATCCCTGCAAGAGCGTCTGCGGACCCAGCAACCTGGCCAAACCGTCGGACCTTGATCCGGAACCAGAGTCGACTCTGTGCGTCAGACAAGCAGCAAGTAAGTGTTCGCTAGCCAAAGACGATTCACGACGATTCTGAACCGACCTGACCTGCGACGAACGCCCGAAGGAACGCCCGAACATAGGGAGACGCCCGATGACCACCACACGCAATTCACACGCTCTCATCCGCACCATCGCCGCCGCGAGCGCGATGGGTGCCACGCTCCTGACGGGGCTGGCAGGCTGCAACGATCCGATCAAGGCCCCGCTGGGTGCCCGCCAGGATGCACTGCCCGCCGACCAGTACCCGAAGGTCAACATCGTCGACGACAACTTCCAGCTGCAGAAGTTCCTCGTGGTCGACAACACGTCGATCGTCGCGGTGGGCGCGATGGACGGCAAGCCCATGAGCGTCACGGTGCCGGTCCGATCGACCGCCGACAACCGCATGCGCCTCCAGTACCAGTTCTACTGGCGCGACAACAACGGCGTCACGATCGGCCAGTCGGGGTGGCGCCGGATCGAGGCCGAGCCGCGCACGCAGTTCCAGGCGACCGCCAACGCCATTACGCAGGAGGCCGTGGACTGGCGTCTTGAGATCCGATCGGCCCGCTGATCTCGCGGGTACGGGCTGGGTGCTTGCCTGACCCTGAAGGACCAACGGGAGTCCGTGGCCAACGTCCGGACTCCCGATTCGCATCCGCGCCGATGACACCCTTCCCGCGAGCTCCGAGCGTTCTCGGCAGATCGCACGGGCGTGCCGGCGCCGTGAGCCAGCCATGACACGCTTCGTCACTGTTTCCGTGCCGCCTGATGCTGTTCGCCCGGCCCGATCGTCCACGCTGGCAGCCTCCGCGTTGATCGCGGTCCTCGCCTGTGGCAGCGCTGTTGCGCTCGGTCAGGACCGTCCCAGCGCCCAGCCGCTTCCGCCGCCGCCGATCCCCGTCGTGGACACGGCCCGCTGGGCGGACTCGTACCAGCGTGCCGGTCGCCCTCGCGTGCTCGTGCTTGCTGGCGAGGGGACCGGGCAGGCCCGTGGGCTGTCTCCGGCGGCGCTCCTGAGCAACGAGGACGACGCGGCGATCTCTTCCAAGCTCCGCGTCAGTTTCCTCGAAGCCCTCAACACACCCGAGGCCGACCTGGACGTGGTGGCCGACAGCGACTGGCGTGCGGCCCTGGCACGCCTTCGCGCCAACACCGACCTCAACCGCGAGCGCGACGCCAGCCGCCTCATCGCGCAGCAGCTGGAGGCCGAGCTCCTCATCGTCCTGCGCCTGGTGAAGAGCCAGCGGCAGGGCTCGCCCTTCGCGGTCGTCGTCGAAGCCTCGGACGCGGCCCGCGGCCGGCAGGGACTGACCTTTACGTACGACTGGAAGGGCCCACTCGACGCACTCGAGTTCAAGGAGTACGCCGCCGAGATGGCGATCAAGTTCACCGACGACTACGCGCGTCGCGTCGGCAACCCGGTCCGCCACACGGTTCAGCTCTTTGGCCTCACGATGCCCGAGCAGCAAAGGCTCGCAAAGGACGCCCTCGCCAGTCTCTCGGGCGTTCGGACCGTCCGCACACGCACCAGCGCAGCGTTGACTGGCGGTCGGAGCGAGGAGGGCATTGTCGAGTTCGAGATTGCCTTCGCGCCCGGGACCTTCGCCGACTCGACCGACATCAAGGCAGAGGCGGCAGCCGCGTTCGCCTCGCGAGGCTTCGGGGTCGAGGATCGACAGACCGAGCCGGGCCGCATCGCAATGAGACTGCTACCCGACGCGTATGTGCCCAAGCCCTCGGTTCTGCCGGCCCCGCTGGCTGCGACCGGGGATGCGACGACTGCGGCCGGGACGCCTTCGCCGGTGCAGGGAGCTCCGGCGGTGCGTCAGCCCGCCTCGATCGACGACGCCTGCGCGAGTGGAAAGCCGCTGAGCCGGACCCAGCGGCTTGAGCTCTTCCAGGGGGTTCGGGACACTTATGCCGCGGCAGGTGCGCCGCGCGTGGTCGTGCTGATCAACCGTGCCGCGACCCACGACGAGGGCGAACGACTGGCGGCGGAGACTGGCTCCACGCCCGGCAGCATCAGCGTGATCTCGGTGGGCAACGGGAACGCTATCGGCGTGACGTCGCCCGGTCGCCCCGCGGCCCCGCCGCCGGCCACCGGCGCCCGCTTCGTCGCGGTCGCGCCGCTGGAGGCGCACTCACGCCGCTTTGAGACCGAGCTTTCGCGATCTCTCCAGTTCGGTCTGGGCTTCACGAGGCAGATCTCGCCCGATCTTGCTCGGGCAAGGCTGCTGACGGCCGCGGGCGAGCGCCGGACTGTCGCGAGCGACGAGCTCCTTGGGACGCTCGCCCGCGAGGACGTCGCCGACATCGCGATCGTGGCCTGGGGCTACGCGGTCGCGGACGCCGCCGGGAGGCGGATCGAGTACACCTTTGAGGCCGTGGACCTCAAGACCTCTCAGCGGCTGGCGAGCGGCGTGGCGTCCGGCGATGCCGAGTCGGACGATCTCGACATGCTGATGGGCGACATGGCCGACGACGCCGCGACCCAGCTCGCCTGTGGCCTCCGGAGCACGTGGACCCGCCGCTAGGCGCTCGTCCGCATGGTTATCCGTGCCCAATCGGGGTTGATGCCCAGACACCGACCTGCCAGATGCAGAAGTTCGCCCCGAAAGGGGCGTTCTTTGTTTGGTGGTCGAGTACGGATCAACCCCCGCCGTCACACGGCCGATAGTCGTGGAAGAGGTACACCATGGCGTCCGGATCCGCCGATGAGCACACTCCCGGAGACCCCCACGAGCACCGTGTGGAACGCGAGGACGCGGCGCGCGCGGTGATGATCCTCTTCGCGGAACTTCCAACGCGGCTGCGCGAGCTAGAAGCTGGACTCGATCGCCAGCGGCTCGATGGCGTGCGCGATGTTGCGAAGATGGTGAAAGAAGCGATCCACGACGGCACGAGCCCGGAGCTGCGGCAAACCGCCCGTGAGATCCTCGGCATGCTCGACAACAGCCGAACGCTCTCCCCGCTGCGGGAGGAACTCGCCCCGCTGGTGGCCCTCTGCCGCGACGCGATGAAACGCACGGCTCCGGGCGGCCCAACTCGCCCCGATGCGGGCACGGGTCCGGGCACGGATCCCGGGACACGAGGGACCGACGCATGAGCTGGTGGAACCCGCCCTCTCCTGGCGATCTGACCGTGCCGCCCTCGGTGCTGGTGGTCGATGCGCACTCGGGCCTGTCAGATCGCCTGCGCGTGGCGATGGCCACCGACGGTGTTGAGTTCTTCGAGGTCGCGGCCGGGATCGACCCGATCGCGACGGTTCGGGCCTGTGTGCCCAGCGTTGTTCTTCTCGATCTGGATCTTCCCGGGGCAATGCAGCTTCTCCGAAGGATCAAGGACGACCCTCAGGTGGGCCAGACTCCGGTCCTGGCTCTCGCCGGGCGTTCGGGCAGCGAGGAGAAGCTCGCGGCGTTTGACCTCGGTGCCGCGGACTGCCTTGCAAAGCCGTTCGAGCTGATGGAACTGAGAGCACGCCTCCGCGCCACGCTTCGCGTGCATGACCTTCTGCGGATGCTCTCGCACCGCGCGCACCTCGACGGTCTCACCGGCCTCTGGAACCGCACCCACTTCGACGAGCGATGGACCGAGGAGCACTCGCGCGCCTCGCGCGCGGGGCACGCGCTCTCGCTGGCCATGATCGACATCGACCGGTTCAAGCTCATCAACGACAACCACGGCCATCCCGTCGGCGATGTGGTGCTGCGGGGCGTTGCGGCCTGCCTTCAGAGGGCCCTGCGTCAGACCGACCTGTGCTGCCGCTTCGGAGGCGAGGAGTTCTCGGTGATCATGCCGGACACGGCGCCGGCGGAAGCGGCGGTCGTCGCGGAACGGCTCCGCGTCGGCATCGAGTCACTCGCGTGGACTGGTCTGGCGAACTTCCGCACCACAATCTCGATCGGCATCGCTGGCCTGCGAGCGTCGCACCGTGGACCATCAGCCCAAGGCTGGATTGATCAGGCGGACCGAGCCCTGTACGCTGCCAAGCAGAACGGGCGCAACCGGATTGAACTGGTCGACGTCGGTCAGGACAGGGCCCGCATCGCCGGGTGATCTGGGGCGCTCTCCCACCCGGCCAGGTACCGCGCCGGACCATCAGAACGCGAAGAGCAGGCCCGCGTAGACCATGACGCCGTCGCGACCCGGATTTTCGTCGTCACCGTTGATATCAGCGTTGGAGATGTGGTGCCAGCTGGCGCCAACCTGCAGGCGTGTCTCGCCCGAAACCCGGGCCGTGAAGCCCGCGCCGACCCTGGGCAGGAAATTGAATTCTGAGCCGCCTGCGGGGACATCGTCGCCGGCGAAGAGCACGCCGATGCCACCATCGATGAAGACTGTCCAGGTTCCCGTGTTCACGACGTGGTAGCGCAGGATGCCCGAGACGCTGACACCACCCGTGGAGCCGTCGTCGTCCACGGCGGCATCATCGTTGTGGAGCGAGAGATACCAGCCCGCAAGCTCGCCCGTGACCTCAAAGTCCTCGGCGAGAAAGTGCGAGATCGTCACGTAGCCCTTGCCGTCGACATCGCCGAAGCCAAACGCGGCGCCGCCGCCGACCCCCCACCAAGTTGATCCACTCGCGCCGAAAGCCGCACCGCCCGCGTTCGGCAGCGTGGTGAGATCGGTGGCGGGCTCCGCGGGCGCCGTCGCGGGCTGGTTCGATGCCTGGCCCATCACGACCGGCGCGATGTTGAGGCTGGGAGCAGACACAGAGTCGGCGCCGAGGCTGGACGTGCAGCACGCCGCGAGCAGCGCGAGGCCGGCAGCTAGCGCCGGGACGGGGCGAGGGGAGTGAAGCTTCTGCATGGCGGGGTACCTGTTCATGTGGGGTCGGCCTTTCGCGATCTCGCCGTCTTGGACGGCGTGACCGATAGACTAGCCGACCAGACTCTGGAACGCTCACCATGGAAGAAGCCAGTCGACAGCAGCGCACCTCCGACCCCGTCGCAGCCCTGGCGACGCGGGTGCAGCACCTCGAAGAGTCGCTCGCCTTCGCCCAGCGTGACTCCGAGGAGACGGTGGCACAACTCCTTGCGGTTGACGCCCGGCTGCGCGAGCTCATCCGGCGCGTCGAGCGTCTTGAGAAGGCGACCGAGCAGCGAGCCAGCGAAATGGAAGACACCGAGAGGCCCGGCGAGGTCCCGGATGGTCCGACCCAGGAGCCATGACGGCCGGGCGATTAATCCGCGGGAACCAACATCGGCTGTCCGCGCTTCTCGCCGATGGTCCGCATGGGCCCCTCGCCCCAGACGCTCCGGCCGATCCGGCCGTCCACGTTGGTCAGGAAGATCGTCTCTGCCTGCGGCGCGAGACGGCGCTCGGGCGTGAACGGCGTGTCCGCGGCGTAGACCGCGCCGCCGGTCAGGCGGACTGCATCCACGCGACCCTTGAAAAAGGACGCCGGCTGACCGTTACCGCCGACATCGGCACCCACCATGAGCGGCAGCGCGTTGGTCTTTCGCTTGCCAGTTCCCGCTGTCGAGGCAACGGGCCTTCCATCGACGAAGAGCGCCACACGCGCGCCGTCGTAGACACCCGCGACATGGTGCCACACGCCGGGCTTGAGCATCCCTCGCTCACCCCTCGCGACGACGTACTTGTCACCGAGGAAAACAGAGAACTCCGGCCGGCCATCGCTGACGAAGATTCCGTAGTCCGAGGACTCGGTCTTGCAGAGCAGACCGGTCCGCTCTCCGAACTCATCCGCCCGCATCCAGCACTCCAGCGTGAAGGGCCCATCGGGAAGCGTGAAGGATCCGCTGGGAATCGCGAGCGCATCGTCCACGCCATCGAAGCCGAGCGCGAGTTCCACGGTTGGCTGTGCTGGTGCCGGCACCCGGGAGAGGTCCAGTGGTATCGGATCGCGACGCTCCAGCAAGCTGTAGCGGTGGCCGGGCATCAGCACGTCCTGATTCACCACGATCTCCGCAGGCTCCAGCCAGGCGTCGGCACTCGAGCCGGGACGATCGACCTTGAACTCCACCGTGAGCGAGGAGCCGGGCTCGATGCGGCCATGGGAGTGGTCGGGCGAGAAGACCCAGCGGGAGTCCGCGGACTCAGGTGCGATCGTGGCGTCGATCGCGCGTGAGGTGACGTTCTGCAGCGTGACGTTGATGATCTGAGAGACGGCACCGTCAGCTCCGAGCGTGACCGGACCGGAAACCACGGGCACCTGACGCGTCTGGGCCGCGCACATGTCCGCGAACTCGCCCGTGATCTCGCGCACGTCCATGACATCGCCCACGGGGATCGAGGCCATCGCAACCTGATCCTTCCGCACGGTGATGACGTTGAAGTGGTGCAGCCAACCAGCCTCGGGAACCACGCCGTTCTGCCCGCCGCCGACGGTCGCGAGCGTGACGTACTCGATGCCGTCCTTGGGGTCGTATCGCATGCGGTGGATGTGGCCGGCGAAGACGGCCGTGACGTTCCCCGCACTCTTGAGGAGCTCGTGCACACGATCCCAGCTGTTGCCGTAGTTGCCGCCGAGCCAACGCGGGTGGTGCAGGAACAGGAAGACGTGGTCGGCGCCCTTGGCCGTCTCGAGCGTCTGCTTGAGCCACGTGAACTGGGTCTCGCTCATCACGTGATTTTCTGGCTTGCCGAAGCCCTTCTCGCCGGTCCTGGGGTTGGTCTCGTCGCTGAAGAGGGCAATGAACCAGCAGTTCTTGTGCTCAAAGGCGTACCAGAGCGGGCCAAAGTGCATCTCGTAGTTG
>CAZBXF010000121.1:0-9492 GCA_964495635.1 uncultured Phycisphaeraceae bacterium
GTGTCATTGCAGAGCTCCTCAGATCGTCCCGCGTCATTCTCCGTTGACGCGATTGTTGTTTCAACAAAGGAGTGTACGCCACCTCCGCCCTCCGGGTTCGTGATGCCATTCTCGATTTCGTCATGGGAGAAGACCGCCGCCCTACCTCGGACCACGGAATCCCAGGGCCCAGATGAAGATCTCACGCGAGATGTCCCGCGACGCCGCCGGCTTGATCGTCCCGGCGGATCTGAACATTGTCCGCGTCCGCTTCAGGAGCTCCGGGAAGGGCTCCCCCTCCAGCACCTTCATGCACAGGTTTCCGCCCTCGCGAAGCACCTCCGGGCAAAGGTCCAGCACCGAGTCGCAGAGTCGTGCAGAGAGGAACGCGTCCCCGTGCCCTGTCGTGTTGGGAGCCATGTCGCTGATCACGGCGTCGAAGAGCCACACGTGCCCCTCCGGCACAGGCCCGATCTGCCAGGTGCCCGCCCCAGCCGCGGCGTCATCGGCATCACTGCCCGCCTCTGGCGCACGCGACGCACCCAGTCCGGCCGCGTCGAGCAGCTCGGCGGGATCGATCTTGAACGCATCGCCCACGAAGGTCCGGATGGTCGGGCCCAGGACCGCCTTGGTTTCCTGAAGGTCGATCCCTACTGCGCGGCCCTCACGTCCGATCAGCTTCTCAACGACCTGAAGCCACGAGCCCGGCGAGCAGCCAAGGTCCAGGACGCAGTCGCCGCGCCGAATGATGCGTTTCTTCTGATTGATCTCGATGAGCTTGTACGCTGACCGCGCAACAAAGCCCTCGGCCTTGGCCTTCTTGAAGTAGACGTCGTGAAGTACCCGGGGCTTGGCCAACGCTCGCTCCGCGATCCGACTCTCTCGCACCGACCATGACGCCCGACCGTGCTCTCGTGGCCCTGCCTCCCTCACCCGGGCCCGCCGGACCCTGCTAGTGCGGGATCTCCTTGACGGCGTTGCGATTCCACGCCGGCACCCGGACCACGATCGGTCCCCGCTCCTTCTCGATGATGCACTGGCAAGACAGGCGGCTGTTCCTCTGCAGACCCGGCGCCTCCTCGACGCGATCCTCCTCGGCCTCGGTCGCCTCTGAGAGGTCACGCTCCCCCTGCTCGATGTAGACGTGGCACGTCGAGCACGCGCACACGCCGCCACAGGCGTGCTCGATATTGATGCCGTGCTCCATCGCCAGCTCGAGCAGGCTCTCGCCCTTGCCACCCATCAGCTCCACCTCACGCTGGTCCTTGCCGGTGAGGGAGACGGGGTCTTCCATGATGAACTTGACCGGCACGACGTCTGGCCCGTGCTCTCGGTCCGAGTGCTTCAGATGCATCGACAGGATCTCCGTGCGGGCCCCCGGCAGAACCCGGGCCCGATCAGACGCATCCTAGGGATGCTGCGGCGACTCCCTCGAAGTTCCTACGCTGGGACCATGCCCAACCCCGCCCTCCTCGAGGTCTTTCCGACTCCCGCCGAGAAACCGTTCGTCATCGAGCACACGGCCGACGAGTTCACCAGTGTCTGCCCGAAGACCGGCCACCCCGACTTCGGCGTAGTGACCGTCCGGTTTGTGCCTCGCGCGGCAGGCGCGGGCGGCGTCTGCGTTGAGCTCAAGAGCCTCAAGCTCTACTTCCAGAGCTTCCGCAGCGAAGGAATCTACTACGAGGCCGTCACCAACCGCATCCGCGACGACCTCGCCGCGCTGATGAACCCCGCGTGGCTCCTCGTACGGACCGACTGGCGCGGGCGTGGCGGCATCCGCTCGGTCATCCGCGCCAGCCACGGCGACGTCCCGCCCGAGTGGCGGGCCTGAACCGGGACAGTTACTCCGCCTCCTCCAGACGCCGGGGCGCCACGCTCGAGACCAGCCGGATCGTCGGCGTCTCGAGATCGGTCACGAAGCTCGCGTCCTGGAAGTCGTTCGGACGGATGTTGAGGTCCACCGTGGCGCGCTCGAGCCGCGGCCCAAGGCCGTACTCGAGCGTGAAGCGAGCCTCCACGACGCCCGTGATGAGCGGACGCTCGACCACCTCGGTCTCGACGCCGTTCACGAAGGTCGTCTGGACGTACCAGAGCTCGAACGGAGCCTGCGACCCGGCCGGCGCATCGCGCCGCTCGACGCGCACGATCCGGCGCTCGAGCGTCGTCGGGTCGTCGAGCGTGACGAACTCGATCGCCGTGGACTGCACAGGGTTCTGATTCGGGTCGAGCACGTCGCCGGGGAATGGGCCAAACTCCGTACCCGTTCGGATCATCGCCATCGTCCGCGCCATCACCATCCGGGCCACGACGTTCGTGCTCGCCGACTCCGTCGTGAGCTTGTAGCTCTTGTACGAGGTGTCCAGGGCCGCGAGGGTCGCCGTGAGCAGTGTGCCCGTGATTGCGAGCGCAATCAGCACCTCGATGAGGCTGAATCCGCGGGCCGACGCCACAGCCCTGCCGTTCCGCTGCCGCTTGCTGGTGGTACTCATGGCTTGCCCTCCCGATAGGTGCCGACGACCGGCACGGTCTGCATGGGAAGCATGACGCCGTCGGGAAGCGTCATCCCAGGGTTGAAGCGGATCGTGATCCTGCCGAACCCGTTGAAGGGGACGGACGTGGAGTTTGCGGGCTGCGGCTGCGTGTGCGGGACGTCCGCAAGGCCATCGGCGTCGGTGTCCCAGCCCACGATGCGGACACCACCGACGATCGGGAGCGTCAGAGGATCCAGGGCCTCACTGTCACCATCATCGGGCCCGAAGTAGCCAAGCGTTGTGTTGAAGTTGGCAGGATTGCCGATCGGGTTGCCCGACGCGTCGCGCATCGGTCCCTGGCCCTGCACGGGGGCGTAGGTCAGCATCAGCGAGCCATCGACATTCACGTTGCCGCGCGCGTCGAGCACGCCCGCGATGATCGCACCCGTCAGGTTGAGGTTCTGAGCCGGCGGGCTGTTGAAGGAGCCCACGTCCACCGAGTAGTTCGCCAGCATCATGGAGCTCTTTGCGATCTCCGCCCGGTCCTGGCTCTCGGGGTTCATGCCCGCGTTGTCCGGCAGCGTGGGATGCTTCTGGAGGAATCGAGTCGCGCCGGTGAACTGCACCTTGTTCCGCGTCTGCGTGAAGTTGGCGGGCACGTCGGACACGATCGACCCCACAAACAGGCAGTCGTGGAAGCGGATGTTGTTCGAGATAACCTTGGTGTCCGTGACACGCTTGCCCAGGATCACCAGGGGCTCCGGGAGCGCGTTGTACCCGGGACGGGCCGTCTGCGTCGAAGGAACGTCACCCTTGTCCAGCGGCGTCACGGCCATCAGCAGCGTCTGCTGCGGCGGGATCGCCGTAGAGGGCAGCATCGTCGGGTAGGCTGTGCCCGTGTAGATGAACCGGGGCGATACCAGCGTCGGCACGTTGTTGTCCAGCGTGACACGCCCGTACTCACCCCACAGCACATGCGTGTTCGCGCTCGCCGTCCGGACATAGGTCACGCCGATGAACGTGCAGTTCACGAACAGGCCGTTGTTGCCCGCCGGGATCTGCACGTCCTTGAAGGTCATGTTGTAGTAGACCGGCCGGAAGTAGACGTCGGAGTAGCTCGGACTGTTGAAGGGCATCTTCTCCCAGTACGCCGTCGAGGCGTTCGCCGGAAGGCTCGTCGCGTCATCGTTGTTGTCCAGCCGCCGCATCCACGGCGCGTTCGGATCCGAGGGCCGCGCGGCGTTGTACGTCGCCAGCTGCCCGACCGACACGCCAAGGTTCGACGCCACCTGGGCACTGAACGCCTGCCCATCCGCCGCGTTCTGCAGCGCCGTGCGGGAAGCCGTGAACACGCTCGTGTCCACGCTGGGAAGCTCGGTGTCATTCAGGCCGAACGACCGTGGCGGCGTACCGACAGGCGGCACAACCGGACCCCGCAGCTTCGGGTCAAAGTTGCCCTGGGACGTCGTCCACGCCTCCTCGGTCGCGCGGAACTTCAGGCCGCCGGCGACCTTCGCGTATTGATCTCGCTTGTCCACGTACCCATCGCGGAAGCCCAGCACCTGGTCTCGGTACGTGCCGTCGCTCGGATCGACATCGATCATCAGCTCGCCGTTGTTCCAGTAGCCGTTGTTGTTCGCGTCCTGGAAACCCTGGATGCCGTTGCGGTTGCGGTCCGGGTTGTTGCTGTCCATCAGGATCGCCAGATCCTCGTCGACAGCATTGCCCGAGGCATCAACGAACTCGTTGGTCCCGCCCGCCGCCGGAGTGCCGGCGGTCAACGCCGAGGAAAGGCACACACGATTGTCGCCGTTGCGGTCGTAGTGCCTGATGAAGATGTCGAACTCGTCCACGTAGCCGTCGCCGGTCGCATCGGCAAAGGCATTGTCGGGCTGGCCGTCGCCGTCATAGTCCCCGTTCGCCGCCGGGATCGCCGTCCCCTCAGTAGGATGCCCGACGCGCAGCCGGTTGTCGCCGTCCACGTCGTACTGTGTCACGGCGGTGAAGAAGTCCGCGAGCTTGCTGTCAAGCCGTGTGTCCATCCCTGCGAAGTCGGACTTCGTCAGGAGTGGATCCGCGTTGTTGAAGTTGACCGCCGTGTAACGCGTGCCGACGTCGCCCTTGATCAGCACGTTCTTGCCGATCATGACGCGCGACGAGGAGACGATCGCGTGCTTCACACCCTTGCGGAGGCGGAAATCCTGGCTGATCGTCCGTGAGATCGGCGTGCCGGCCCTCGAGTATCCGAAGTCAAAGCCCGTCGAGATGATCCGGATATCCGTCCCGTTCGCAAGCGGCGCATAGGTGACCTGGTACGCCAGCGCCGGATCCGCGTCCCCGTCGGGGCTGGGCTCGATCGCCACGCCCGGCGTGAAGACCCAGTTGCCAGCCGCATACACCGCCGTATCCACGCCCGCGAGCGCGTTGCCGATGGTCGGCGTCGTCACGCCCAGGCTCGTCACGATCCCCGAGTCCGCCCCATGCAGCTGCACCAGCGCCGCCGCGAGGCTCGCGGGAGAGCCGAGGTCCTGACGCCCCGTCTTGGGCGGGAGCGTCGTGACGGTCCCAAGATCGCCGAGGTTGCCCTGCCACAGCGCCTCGCCGAAGTCGGCGTCGACGTTGCTGCGGCTCACGACAAAGCGAGCTGCCGACTCCGCGAGCCGAGCCCTCGCCACGGCCAGCCCCGTCTCCGCCGCGGACTGCGCACGACCCACGTGCAGGTGCGTCGCCGCCGTCTTGACGTTGCCGGTGCTCGCCACCGCCATCGCCGCGGCGAGAGAACCAAACAGAATCAGGAACATCATCGCCAGCACGGCGGCCACGCCGCGACGGGTCCGCACCCCGCGGAAGATCTGCCGCGCCAGACGCATGCTCCGACGTGTTGCAGGGGGCTTGATTCCGATCACCGCTCGCCTCCGGATCGACCTCATGGTCAACTGTGCCTTCCGACGCCACCGCCAAACTCACGGGTGAACGCCGGTCTTCACGGAGGAACGATCCACGTCAGCCGGGTGATCTCCTGCGGCTGGCTCTCGCCCGCGGCCGTGAAGTCCACCACCACCGTCACCCGGATCGGGAACGAATCGACCGTGATGCGGGGAAGCTGGCCGGACGCGCTCTGCTCATAGGCGTCCGGACGCGTCTGACCGAAGTTGTACGGATCGATCTTCTCGACCGTCACGATCTGGCGCCAACCTTCGAGCGGCACCGTGTTCATCTCGTCATCCAGCACGAGATTGCCCTGCAGGTCGATCGCCGGCACGATGCCCCCGAAGCCATCCACGGGCCCGACAAAGGTGCCGCCGGCCCCGAAGATCACGCCGTCGAGATCATCAAGGTCGTCCAGGTCGTCCACCGCGAGTTCGCCATCCTCCCGGCCCCATCCGGTCAGGATGGCCGAGGCGCCAGAGCCCTGGAGCGTCAGGCCCGTCACCGGATCGTGCCGGGTCATGTGGCGCGTGAGCTCCCGGACCTCGTTGGCCAGCAGCATGCCCGTCGCCGCCTGGCTCGACCAGTTGTTGCTCCGCATGAAGGCGCCGTGAGCATCCACGAACGCCAGGATGCCGACGCCGATGATGACCATGGCCATCATCGATTCCAGCAGCGTGAAGCCGGGCGCACCCGCACGCGTCCGTAGAGCCCGTGCCGGGCTCACCGGAGCGGGGCTGCCCCGCCCGCGACGAAGATTGGTTGGAAGGTCCGAGGACATATGAGCCTCCGGGCGTGCTGCCTCCAGCGGGCCTCGCCCAGACACCAAGATCGGTTACTTGACGATCTGGCTCATCTTGAAGATCGGAAGGATGATCGCCATCGCGATGAACCCGACGACTGTGCCCATGGCGAGGATCATGATGGGCTCGATCATTCCGGTAACCGCCTTGATGTTGTCCTTCAGCTGCTTGGCGTAGTAGACCGAGATCTCGTCGAGCACCTCGCCGAGCTTACCGGACTCCTCGCCCGCCGCGATCATCTGAACGACCGCACGCGGCAGCACGTTGGCCGCCTGCAGGGGCTGCGTCACCTTCTTGCCCTGCTTCACGCTGCTGTGCACCTTCCTCCACAGGCCCTTGAAGATCTGGTTGCCCGAGATCTCCCCCGTGATGGCCAGCGTGTCCAGCATCGGAACGCCCGCGTTGATCAGCTGCCCCATGGTCTGCAGAGACCTCGAGATGTACAGCGAGCGGAACATCGATCGCACGATCGGGACGGAGAGCTTGAACTTGTCGAACCAGAACGAACCCACCTCGGTCTTGAGGAACGCGTACAGCACGCCGCCCAGGGCCGCAATGCCGCCGATCAGCAGGTACCAGTTCGCCACCATGAACGCCGACAGCCCGAGCAGGAACTTGGTGGCCCAGGGGAGCACGTCCTCCTTGCCCTCAAAGACGCTCGCGAACTTCGGCAGCACGAACGTCAGCAGGAAGACCGTCACACCCACGGCGAGCGTGCCGATGATCGCCGGATAGATCGCGGCGCCCACCACCATCTTCTGCGTCTCGATCTGCTGCGTGATGTAGCCGGCGATGCGGTCCAGCATCTTGCTGAACGATCCCGACATCTCGCTCGCACGCACCATGTTGACGTACAGCGGGTTGAACAGCTTCGGATAGCGTGCGATCGCCTCGCTGAACTGCTTGCCGCCCTCGACGTCGGCCTTGAGCTGCGAGATCACCTTCTTGAAGCCGATGTGCGTCGTCTGGTCCGCGATCCCGTCCAGCGCCGCACGGAGGTTGATGCCCGCGCGGATCATCACCGCCAGCTGCGTCGTGAAGTCCAGCACGTGCTTCTGGTTCGGCTTCCCGGCGTTCATCTCCCGGAACTTCGCCATGAAGCCAGCAGTGTCCAGGCCAGCCGTCACGGGAGAGAGCGAGAGAACGTGCGAGCCCTGGTTGCGCAGGATCGTCGCCGCCGTGGCGGCGGTGTCGGCAGCGACAACGCCCACCTGCGTCTGCCCGGAACTGGTCTTGATCTGGTAGCGATAGTTCGGCATGGCTTGTTGAAGGCACTAGGCACTCGGCATCAGGCGCTAGCGTCCCTTGTCTCCTGTACGTCCGTCGCAACCGGGCATCATCACGCTCTCGGCATCACGCCGCCAGCTGCCGCTCCAGCTTGTCCGGGAACGCCGCCTGCGCGATCGCGTCCTCGCGGCTGATGTGCCCGTTGAAGTACAGCTCCGCGATCGAGCTGTCCAGGCTGCACATCCCGATCGCCCGGCTCGTCTCGATGACGTTGGGAATCTCGAACGTGCGCGCCTCGCGGATCAGGTTCCGCACCGCCGGCGTGCACAGCAGAACCTCGACCGCGGGGATCATGCCCGGCCGATCGATGCGAGCAAAGAGCGTCTGGCTCAGCACGGCCTGCAGCGTGCTGCCGAGCATCGAACGGATCTGGTTCTGCTGCCCGCCAGGGTACATATCGATGATTCGCTCCACCGTCTGGCTCGCGTTCACCGTGTGCAGCGTGGACAGGACCAGGTGGCCCGTTTCCGCGGCGGAGATCGCGAGCGCCGTCGTCTCGAGATCGCGCATCTCACCGACCAGAATGATGTCAGGGTCCTGACGCAGCACGTGCTTGAGGCCGCTCGCGAAGCTCGGCATGTCCTGCCCGAGCTCACGCTGCTCCAGCACGCACTGCTTGCTCTCAAACACGTACTCGACGGGATCCTCGAGCGTGATGATGTGCTTGCGATAACGCTGGTTCATCGCCTCGATCATCGCCGCCAGCGTCGTCGACTTGCCCGAGCCCGTGTCGCCCGTCACCAGCACCAGCCCTCGCGGCAGGTACGTCAGGCGGGCAATGACCTCGGGAAGGCTCAGGTTCGCCAGCGCGGGAACCTTCGTCTTGATGATTCGCATCGCGAGGCCCACCGCGCCCCGCTGCATGTGTGCGTTCACGCGGTATCGCGCCAGCCCCTCCGCGAAGAACGAGAAGTCCGCGTCCTTCTGACGCTCGAACGTCGCCAGGCTCTCGGGCGGCGCCATCGTCTCGAGGAACTTGCGCGCCTGCTCCTTCGTGATGACCGGGAGCTCCATCGGCGTCATGACCTGATGGATACGGACCACCGGCGGCAGGCCAGCAATCAGATGGATATCCGAAGCGTCGGCCTCGTATGCCGCCTTGAGAATCTGGAGTAGGTCCACGCGCAGGCTCCCTTCAGAGTCGTGTCAGATCGCGTCTCTGGATCGGCCCGTCCGAGCACCCGTTCCAGCGGACTTGCCCTGACTGGGATGCACCGACCCACGACGAAACCCAGCGCAGAGCGCACATCCCGCACGACCGCTCCACCCTGCCCCGCCCGCCACCTCCCGGGCTCCCAATGCCCCAAAGCCCCGGGACGAATCCGTCACGTCCGAGAATCCTCGGCCTGTCCGCTGGCGATGCCGTAACCAATCGCGCAGAAGGCATTTACGAAATCATCTTCGCGATTTTCGAATGAACTCTGTTGCATCTCTTCTCAGGGCTGGTACATTTCCCAACGAGAGACAAGCCGGGCGATTCCCGTCCGGCCATATATGGAGAGAGACTCATGACGACCCGTGTTGTTTCGTGCGCCGTTGTTCTCGCCGCTGTTGCCGGTTCGGCGATGGCTCAGACTTTCACCGTCGGCTCCCCGACCGACCTCGTCCGCACGGCTTCGGTCGGCGGCGGCACTGGTGGCGGGTTCACCAATCGCGCCGACTTCAACGTCGACGTCAGCGGCCGCCAGTCCTGGGACGCCTTCGGCGACTCCAGCAACCAGGTGATCCTCGTTGACGTCGCCGCGGCCCTCGGCCTCCCCTCCGGCTCGGCCGTGACCGTCACCGGCATCGGCTGGGACGTCGAGATCGCCACGACCCTCAACGGTCCCTTCGGCGGTTCCTGGCTCAGCGAGGCCCGCTTCACCCTCGGCAGCACCGCCTCCACGAACCTCATCGGCGTTCGTCCCGGCGCTGGCGTCAACAACGGCGGCACGCAGCGCTTCACGGCCGCCGTTCTCGACTTCGCCTCGGTCCCGCTTCCCGACATCGCGCTGGCCGACGGCATCCTGCGTATCGAGCTC
>CAZBXF010000121.1:9502-10198 GCA_964495635.1 uncultured Phycisphaeraceae bacterium
TCGACGACGCCGCTGACCAGATCGACGCCGACTACCTCGCCAACTCCTTCCTCACCGTCCGCGCGGTCCCGACCCCCGGCGCCCTCGCGCTGATGGGCCTCGGCGGCCTCGTCGCTGCTCGCCGCCGCCGCTAAGCAGCGCCGGCTGGTTGACTCCAGGACTCTTCTTCAGAAGGGCCCGCCGCAAGGTGGGCCCTTCTTGTCATTCAGTAGTCACCGGTCACGTGCAGGCCACCCCGACCTCAGCGACCAGCCACCTGCCGCGCCGCCTCCACGGCGAGCTGATCGCACCGCTCGTTCTCCGGATGCTCGTTGTGCCCCTTGATCCAGTGGAACCGGATCGTGTGCCCGGACTTGAGCGCATCCAGCCGCTCCCACAGGTCCTGGTTCTTCACCGGCTTCTTGTCTGCCGTGCGCCAGCCTCGGGCCTTCCACGACGCAAGCCACTCGCGCAGACCCTTGAGCACGTACTGCGAGTCGCTGTAGAGATCGACGTCGCTCGGCCGTGTCAGCGCCGAGAGCCCCGCGATGACCGCCATCAGCTCCATGCGGTTGTTGGTCGTTTCCGCCTCGCCGCCGCTCGACTCCTTCTCCGCACCGCTCGCTGGGTGCCGAAGGATGAACGCCCACCCCCCGGGCCCCGGATTGCCGGAACATGCACCGTCAGTGAAGAGGTGAACAGTGGGACGCTGATCGG
>CAZBXF010000122.1:0-10170 GCA_964495635.1 uncultured Phycisphaeraceae bacterium
CCCTCCCCGCCTCGAGCGACCACCAGGCGTAACAGCCCGCCACGAAGCGCAGCAAAAAGCCCCCGTCCGCGGGGACGGGGGCTTCGTTGATGTTGCCTGCGTTCGCGTCAGAGCCTCATCAGATCGGGCAGTTGCCGCTGACGACGTACGTCGCGAGGATCTGGGCGTCCGTCAGATCGGCGTTCTCGTCGCCGTTCAGATCGCCATCGAGCCAGTTGGCCTCGGGCGTCAGAGCCCCGACGAAGACCTGCGCCATCTGCTGCGCGTCAAGCAGGTCGATGTTCTCGTCCTGGTTGAAGTCATAGTCGCAGGCGCTCCCCTCGGTGCAGGTGAGCGTCAGAATGCCCGCGCCACGCGACGCCGCGTCGCCACCACCCACGCGGATGGTGTAGAACGCGCCGGCCGTGACCGGAATCTGAACGAGGCCGCCGCTGCCGCAGCCGTTGTCGCTGCAGCCCAGCAGTCGCGCGTCATAGTTGACGCACCCGTACCCGTCGTAGACCGCGATCTTGGTGTTGAAGGTGTTGCCCGCGGCACACGTGTCGATCGTGAGCGTGCCGTTGCACCCGCTCGGATAGTTGAACCACACGTCGTTGTTCACCGTGCTGTTGCCGCTGCCGTTGCATGAGGGGTGCGTCGGCCCGTCCGTCGACGCGAACGTGGTGTTGAAGGGCGTGGCCCCCAGCGCGATGCCCTGACGGCCGGAGCAGTCATCGTTGATCGGCGGCACACCGCCGCCGCCGTTCCGGACACGCAGCGTGTAGTTGCCCGTCTGGCCGTTGTAGCCGGCGACGCGGATGTAGTAGGTCGTGCCCGCGGTCGCCGGGAAGCTCACGAACGAGGAGAGACCGCCCGGGCACGGACCCTGGCCGCCGTTGTCATCGTTGCAGACCAGCGAGCCCGAGCCGCACGCCGCATGGACGCTCACGACGGTGTCATAGCCCGAGCCGCACGAATCAACCTCAACCGTGGCGTTGGTGACCGGGCGGTACTTGAACCAGACGTCCGCGGAGTTGTTCGCGCCGCCGCACGAAGCGATGTTCTCGCCCGTGGCCGCGGCCGTCGAGCCGGAAACGGCAACGTTGTCGCCGATCCACGCCGCCTGGTTGCAGAAGTCATTGCCGCCGCACGCCGACTGCGCGATGTTCAGAACACCCGCGCCCGCCGCAGTGCCATAGCCGCCAACCCGGATGAGGTAGGTGGTGTTGGCCGTCGGCGTGAAGAGCACCGAAGACTGAAGGCTGTTCGCGCCGCACTCGGGCGAGTCGTCGTTGCACTGGATCGCCGTGCCGGGGCCCGTCGGGCAGCCCGCGTTGTAGACGGCGATCTTGGTGTCAAAGCCCGAGCCACACGTGCTGATCGCGATCGGGTTCGTGCAGGTGCCGGTGGTGATGGAGTACCACAGGTCCTTGTTGATGGCCGCAGAGCCGAACGCGAGGCACTCGTCCGGACCCTCGCTCGTCGCCCCGGTGGTATCGAAGGAGAACGTCCCGACACCAACAGGCGCCGCCGCGGCGCACGAGTCATTCAGCGGCACCTGGATCCCCGTGGGGCTCGGGATGACCGTGTTGACCGTGACCGTGCTCGGAGTGCCGGGCTTGAACAGCGTCAGCGTGACGTCGCCCGTCGCCGGGGGCGTCGTCGTCTCGAACGAGAAGTTGTACAGCGTGCTCCAGCGGATCGCGTTGGCGTTCGCGTTCTGCGCGAAGGTCTGCGAAGACCAGACAGCCGCGCCGCCAGTGAACGAGCCGGTCCAGTCGGTCCCGATGTACGGCTCACCGGAGTGGTACGCCACGTCATTGAAGCCGAAGTTGCTCGGCGATCCGACCACGAACGGAACGCTCACCGCCTGCACCGAGCGGTCCGAGCTGAGGTTCTGCACCGCGTACTCATACCGCCATGTGCCGTTGCCGAGATCGATGGCCTTGCCACCGACATAGATGCGCCCGTCGTTGGGAACATCGACGAAGTTGATGACGACGTTGGGGTCGGGCGTGTTGGCGCCAAGCCCGTGGTCGCGCCACGCCAGAATGGCCGGCTTGGTGCGCTGCGTGCTCCCCTGAAGGTTCAGCGTGAGGTTGGCGTTGACGGTCACGCGCCGGTACGACTCGTTGTTGTTCTTGTTCCCCGCCTCCGCATCGTCAGGAGCGACGTAGTGGCCCGAGACGAAGTAGAGCGCCCCGGCGTTGGCCGTGACCGCAGGGTCGACGGACGCGGTGCTCACCACCAGACGCTTGAACAGCGGGTTGGGCGTCACGGCCGTGCTGCCGTTGTTGATCCAGGGATACGGGAAGAAGCCCGTGGAGGCGTTCACCTCGCTCTTGGGTCCAAGGCCCCCCTGCGAGCCATTCAGACCAGCGCCGTAAGGATCCGAGCAGCCAACGCCCAGGTGCGAGCCGTTCGGCCACGCCGTGCAGGGACCGCAGACCGTCCCCTGCAGGGCCGTGAAGCCGTGCTTCAGCCACGACTGACCAATCTGCGTGAACCGCCCATCCTTCAGGCGGTACATGTTCTGGCCAATCACCGGGTGGCGGTTGGTGCTCGCAATCCACTGCAGCCCGACATTGCCCACGTTGCACGAGATCGTGCCCACCGAGTACGCCGAGAAGGTGCCCGCCGAGCCGTGCAGCACGGTCTCATGCAGATCGCCGACGATCACGTCGGCGCCATCGCCCATCGCGGTTCCGGCAAGACACCCGAGCACCGCAGCGGCCGCGGCTTTCACGTAACGAATCGACATGAAGGATTCCTTTCTTTCCATCGAGGCGTGAGCAGAGAACACCGGAAACACCAAACGCTGCCCCACGAGCCCGGGACGCTCGCCGACCAAACTCGGTGAGCGCTCCCTTAACGTTCAATGTACCCGGAGAATCAGGTTCTGCAACTCCGATTTTTCCCCCGGGGTGTTCGGTGGTCTGGGCCGGGCCACTCCAAGGCCGTTGCCATCGGCGTTTACAACTCCGCACTTTCCCCGAACCCCCCGGTCGTGCATGCCCGCAGCACCGAGCGGGTACATTTCTGACATGACGAGCCAGTCCGCCTCCACCCCAGATTTCCGCGCCGTGCTGGCGACCCAACCAGCCGACGAACCAGTCGCCTACTTCTCAATGGAGATCGGGCTCGAGTCTGCCCTCCCAACCTACTCCGGGGGTCTGGGAGTTCTGGCCGGAGACACGATCAAGGCCGCCGCGGACCTCGGCGTCCGCATGGTGGCCATGACGCTCCTCCACCGCGGCGGCTACTTCTTCCAGCGCCTCGATGATCAGGGCAGCCAGGTCGAGTCCCCCGTGCGCTGGCTGCCGGAGGCTTTTCTCGAACGCACCGGAGCCCACGCGACCGTGCAGGTGCGTGGCCGCACGGTGCATCTCACGGCCTGGCGGCGTGATGTCCGTGGTGCAGCCGGGCACGTCGTTCCCGTCTACTTCATCGATTCCGACCTCCCCGAGAACTCCCCCGAGGACCGCACCCTGACGGACCGCCTCTACGGCGGCGACCACGCCTACCGACTCTGCCAGGAGGTGGTGCTCGGCGTCGGAGGCGTGCGCCTCCTTCGGTCGCTCGGCGTCGCGCGCGCCTGGCGGTACCACATGAACGAAGGCCACGCCGCCCTGCTGGCCGGTGAACTCCTCGACGAAGAAGCACGCCTCCGCGCCCTGAAGCCCGATGATCCGGCCTGCATCGAAGCGGTCCGTGCACGCTGCGTCTTCACGACCCACACCCCGCTGGCCGCCGGTCATGATCGATTCGGCAGTGATCTGGTCCGCGAGATCCTGGACCCCGGTGACGTCCAGTCGCACGCCGAGGCCTTCCATCTCAACGGCATGCTCGACACCACCGTGGCCGCGATGAACCTCTCGCGATACTCAAACGCCGTCGCCCGGCGCCACGCCGTCGTGACTCGGAAGATGTTCCCCGGCCGCACCATCGACAGCATCACCAACGGCGTCCACGCCTCGACCTGGGTCTCGGCCCCGATCGGTGCGATGCTCGACCGGAACATTCCTGGCTGGCGCAGCGTCAACGCCGAGCTCGCCCGAGCCGCCGAAATCCCGCTCGCCGAGGTCGCAGCGGCCCACGCACGCGCCAAACGCCTCCTGATCGACGCGGTGAATCGCGCCACCAACGCCGGCCTCGATCGCGAGGCCTTCACGATCGGCTGCGCCCGCCGCGCCACGCCCTACAAGCGACTCGACCTCATCCTCTCCGACATGGCCCGCCTCGAAGTGATGGCACGCGAGTTCGGACCCGTGCAGATCCTCTTCTCCGGCAAGGCCCACCCGCGCGACGGCGGCGGCAAGGACGTGATCCGGCGTCTCGTCCAGGAGAGCACACGCACGCCCCCGGGTGTGCGCGTGCTCTTCATCCCCGCCTACGACATGGAGTGGTGCGGGCTCCTGGTGGGCGGCTGCGATCTCTGGCTGAACAACCCGCAGCGTCCCCTCGAAGCGTCAGGAACATCCGGCATGAAGGCCGCCATGAACGGCGTCCCCTCCCTCTCGGTGCTGGATGGCTGGTGGCTCGAAGGTTGCGTCGAAGGCGTGACAGGCTGGGCCATCGGACCCGACCGTGAACCCAGCCCCGACTGGGCCCAGGACGCACGCGACGATGCCCATGACCTCCTCGACAAGCTGCACCGCGCCATCCTGCCCATGTTCTACCGTGATCCCGTTGCGTACCAGCGCGTCATGCGCTCCGCCATCGCCATGAACGGCGCGTACTTCAACACCCAGCGAATGGTGCAGGAGTACGTGCTCCGCGCCTACGGCGGCCTCGCGGACGCCCGTGCGGCGGTGGTGCCGGTGCAGAGTGATTGAGGGTGGCGGGGGGGGAAGATCATGCGATCGCATGGTCCCGTTTCGAGCCCCGAAGGGCAACGCGGTGAACTGAAGCAACTCGCTTCCCGGGCTTTCGAGCCATCCGGCCACGCGGCTTTCGCCCCTTGGGCGCTCGATCGTTGCGAGTGGCTTCAGCCACTCGACGAGGGCTTCTTTGGTTCTTCGGCCCCTTGGGCCGACCTCCGTTCTGAAGCAACTCGGAGTGGCTGAGGTCAGGCGCTTACGGCACGAGCGCGGGCGGGTGATCGGGCACTCAGGCGGCGTTGGCCCAAGGGGCCGGGAGTCCAAAGAACACGCCTTCGAGTGGCTGAAGCCACTCGCAACGACCGAGCGCCCAGAGGGCGAAAGCTGGACCACCTTGCGAAGACGCCTTCAGTTCATGACGTTGCCCGTTGGGGCTGAGGGACGCGGAAGTGGGGCATCCGGGTTGGTTCGTTCTTTGGACTTTGCGAATGCCAAGGCAGGCAAGGCAAGGACCGACGGGGACCGTCGGGCCACTCAAGGCAGGCCGCCCAGCCCGCTCAATCCGGCTTGAGGTACACCATCCTGAGCGCGTTGCCCTTGGCGTTGTACTCAGCCCGCGTCATGTACGCGTTGATGAGCAGCAGTCCACGCCCCGAGCCGCGCTCAAGGTTCTCCTCCAGCGTCGGGTCAGGCACGGAGGCCGGGTCAAAGCCCGGCCCCTGATCGGTCACTTCCATCACGATCTGGTGCGGGGCAATCTCGAGCCGCACATGGACGGTCAGGTCCGCTGGCAGCCCCTCGTGCCCATGGTTGAACGCATTCGCGATGGCCTCGTGCAGCGAGAGCCGCAGCGCGAAGATCGAGCCCTTGGCAAAGCCGTGTCGCGTGGCCGCCTCTGAGAGCAGCACCTCGATCCGCTCGACCTGTGCGGGGTCGTTGAGCAGATCGAAGTCGTGCGCCTCGTGGCCTGGCTGGGCGTTGGTCATGAGCATCGGGGGGGCGGTGTGCGTCACGGCCGCGTGACGCACGTGCGATCGGGCGGGCTGCTCGGGCGCGGCGTCCGTGGGCGCGCTCGGCGACGGGTGATGCTGGCGGCGATCCCTGCCCCAGCCACGCGGGATGCCCGATCAGGCAAAGCTCGCCACGGCGTCGGCCGTGGTCTCGTGGATCTGGAAGATCTTGTTGAGGCGCGTGATCGTGAAGACCTCGTAGATCTGCGGATCAATGTCCGCAAGCCGCAGCTGCCCGCTCTTCTGCCGGACCTTGTTGTTGATCGTGATCAGCTGCCCCAGCGCCGCCGACGACAGGTGCTCAACGTTCGCGAACGAAATGAGCAGGCGCGGCGTCGCATCAGCCTCGATCAGCCGCGCGATCTCCTCCCCGATGAGCTGGATGTTCCCCTCATCGAGGATGTTCCGGTCGAGGAACTCGACCTGCGTGACCTGACCTGACCGCTTGACCCGGATCCGTGATTCGCTGGCTGGCATGTAGGGCTCCTTCGCCTGACCCGACCGAACCTGACGCTGCGGCCCGAGGGCTTGGGTGGGGGGGCGAGTCGTTCCAATACTAGTGGCGGTTTTGTGCCCGGGCCTGCCCGGGGCTACTTCCTTGCCTTCGTCGGCGCGGGCGGTGCAAAGCCCGCCGCCAGGGTGTCGGCCGTGGCGGCAAGCGCAAAGTCCTTCGAGGTCACCCCGTCCGCGTCATGCGTCGAAAGCGTCAGCGTGACCTTCGAGTAGCGGATGAGCACGTCAGGGTGGTGCTGCACACGCTCAGCCTCCTGCGCAATCGCGTTCACGAAGCCGATCGACGCCAGGAAGTCCTTGAAGGCGTACGTCCGGTGGATGGCCTCGCCCGACTCAGACCACTCCGGCAGTCGCTCCAGCTCGCGGGCGATCTGCTCGGGCGTCATCTTCTCTGGCTTGGCGGTCTTTTCGAGCTTTGCCACGCGGCGTCTCTGGATGGCGGGGCACAGTGCGTCGCTCCACGCCGCGGATCCTCCGCGGCGGTGCACGCGGCCCTCGCCTCGATGAGTGTATCGTCCCGGAGACCATGGGTGCTCCCAGCGACAGCCCGGCCGCTCCGCACGCCCCCGCCCCGCGGGTGACACGCCTCGCGCCCTCCCCGACCGGTGCGCTCCACCTCGGCAACGCCCGCACCTTCCTCGTGAACTGGGCGTTGGCCCGCCGCGAGGGCTGGCGCATCGTCCTCCGCATCGAGGATCTCGACACCCCACGCGTCAAGCCCGGCGTGCTGGACCTGACCGTCGACCTCCTCTCCTGGCTCGGCCTGAACTGGGACGAGGGTCCCATCGTGCAGTCCGCCGATCTGGAGCCATACGTGGACGCAATGCGGCGCCTGGTCGCCCGCGGGCTCGCCTATCCCGCCATCTCAACCCGCCGTGAGCTCCTCGCCGAGGGCGCTGGTCCCGACGGCGCTTCCGCGCCCCAGGAGGGGGCCGCCGAGGCGCCCTTCCCGGCGTCGATGCGCCCCACCGAGTTACCCCGCGAGTTCAAGTGGGACCGAAGCGACACGCAATCGGCCGCCGAACAGGACCGGCCCGCCTGGCGCTTCGTCTGCCCGGAGCGCGAGGTGCAGTTCCTGGATCGCTTCTGCGGCCCCCAGCGCCACGTGCCCGCCCGGACAGTGGGGGACTTCATCGTCTGGACCAAGCGGTCCCAGCCCGCCTATCAGCTCGCCGTGGTCGTCGATGATCATCGCCAGGGCGTGACGGACATCGTCCGTGGCGACGACCTGCTCGACTCTGCCGCGCGTCAGGCGCTCCTGTACGAGGCCCTCGGCCTCGGCGCCGCCCCCTCCCAGTGCCATCTGCCCCTCGTCCGCGGCGAAGATGGCCGACGCCTCGCAAAGCGCCACGGCGACACACGCCTCGACGTCTATCGCGCCCGGGGTGTGCGATCCGAACGCGTCGTCGGCCTGGTGGCCCGCTGGTGCGGACTCACCGGCGACACACGCCGGGAGATGCACCCCACCGAGTTCCTCCACGCCTTCCGCCTAGATAGGATGTCGAAGAGTCCGGTGGTCTTCACCTTGGAGGACGATGCATGGCTGCGAGCACGAGTCTGAGTGGCAGGGCCTGGAGCCTCATCAGCGCCGGTCCGGTCCCGCGCCTGCTCGCGGCGGTCGTCATCGTCGCCGGCTCAGGTGCGTCCGCTGGCTGTGAACAGCAGGGGACAACCACGCCAGCATCCGGCACGGGCAGCGGCCAGACCACACCCGCAGGCGCCAAGCCCACCGACTCCAAGCCTTCAGACACCAAGCCCTCCGACGCCAAACCCTCCGATGCCAAGCCAAGCGACGCCAAAGGAGCCGACCCAAAGGCCGGCGACTCCAAGTGGCCTCCCGGCTGGGTGCCCATGGAGCCCGCCAATCCACCCCTCGAAACCACGCCCGTGACGATCGCCCGAAAGCGCTTCAACCTCGAGATGGCCCTGACGGATCAGACGCGCTTCCACGGCCTCTCAGGCCGCACCGACATCAAGGAAGACGGCGGCATGCTCTTCGTCTTCAGGGACGCCCAGGAGCGCGCCTTCGTCATGCGCGACTGTCCCATCCCCATCGACATCCTCTACCTCGACGGCACCGGGCGCATCGTGTCCATGTACGAGATGGTCCCCGAGCCTCCCCGCAGCGAGGCCGAACGCGTGATGTCGCCTCCCCGCGATCGACAGGGACGCCCCATCAACGTCCCGGCATGGGCGTACACCAACGACGCCTACGAACGCCGCCTCAAGCAGTACCCCTCACGTTTTGGGACCCAGTTCGTCGTCGAACTGCGGGCCGGCTCGATCAAGTCGCTGGGCGTAAAGGTCGGCGATAAGGTCGACCTCGACGTCCCCGGGCTCAAGAAGAAGGCCAAGTAGGTCGATTCACTCAGACCGGACATCGGTCCGGGCTTCGTGGTGCGGCCGCTCCGACGCTGGAGTGGCTGGCCGCGTTGGGTGATGGTGCGCGGCCTGTTGGGGCGAGGTGAGCCCCTTGGTCCGGTGCCTGCGAGGACCCTCCATGCGCCCGGATCAACCCCATCGAATCCAGTTCGCCCTCGGCGGCGGAGCACCAGCAAGCCTCCACGGCTGGCCGGAGAAGATCGCCCACCATTGGCCCGGCCGAACTCCCCCGACCTTTGAGCACCACGCCCTCGGCCAGCTCGAGCAGGCCATCGAGGCCGCCTCCGATCCCTTCGCCCTCCGGGGCGCACGCCCGCAGGTCATCGTCGTCGTTCTCGGGCCCGCAGAGCCCTCAGCCTCGATCGACCGCCTGATCGCCGCGCTCCACCACGCGCAGCTCGGCGCCATCCTGCTCCTCAAGGATCCCGCCGCCTGGAGCCAGATGCAGCAGCACGGCGTGATCCCCATGGCCTGGGACAGCTCTCCGACCGCCGTCGCCGCGATGGTCTTCGCCCTCGCCGAGCGTCAGTCCGCCGTCGACCTGCTCGCCCGCGAAGCATCCCTCGCGCAGCGCTGCTCCGGCGGCATCAGGACCGAGATGGACCGCCTCCACGAAGAACTGCACCTCGCCGCCGCCGTCCAGCGGGAGTTCACCTCCGCGCCGCTGCCGGTCGTGCCCGGCCTGGACTTTGCCGTGCTCTTCAGGCCCGTGAACTTCGTCTCCGGCGACATCTACTGCGTCCGCCTCCTCCCCGACGGTTCGGTCGCGTTCCTGCTCGCAGACGCGGTCGGACACGGCGTCCCCGCGGCGCTCCTCACGATGGTCCTCACCAACAGCATGTCGATGTCGCGCCCCGGCCCCGATGGACGCATGATCCCGATCGGCCCCGGCCAGGTCCTCTCCTCGCTCAACCGCCGCCTCTGCGAGTCGTGCCTCGCCTCGGGCCGGTTCGTCACCGCCGTCTACGGCGTCATCGACCCGGCCACCCGCCGCGCCACCATCGCAGGCGCCGGACATCCGCACCCGATCAGAGTTGGCCCCGAGCGCGCCAGCGCCGTCTCGACCGAGGGGCCACTCCTCGGCGTCTTCGGCGACGCCGAGTTCGACGAAGCAACCGTCGAGCTCGCCGACGACGACGCGCTCATCCTCTACACCGACGGCCTCGAAGCCGCTTTCCCCCACGAGGGACCCAAGCGCCGCCAGCGCCCCGATCCCACTGGCGAGTTCGCGGCAGCACTCACCGGCGCCAGCACGAGCCCGCAGGCATGCGTCGAACGCCTCGAGGCCCTCCTCGAGTCGCAGGCAGGATCGCTCCACCAGGCCGACGACGTCACAGCGCTCTGCATCACCCCCGCCCGCCGCGAGGCCGATGGCCAGCGCCTCGTCGCGTAACCACGCCGCACAAGCAAGTCGCGTTGCCCCACCCGGTCCGGCTCCTCACGCCGTGAGCGCGGCCGCAGCCTGC
>CAZBXF010000123.1:0-2578 GCA_964495635.1 uncultured Phycisphaeraceae bacterium
CGGCTTGGACCGGAAGTTTGCGAGCGAGGGTGGTGTGGAGTGGGAAGAAATGTGGAGGTGAGACGAGCGTGGAGAACGGAGAGAGGGGAGGACGCCAAAAGCAGACACGCCCGACTCTCCTTGCGGAAGGGTCGGGCGTGGTGCTGAGACCAACGATCGTGCGGATGTTCTCTCCCCAATCCGGACGGCCAGTCACGGTCGTCGATCTCTGGTGCCTTGCCTCTCTCGTCTGCCATTGACCACTGACTAGATGCGGAATGTCGCGCCCGAGGCGTCTATTGCGGGGACTTTCGATTTTAGAACAGGGTGGCCTGAAGACAGAACGCGATGCGTGAGAATGGGCGCAGACTTTCTGGATGAGGGATGGTTGCTCTAGCGGCCGCTGAAGGGGGTGATCGCGTTGGCGGTCGGGCTGCCGAAGGCTTCGGGCGAGAGGAACTTGCCCTTGTCGGCGCCGGTCTTCTCGACTTCGATGGGGCGCTTGTTGATCTTGGCCCAGGCGTCGTGGCGGACGCCGCTGACCTGCCAGGAGACCTCGGTGTTGGGCTTGCTGGTGCGGATGGCGAAGGTGTTGTTCTTCATCTTCTGGGCGATCTTGGCCTGGACGAACTCGTCGGAGCCGGAGTCGTCGACGATGGTGAGCTGGTAGCGGAAGTCGGTGTTGAGGGCGTCGCACCAGGCGGGCATGGTGACGGTGGCCATGCCGGTGGAGTCGGTGGTGACGGTGCCGGAGTAGATGTTGAGCATCTCATCGGACTCGATGGAGATGTGGTAGAGGAGCTTGTTGGCGGGGTCCAAGGGGTGGTCGATGACGAAGTTCTTGTTGCCGGAGACGGAGAGGTTTCCGGTGACGGTGACGTTGCCGGAGAAGAAGCCGGCGGTGCCGGAGGTGGACTGGGCGTAGAGGGCGGTGCCGACGTTGTTGAAGAAGGCTCCGCCTGCGACGCCGGCGGCGGTTGCATCGCCGCGGACGCCAGCCGGCGTGCCGCTTCCAGCGCCGTTACCAGCGGCGTTCGAGACGCCGTAGACGCCCGCGCCGCCGGTCGTGCCGCACTCGCCGCGCACGCCGGCGGTGAGGCCCGAGCCGTAGACGCCGAAGGAGCCAGCGGCGGAGGACGTGCCGCGGATGGCCTCGTCGGTGGAGCTGGTGACGACGAGCTTGGCGCCGGCGGGCGTGGTGGTGCCGATGCCGACGACGCCGTCCTCGGTGACGGTGAGGTCGGTGGAGCCGCTGCCAACGGAGAGCTTCCACTTGCCGGCGTCGTTGCCGTCGATGTAGTGGAAGCCGTCGATGGCGCCGTTGACGGAGTAGCCGTAGAAGGGGGATGCGGAGGCTCCGCTGGTTCGCATGTACATGCCGCCGAAGCTGGAAGTGCTGGGCGACTGCACGCCGAAGGCCTCGGCGGTGCTGATCCGGCTGGAGCGGTTGATGCCGACGAAGCCGGTATTGGTGTTGGTGATGGCGCTGCCGCTGGCTTCCCAGAAGGAGTTGAGGGCGTGGAGGGCGTAGGGGGCGGCGGTGACGTTCTGGCGGGGGAGGACGGGGGTGTACGCGCCGCCGCTGCCGGTGATGCGGAAGGCGATCTGGATGAAGCGGGCGTCGCCGGCGAAGGTGCTGGCGCCGAAGTTCACGGGAATGGTGAAGAGGCCGCCGTTCACCTGGACTCCGAGGAAGGTCTGAGTGCCGCCGACCTGGGCGCCGCCGACAGCGGCGTCGAAGACGCGGAACTCGATGTCGGCCTGACCGCTGAAGGGCGAGCCGTCGTTCTTGAGGCTGCCCTGGTAGGTGATGGCGGTGCCGAGGGGCTCGGCGATGGCCTGGGGCGGCGCGATGGCGAGCCCGGCGGCGAGGGCGAGGGCGGCGAGGAGGGTGGATGTGGCGGGACGAAGGGTGCGGGTCATGATCTGGACCATGGACGGGTACTCCGGTGTGTGTTTGGTGTCGTGACGAAGCCGCGACGGAGGTACGTGCGAGAACGGCGCGCGAAGTGGCTAGGAAAGGGGGGGGGCCAAATGGCCAAATGGCTAAATGGTCAAATGGCCAAATGGCCAAATGGGGGCGCGGCGTCCGTTGCCTCGTTCCATTTGGCCCTTTGGCCCTTTGACCATTTGGTCATTTCCCTCCCCCCCTACGCTCGGGCATGCTCACCATCAACGTGCGGTACGCGGGCTCGAAGAAGTGCGACCTTGTGCATCCCGAGGGCGTGACGCTGCGGACGGATGCGCCGCGGGACATTGGCGGCGACGCGTCGGCGTTCTCGCCGACGGATCTGGTCGCGGCGGGGCTGGCGAGCTGCATCCTGACGACGATTGCGATGTGGGCGGAGCGTCAGGGGCTGAGCATCGAGGGCGCGACGGCGACGGTGGAGAAGCACATGACGACGCCGCCATCGCCGCGGCGGATCGGGAAGCTGCCGGTGACGGTGACGCTGCCGGCGAGCCTTCCGGTGGAGATGCGGGAGCGGGCGGAGAAGGTGGGGCACGCGTGCCCGGTGCATGCGAGTCTGCATCCGGAGGTGGAGGCGCCGATCGTGTACATCTACAAGTAGGCGCTTGGCATCAGGCACTTGGCTTCAGG
>CAZBXF010000123.1:2678-10124 GCA_964495635.1 uncultured Phycisphaeraceae bacterium
AGGAAGACCACGGCTGATGCCTGTAGGATGATGCGTGTCCGATTGATCGTCTTGGCCTCGTAGCTCAGCTGGATAGAGCACCGTGCTTCGAACGCGGGGGTCGCAGGTTCGAATCCTGCCGAGGTCATTTGGGAGAGACGGGGGCTGGGGAGGGATGGTCTGGAGAGGATTGGATGTCGCTGCTTGAGACCGTCCTGCGCGGCTACGTGCTTGATCCGGACGGCCTGCATGGGCTCCGTCACTGGGGGCGCGTGCTGGAGAATGGACTGCGGCTGGCGTCGGTGAATGGCGCGGATGAGCGTGTGGTGGTGCTCTTCGCGCTGCTGCATGACGCGCGGCGTGAGAACGACGACGATGATCCGGAGCATGGTGCCCGCGGCGCGGCGCTCGCGCGTGAGATCCGGCTGCTTCAGGAGCGGGCTGGCGCGGGCGGAGCGGTGCGGGCTCTGCCTGGAGATGCGTTCGAGCGGCTTGTGGAGGCATGCACGCTCCACACGAGCGCACGCTCGCACCCGGACGTGACGGTGGCGACGTGCTTTGATGCGGACCGGCTGGATCTGCCGCGGTGCGGGATCCGGGTGGATCCGGCGCGTCTGTGCACGCCGGCGGCGCGGGATGTTGAGATCGTCGGGTGGGCCCGGCAGCGGAGCCTCTCGGACCATGAGGGGGAGGGGCTGCGGATCCTGAGGTCGCTGCGCTGAGGGGCTATCGGTCGCTGGATCGGCTGGATTCTCGCGTGGCCGTTTGGCATCTTGAGCGTGGCGGCGTGCGAGGCCGCGGAGGTGCAGCGATGCGGAGGCCAAGTCGCGCGGGCCAGGGTCGGGGCGGTCTGGGTGGCGGCGAGAGGGGGGCCGGCTTCACGCTGGTGGAGATCCTGATCGTCGTGGTGATCCTGGGGATTCTGGCGTCGATCGTTGTGCCGCAGTTCGCGAGCGCGACGCAGCAGAGCCGGATCGGCGCGGCGTCGGCGAGCCTGCGGGGCTTTGAGCGCGGGTTCATCATGTTCTACGCGGACAATCTGTCGTGGCCGCCGGACGTCGGTCCGGGCACGTTCCCGCCGCTGATGGAGGGGTACCTGCGTGAGGCGGACTGGGACACGACGCCGCCTCTGGGTGAGTTGTGGGATTGGAACATCGGCGGCGCGTGGGTCGCGACGGGTCCGAACATCTCGATGCGTTCGATGACGCTGGACTTTGTCCCCGACTGGGAGGCGTTGGACGCGATCATGGACGACGGCGACACCGGCACCGGGATCGTGCAGCGTGCGACGGTGGGCGGGAACCATCTTCTGCTGCGTGTGCGGTAGGGACGGTGTTCTACGCCGCGGGGCGGGAGCGGGAGCCGTCGGAGGAGCGCATGCGCAGTCGGGACATGACCATCTCGAGGCGGAGGAGGGCATCGCGGCTCTCGGCGACGGAGCCGCACGCGTCGAGGCGCTTGAGCGCGTTGCGGGCCGCGTCGGCGAGGAGGGGGAAGCCGTAGCCGTTGGCCGTGCTCTGGACGGCGTTGCAGAGCTGGCGCACGGGGCCGGGCTCCTGCGAGGAGAGCAGGGTGCGGAGCTGGGTGCGGCGCTCGGCGATCAGCTTGAGGTACTTCTCGACGGGTTCGATGTTTCCCATCGTGCCTTCGAGCAGGCTGTAGAGGGGCTCGTCGCTGACCGGGAACTCCACCTTTGACAGGGTGTCGAGGACGAGGCGCAGGATCTTGAGCGGCTCGTACGGCTTGCGGATGATCGCGGTGACGCCGAGCGTGATGGCCTTCTTGAGGCGTTCGGCGTTGCCCTCGCCCGTGAGGAGGACGAGCGGGCCGTCGTAGCCGCCGTCGCGGACGGTCCGGATGGCGTCCTCGCCGGTCTCGGTGCCGATGTTGAGCTCGGAGAGGATGAGATCGATGGGCTTCTCGTTGAGGACCGCGGCGGCGTCCTTGATCGACTTGACGGGGATGATCTGGATCGAGGTCTCGCGGAAGTGGAGTCGCAGGAGCTCGAGGTCCATCTCCTCGTCGTCGATGTGGAGGACGGTGCCTGTCACGGCCGGCGCGTTCGAGCGTGGATCGCCCTTGCCCTTGGCGCGGGTGGGGTCGATGAAGGTCCGGGGCTCGATGGGGGTGACGAACTCGAGGCCGATGCCGTGGAGCTTGCCGCTGATGTGCTGGCACCAGGAGACCTTGCCGCGGATGGAGCGTGTCTCGCCCATGGTGGTGACGAGCTGGACGTCGATCACCGTCTTCTGGTGGAGGAAGCCGCCGAAGAGGAAGCCCATGCCGGTGGCGGAGAGGTCGCGGGCGTACGCGCGGAAGAGGCCCTTGACGCCGCCGCCCTGATGAACGGTGATGGCGATCTCGCCGACGCGGTACTGCGTGCGCTCGCGTCCGCGCTTTGCGGCCTTGCCGGAGGGTCGGACGGCCTCGTCAAGGTTGGTGAGGATCGCCTGCAGTTCGGCGTCGCTCAGCGGGGCCAGTTGTCTGTGAAGGTGGAGGTCTCGCACGCGTTCCCCTGGAAAGAGAGATGCTCGGGTGGCTGGTGTGGGCGACTCGAAGATCGGCCGACCGGCGTGGCGAGTGGAGCAAACCCCCGAACGGCGCGGGCAGGGTGGTGGGCTGGCGCGGGTGAGTGTCCGAGAATGTTGGCGTGGCTGTCCGGGAAGGGTGCCGAGGGCGGGGTTCCCGCGATGGGGCCGGGTTGAGCGGGTCGGGGCCGGGCGTAGCGGCTTCTCGCCTCATCGGGCGGGTCGCGTCTACGCTTGACGCCGGAAGGGGCCGAGGTCGGCGGATCCCGACGACGAATCCCTGGAGACGCGTGATGAGAAGGTTCGCCCTGGTGATGGCGGCGGGGATCTTTGGGGTGTCGGGTCTGGCGATGGCGCAGCAGGGCCAGCCGGCCTCGCCGAGCTCCCCGGTCACACCCGCGGTTCCCCTGACCCCGGCCAAGCCAGTCCCCGCTCAGGATGCCCCCAAGGAGCCGACCGACAAGGCCCCCGCACCGAAGGATCAAGCCAAGGAGTCACTGTTGTACTTTTCGATGAAGACCAGCAAGGGTGAGATCGTTCTGGAACTGAACAACGAGAAGGCCCCCATCTCGACGGCGAACTTCAAGCAGTACGCCGAGGCCAAGCACTACGACGGGACGATCTTCCATCGGGTGATCGACGGGTTCATGATCCAGGGTGGCGGCTTCACGCCCGACATGAAGCAGAAAAAGACCAGCGAACCCATCAAGAACGAGTGGAAGAACGGCCTGAAGAACACGCGCGGGACCATCGCGATGGCTCGCCTGGGCGACCGCACGCTCAACCCCAAGACGGTTGACAGCGCGACGTCCCAGTTCTTCATCAACGTCAAGGACAACGCCTTCCTCGATCAGCCCCAGCCCGACGGCGGCGCGTATGCGGTGTTCGGCAAGGTTGTTGCGGGCATGGACGTGGTCGATGCGATCAAGGGCGTCCGCACCGGTAGCAAGAACGGCATGGGCGACGTCCCCGAGCAGCCCATCGTCATCGAGAAGGTCACGGCGCTGACCGCCGAGGAGGCTAAGAAGGCCATCGAGGCGGCCGGAAGCAAGAAGTAAACGTCGCGATCTTCGGCCGCGGTTGTCCGGGTCTTGGCATGCGTCAGCTGATGCCAGGAGCATCAGGACCCGGTACCCGCGAATGTCCCGGCCTTCGGGCCAGAATTCAGGATCGACCCCGAACCCCCCGGCCCTCCGGGGGGTTTTTTGCGGTCCTTGCTGGCCCGGCGGCCTGGACTGGTCTGGAACTTTGGAAGAAGACCTTGCGGTTTCGTCGGATCTGGGCGAAACTCCCTCCGATGAGGAGCCGTACCGGACCTGATGATCCGCAGGCCGCCCGTTGGAGTTTTCCGACGAGGTTGGCGCGGTTTCCGTTGGTTGCTTTCGCGAGCCAGGTGCTTCTTCAGAGAGGTAGTCAAGATGCGAGTCGAGCAGAGTTCCGTCGTGAATGTGTCCCGGTCCGGCGGACGGCTCGCGGACTGGTCTGTCGCAGGCGCTCGCCGGCTGGGTCTGCTGGCGGCGTGTGCGGGTGTCGCCGGCCTCGCGTCGGTGTCTCTGGGGCAGGCGCCGGTCGTCGTGCCGCTGAGCGCACTTCCCGGGGAGGCGGGCGCACCGCGCATGGGTCTTCAGGCCATCGCGCTCGACATGGCCGAGTACGAGCGGCTGCGTGAGTTCAACTCGGTGCTTGCTGTGGGTGTTCCGCGCGGCACCGGTGCGCTCGTGGATCTGGAGCTGACGCGCGTTGAGCCCTTTGCTGCCGACGCGCGCATCGTGGTGGCCGGGCCGAGTGGCGAGGTGGAGATCGACCGGCCCGACGCGCAGTTCTTCACGGGCAGCGTGGTCGGGGTTGACGATTCCCGGGTCTTTCTGGCGCTGAGCCCCTCGGGTGTCTCGGGGTACATCGTGACGGGCGCTGAGACGTCGCTGATCTCGAGCGGTCCGGCGGGGCAGGCGCAGACTGTCGTGTATGACGCTTCTGGCCCTGCGGCGATGTCGATGCAGGTCTCGATCCCGCCATGCGTGGGAGGGATTGAGGAGCCCGGGGCACCACTCCCGCCGGTGAACACGGGCGAGGAGGGGGGCGGCTATGGGGCGCGGACCGGTGAGTGCCGTGTCTTCCGCGTCGCGCTCGAGACCGATCAGGAGTTCCTGTCTGATCTCTTCGGCGGCAATCAGACGAGCGCGACGACGTATGTCGGCACGCTCTATGCCGCGATGAACGACATCTACACGCGCGACGTCAATGCGGCGTTCGAGATCTCGTACCTGCGGCTCTGGTCAACCGAGGACCCCTGGACGAGCGCGAGCACCAGCTCGCAGCTTGGCCAGTACCGCACGTACTGGAACGGCAACATGGCGTCGGTCACGCGCGACCTTGGCCACTTCCTGAGCGGGCGGGGGCTTGGCGGCGGCGTTGCGTACCTCTCCGCGGCGTGCGGCAGCAGTGCGTACGGCCTGTCGGCGAATCTCGGCGGCTTCTTCCCATATCCGCTGGTGAACAACAGCGGGCAGAACTGGGACATCATGGTCGTCGCGCACGAGGTTGGGCACAATCTGGGCTCGCGCCACACGCACGACCCCAACGGCTACAACCCGCCGGTCGACGGCTGCGGCAACGCGTATCTCAATCCGCCGGGCGTTCAGGACTGCACCGCCGCGGACCTCAATGTCGGCACGATCATGTCCTATTGCCACATCTGTCCCGGCGGCATGACCAACATGCGCATGGAGTTTGGCCCGCGCGTCTCGCAGGTCATCCGGACCTACATCGACAACCGTCCCGCAACGTGCGGCCTTTTCGCGTCGGTGAGCATCGGCACTCACCCGCTGAGCCAGGAGGCCTGCATCGGCGAGCCCCTCACGCTCACGGTCGCGGCGAGCGGCGTCGGCCAGCGCAAGTTCCAGTGGCGGCGCAACGGCGTCAACATCAACGGCGCGATCAACCCCTCGTACACGATCCCGGCCGTTTCGGCGAGCAACGTCGGCACGTTTGACTGCGTCGTGACGGCGGGGTGCGCCAGCGCGACGAGCGAGCCGGCCGTCGTAACGGCGGCGACGTGCCCGGCTGATCCCTGCGACTACGACTACAACCAGGATCAGAACGTCGATCTGCTCGATGCGCAGCAGATGGCGCAGGTCTTCGTCGGACTGCTGACGCCTGACGCGAACTGGCTGAGCGGCGACCTCAACGGCGATGAGAACCCGGACCTGACGGACGCGCAACTCCTCGCGACCTTCGTCGTGACGGGCAACTGCGGGTTGTGAGGAGCAGGGACGGGGATTGGAGATTGGGCACTGGGGCTGAGTGTCCCTGTGCGAAGTCGGGGATCGTGTGTCGGTCCTTGTTGGGAGATGCGGACGAGGCTTGGAGTGCTCGGGCCGCTGATCTTGGATCTGTCTCACTCTTGTCCGAGGGGCGAAGGGAACTGACCATGCTGCGCTGCGTTTCGGTGATGTGCGTTTCGGGTTGTCTTGGTCTGGCGCTCGCGGCGGGCACGGTGCTCGTGACCGAGCCGGTTGATCTCGCCTCACCGGCGCCGTCTTTGGCCCCTGCCCCGCAGGCGACGGAGGCCGCGACCCCCGCTCCGGCAGTTCCCGAAGTTGTGCAGTCCCGGATCGAGCAGGCTCTCTTTGCGCGTCTCTCGCCCGAGCACCAGCGGATGATCCTCAACACGCCGCGGCGTCCGCTCATGATGCCCGCGGAGCTGCTTGCCTGCTTCGCGCCGGACACGCCCGATGAGGTCATGCGCGCCTTCAACCATGGGCGCCCGGGCGCGTTTGGCGGGCGTCACAACGCGGTTGTGAGGTGGGACGCGACGGCCACGCAGCCTGCGGGCACGGGCGATGTTGGCAATCCTGTCGTTCTGACGTGGAGCTTCGTGCCGGACGGAACGATCCTGCCCAACGCCGTCGGCGAGGGTGATCTTCCCAGCGAGCTCTTCGCGTGGCTCAACACGCTCTATGGATCGCAGGCCAACTGGCTTCCCGTCTTCCAGGCGATCTTCGATCGGTGGGAAGCGCTGTCCGGGCTCGACTTTGTGTATGAGCCCAACGACGACGGGGCGGACTTCCCCGGTTCTCCCGGCGAGCTTGGCGTGCGGGGCGACATCCGCATCTCGGCCAAGAACATCGACGGCAACGGCGGCATCCTCGCGTACAACTACTACCCCAACGCCGGCGACATGGTCATCAACTCCTTCGACTCCTTCTACAACAACCTTGGCGGGGACTCGCTGCGCATGCGCAACGTGCTCGCGCATGAGGTCGGTCACGGTCTTGGTTTCGCGCACGTCTGCCCGGTGCAGCGCAACAAGCTGATGGAGCCCTTTGTTGCGACCGGCTACGACGGCCCGCGTCACGACGACATCCGCGCGGCCCACTTCAACTACGGCGATGTCTTCGAGAACAACGACACCATCGCCGAGGCGACCCTGCTGGGACCCCTTTCGGTTGGCGCGCCCGTTGCGATCGGCGATGTTCCCGGCGCGGCAGTCGCGAATGGTTCGCTCCTCTCACTTGACAGCAACGAGGATGTGGACTGGTACTCGATCAGCGTTGCGCAACGCAGCGTGCTGACGGTGACGATCACGCCGCGCGGCTTCCTGTATGACGATGCGCCGCAGGATTGCTCTGGCCTCTCGGGGAGTTGCTGCTACAACCAGTTCGATGATTCCGCTTCGACGAGCGGGTACACGATCGAGGTTCGTACGCCGGGTGGCGCGCTCGTCGCGACGAGGTCGGTGGTCGGCGCTGGGCCGCACACGCTGCCCGCGCTCCTCGCTGGACCGGGGCAGTATGTCGTTGGAATCTCCGCCGCGGGCATCACGAATCCGCCCGTGCTCTACGCGCTGTCGCTGGGTGCTTCGCTTGCGCCGGTGATCGTTGAGTATGCCGATCCTGGTCTTGTGTGGATCCAGCCGGGCACGCCGACGCCGATCGTC
>CAZBXF010000124.1:0-10081 GCA_964495635.1 uncultured Phycisphaeraceae bacterium
GCTTCGCAGCTGCCCACGGCAACTTACCTTTGCCGCTTCGCGGCATCGGAAGTGGTTGGCGTGGCCGTTGTGCGGTGTGGGAGTGCGCCTCGCGACGTATGTGTCTATCGCGATTGGTGTATTGGGATGTTCAGCCGGGGTTGGTTGGTTGTGTTGGGTCTGTTGGCGGCGTGGTCGGCGTGGTCGGCTCGGTCCGCGGCGCGGCTGCCGGGAGTTTGGCGGTGTCCTCGGCGGAGAGGAGCTTGGCGTTGGGGATCAGGCCCGGCGCTGACCTTGGCGTGACTTCGACGAGCATGAGGGGGCCCAGGGTCTGCTCGAAGATGTTGAGCTTGACCGAGGAGCCGCGGGCGTTCGAGTTGAGTTCGTTGCCGGCGCGATCGACGAGGAGGATGACTTGCTCACCCTCGACGCGGGCGAGGAGGACCATGGTGTCGTCGGAGAGGATGACGCCGCCGTAGCGGTCGGAGTAGCCCCAGCCGACGAGCTCGACGCCGGTGGTGGCGATGGGGATGACCATGGCGGCGCCGAGGCGATCGCGGACGGCGATGGCGAACTCTTCGTCGGTCTCGCAGCGCCACTCGGGGCGGAAGCCCATCGAGACGCTGGTGTCCCAGATGAACTCGGCGGCGAGGCGCGGGCGGAAGTCGGGGTTGGCGCTTGGGCTGCCGGGGCCTTGCGTGAAGATGGAGATGGCGATCACGGCGGCGATGCCCGCGGCGAGGCCGCCGCCGATGATCGCGAGCCAGCGCAGACCAAGGCTCTGCTGAGGCGGGCTCACGGGCTTGGGCGGCGTGACGGGCGTGACGGGCGTGACGCGCGTGAGGGGCAAGGTTGCTGGCGGCTCGGCGAAGAGGCGCGCGAGGGAGGCGTCGATCTCTGCGTGGAGCCGGCGTTCCTCCTGCAGCTCTGCGGCGCGTGCCGAGTCTTCTTCGAGCCGGCGGAGGAGATCGAGTTCGGCGGGCGTGGCGATCCCCGCGGCGGCGCGTGCCGCCAGGTCGCGCACCGAGCCGTCAGAGTCCGGCAGGTCGGGCCCGGGGATATTGGCTGGGTCGATCAAGGGGTCCCCTCCTTTCGGAGTGGCCGATCAACGGATGCGGCCCGCGACGTGCGTGGGGCCTGCTC
This sequence comes from uncultured Phycisphaeraceae bacterium, assembly GCA_964495635.1. GTDB lineage: Bacteria > Planctomycetota > Phycisphaerae > Phycisphaerales > UBA1924 > JBBASU01. Next base: position 1,123 of record CAZBXF010000124.1, read on the forward strand.
GATTCCGAGCCGATCGCGCAGGGCAAGCCTCGCTCTGAAGACGTGGCTCATCGCGGTCCCCTCCGGGATTCCCATCGCGAGTGAGATCTGTGAGAAGGTCAATCCCTGCACGGTCCGGAGGACGAGGCAGGCCCGGGCCGTCTCGTCGAGGCTGGCCAGGGCGCGCGCGACGCGCTCGTCGATGGCGGGGAGCGTCACGGTCGTGACGCTGGTCTCGGGCGGGTGGTCCTCGCCGCCGCGCCCGCGGTGGCGGGCTCTGCGGCGGAGCTCGTTGAGAGACGCGAACCGGACGATCTGAGAGATCCAGGCGGAGAAGCTCGTGGCGGGATCGAAGTCGGCGAGCTTGCCGAGGGCGATGGTGGTCGCTTCCTGGACCATGTCGTGGGCGGCGTGCGGATCGTTCAGGATGCTGGCGGCGACAAGCCACATGGTGCGCTGGCACTCCTGGACTCGGGCCGAGAACTGCTCGGGCGTCAGCCTCGGGCAGTGCGCAGATCGCGTCCCATCCGGCGGCTGCTCCGGACTGGCTTCCGAACGAGGGTCTGTCGGACGCTCATGGGCCATGCGGAGGCAGTCTGTCTAGAGATGTTGCAACCGAGGCCGACATTGCGGCGTCCGGGCAGAGTGGTGCAGAGAAGTGGAATTCGCCCATCAGGCCCGATCCTATCGGGCTTAGGGGTCCCTGTTCAGGCGGCCCGCTCGGCGCAGGCTCCGGCGGAGGCCGCCCGGAGTGCGAGGCGGATGGCCTCGACCTCGCGCTCGAGGATGATGGGCAGGGCGTATGAGGCCCGTGCGACGCGCGAGGCGGTTGCGCCCAGGGTGTCGCGCCAGTCTGGATCTTCCATCAGGCCGTCGATGGCGTGCGAGAGTGCCTGCGCATCGGGCGTGATGCGAAGGCCGCTGACGCCGTGGGTGACGATGTCGGAGAGGCCGGGCGCATCAACGACGACGACCGCGCATCCGGAGGCCATGGCCTCGATGACGCCGCGCGGATGCCCCTCGAGCTCTGAGCACTGGGCGTAGATGGTGGCCTGGCCCATGCGTTCCAGCAGTTTGTCGTGCGGGAGCCGGCCCGGGAAGCGGACTGTGACGCCGCGGGCCTGCGCGAGCGCCTCGAGTCGTGGCTGCTCGGGACCGGTGCCGATGAGTTCGACGACGGTGGCGGCTCGGCGCTGGTCGCCCAGCAGCGCGACGGCCTCGATGAGCAGATCGACCCGCTTGCGGGCCATGAGCGGCCCTGCGTAGAGGATGGTGGAAGGCTCGCGGCTTGCGGCGGGCGTGACCTCGTCCTCGGCGAGCACGTAGTTGGGGACCACGCGTCCCTTGCCGGGCGCGAGGTGGTAGCGCCAGGAGAGGTCCTCGATCATGTCCTGGGTCGTTCCGACGACGATGTCGGCGCCCTGGCAGAGGCGGCCCTCGATCGCGGCGACCTCGTTGTGCGCGAGGGAGTGCGGGCCCTGCTCGTGGGCGACGAACTTGCTCCAGAGGAAGCCGCCGCGCGCCACCAGGCCGACCTGAAGTCCGGCGGCCCGCAGGCGGCTCGTGAGCGCGAGCCCGACATCGCCACCGTGGGCGATGGGGGTCTTGACGACGACGGAGCGGCAGCCGGCCAGGGCGGCCGTCGTTGCGGCAGCGATGCGTGCGAGGCGGGCGTCGCTCTCTGACGGTGAGTCGGATGGCGGAGCCGTGATGATCGTGTGGAGCTGCGGATCAAAGCCACCGGGCCACGATTGGAGCACGGCCCGGTTGTCGGCCTCGGTGTGGGCGTCGGCCGTGACGACCACGATCCGCTTCACGTACGGAAGAAGCGCCTGATAGAGGCGCCACTCGCGCGGGAAGAGGCCGGTCTGCTTCCAGGAGACGAGCGATGTCCCGCTGGCGAAGACCAGAACGAGCGCATCTGCAAGAGGGATGGAAGGTGTCTCGTGTGGCATCCGGTCCCAGTGAGGAACCGGTTGATATCGGCTTGCACCTGCCCGAGAGTGACCCGGGTCAGTCAGCGCGGCGGAAATTCGTACATGGTTGAGGGTGTTTCCGGCGGTTATCCGGGACCATCCGCCACCGAAACCGGGGCGGACGGGCCCGTCAGCCCGCGCTGCCGGCGAGGGCGGCGTTGGTGGGGAAGCGCTTGAGGGCGGCGAGGAGGCGCTCGATCTGCTCGTGCGGGTGCATCGCGAGGAGCTGGCGGCGGAGGGCCGACATGGTCTTGAGCTCACCCTCGGGGAGGAGGAGGTGCTCCTTGCGCGTGCCGGACTCGGCGAGGTTGATGGCGGGGAAGAGGCGGCGCTCGGCGACCTTGCGATCGAGGATGAGCTCCATGTTGCCGCTGCCCTTGAACTCTTCGAAGATGACCTGATCGGCCTGTGAGCCGGTGTCGACGAGGCAGCTTGCGATGATGGTGAGGCTGCCGGCTTCTTCGGTGTTTCGAGCGGCGCCGAAGAGCTGGCGCGGGACTTCGAGGGCCTTGCTGTCGAGGCCGCCGCTGAGTGTGCGGCCGGAGCTGGCAAAGCGCCGCGAGTTGTTGAAGGCGCGGCCGAGGCGCGTGAGGGAGTCGAGCAGCACGACCACGTGCTTGCCGGACTCGACCATGCGCTTGCAGCGGTCGATGGTCTGGATCGAGATCTCGATGTGCTTCTCGACGGGGTGATCGTTGGAAGAGGCGACGACGCGGCAGCGCTGCTGGGCCGGGGCGCTCTCGGGGGCGCGATCGGGTGCGCCGAGTTCCTTGGCGGCGGTCTCGCCCCGGGCGAGCATCTCGCGGGCCATGGAGTCCGTCTCGGTCTGGACGAAGGTGCGGCGGAAGTCGGTGACTTCTTCGGGGCGCTCGTCGACGAGCAGGACGACGATCTCGAGATCGCTGTGGTTGCGGAGGAGGGCGGTGGCGATGTCCTTGAGGAGTGTGGTTTTGCCGGCCTTCGGGGGCGAGACGATGAGGGAGCGCTGGCCGCGACCGATGGGGCAGAAGAGATCGATCAGGCGGCAGGAGGCTGGGCAGCCGGGATACTCGAGCGTGAGGCGTGGCTGCGGATCGATGGTCGTGAGTTCATCAAAGCGCCGGATCGCGGGGGGCAGCGGGCGTCCATCGATGTCGGTGCGGTGCGGCAGCACCGGGCCGCGTCCTTGATGGTTCTGGCGTGGCTGGCCGTGCATCTGCTGGTTGCCCTGCCCTTGCTGCTGCTGGCCGGCGCTGGGCGCGGGGCCATAGCGACCCTGGCCTCCGGGCTGGCCATTCTGGGCTGGCCGCGGGCCACCACCGGCGCCGCCGTTGCCACCACCACCACCGCCGCGGCGTCTGCGTCTGCGTCCACCTGTCCCTGGCCCCATGTCCATGACCTCCCGTGCGCCTCCGGCGCAGGAACGATTGATTGCGAAGAACCGAACGCGCCGGGTGCCCGCGATGAGAGAGGGCGGCGCCCACAAGCCGTGTGACGTGTGCCTTCGGTCGTTTGATCCTCTCCCGACCGACGCGGAAGACCAACGCAGGTCCGCGGGGGGAGAAGGCCACTGATTCGTATCTGGCACACTGCTCTCGAAGCCTTCGCGAGCGTGATCGCTCGACGTGGCCGGAGATGGATCGGGCAGGAGATGAGCTCCGACCCGCGGTGAAGCATACCAAGGATCCGGCCGCCGTGCAGGAGCCGGGGCGGATCAGGGTGCGGCCCAGGGCCACCCGGACGGAATCTCGGACCTGCTCGGGCGGGCGACCCCTTCCAGCGTGCCGGGCTTCGAAACACTTCCGCCCCCCCTCCCCCTCCCCCTCCCTGTCGCCGTCGGGCTCAACCAAGGGTGGACCACTCGGCCCCCGCTTGCTTTGGCTGAATTTGTGCGTATTGTGTTAGGTACTCGCAGGGGAGCCGCGCGGTCCTGTGCTGTCCTGAGCTGTCTTGGGCCGCTCCAGACGCGTGCTGCTGGGGCTCGTACGCGATGAAGCACGCGATGAAGCGCGCGAAGAAGCACATGAAAACACTGGTATTCGGATTGGCGAAGGGTCGGGCGGTCGCTGGGGGCCGCGTTCACTAGAATAGAAGGGCCTTCCGGTCCCCTTTCGGCTGCCTGTCGGCTGAGGCCGGGATTGGGTGTCGGGAGGGTGGGGGTCTGGACGAAGATCGGAAGTCGAACTGGATCAATGACGCGCATGGCCGAGCCAACCCCGCCGACGAGTCCGCCTCCCGCCGCCGATGGCGATGGCGCCACGCTGGTGCGCGGGCTTGGGGTCTCGCCGGGCATCGTGATCGGGCGGGTGCTGATCATCGACGACGAGCTCCGCAAGCCCACGCAGCGGACGGTGGGGAAGGACGAGTGGTCCTCGGAGGTTGCGCGTCTGAATGGCGCCATCGAGCGGGCGATCGCGGACATCCGCGGCGTGCACGCCGAGGCGGAGCGGCAGATCGGCAAGGAGACCGCCGCGATCTTCCTGTTCCACATCGGGATGCTCTCGGACAAGAGCCTTCTGGAGCAGTTCCGGGGCCGCATCGAGAAGGACCTTGTGTGCGCCGAGTACGCGGTGACGCACACGCTCTCGGAGATGGCGGACAAGTTCCGGAAGACGGGCAACAGCGTCTTTGCGACCAAGGTCAACGACATCGAGGATCTGGCCACGCGGCTGCTGCGGCATCTGCAGGGGCAGTCGGGCAAGCGGCGCGAGATCGATGAGGGGACGGTGATCCTCTCGCGCGATCTGACCCCGTCGCAGACGATCGGCTTTGATCGCGCGAAGGTGCTGGGCTTCGCGACGGACCTGGGCGGGATGACGAGCCACACGGCGATCATCGCCAAGGCGCTGGACATTCCGGCGGTGGTGGGGTGCAAGACCCTGCTGCGGACGGCGCGGGATGGGCAGACGATCATCCTGGATGGCGAGCGCGGGCAGGTGCTGCTGGATCCCGACGAGGCGACGCTGGTCGAGTACCGGCGCCTCATCGAGCAGCGCAGGCTCTTCCATGTCTCGCTGGATGAGCTCGCGGGCCTGCCCAGCGTCACCGTCGACGGGACGCAGCTCAAGATCGTCGGCAACATCGAGCTTCCCGACGAGATCTCGAAGGTGCTGCGCAGCGGCGGGCAGGGCGTCGGGCTCTACCGCACCGAGTACCTGTACCTCGTCGGCAACCAGGAGCCAACGGAGGAGGAGCACTTCGCGGCGTACAAGCGCTGTGTCGAGCTGTCGGCGGGGCGCGACCTTGTGATCCGCACGATGGACCTTGGCGCTGACAAGTACACGCAGGCGCAGGAGGAGATCCCGGAGCGCAACCCCTTCCTGGGCAACCGCTCGATCCGGTACTGCCTGAAGAACCTGCCGATGTTCAAGCGGCAGCTTCGGGCGCTGCTGCGGGCGAGTGCGCTGGGGCCGATCAAGATCATGTTCCCGCTCGTGACGTCGATCGGCGAGCTGCGTCAGGCGAAGTTCATCGTGCGCGACGTGATGGAGGAGATGGACGAGGAGGGGCTTCCGTTCGATCGATCGATCCCGCTGGGGATGATGGTGGAGGTGCCCAGCGCGGCGATCCAGGCCGAGACCTTCGCGCGGGAGGCCGACTTCTTCTCGATCGGCACGAACGACCTCGTCCAGTACACCCTGGCCGTGGACCGCACCAACGAGCGTGTGGCCAACCTCTACACGCCGATGCACCCGGCGGTGCTGAGGCTGATCCGGGATGTGAATCGGGCGGGCAAGAAGCGCGAGATCGAGGTTTCCTGCTGCGGAGAGGCGGCGGGCGACCTGGAGTTCGCGATGTTGCTGATCGGGCTGGGATTGCGTACGCTCTCGGTCAGCAGCTCTTCCATCCCGCAGCTCAAGCGGTTTGTGCGGAGCGTGTCGGTGCAACAGTGCGAGCGGGCGGCCCGACAGGCCCTTGCGCTCGATTCGGAGGTCCAGGTGGCGGCGATGATCCGCGACCGGGCCAGAAAGCTAGTTCCCGAGGCCTTCAGCGGTCGTTCCGCCGACTAGCCCCGGGATGAACAGATCAGCGGCCTTGCCTCCCCTCGCTCCGGCCTCCATGTGGACGTCGGGTGGGTGGGCGCGATGCCGGGAGAACTCCACGGGCTTCCTTCCGCGGCCTTGTCCTCTGGTGTTTCTGGCCCCGCAATCGGACCTTTCCGCGCTCGGCGCGGCGGACTGAGCGCGGGCGTCACGACCCAGGCAGGTCCAAGCGAGAGGGGTGCCCAGGGCGGGCCTGCGGGGTCCGGGCGCGAAGCCCGGTGCCGCGTCGGCGGATCGGGCGGCTCTCGCCTCAGGATCCGAAGGCCCGTTCGACCCTGTCCCGCGGCGCGTGCCGCGCGGCGTCCCCGGGCCATGCCCGGCGCAGCCGCACTCGCACGCACCGCCACGGGACGCGCGCCGGGCGCAAGCGCCCCGGCGCGAGGCCGGCGCCTGATGGGCGCCGGGCGCCGCGCGGGAGCGCGGGCGGTCGATGGCGTGGAGACCTTCCGGAACATCGCATGACCGACCGACGCGCGTGCACCGCACGCGCCCGGCCGGATCGGGGCTGGTCGCCTGGAAGAGCAGGGTCGCTCTCGCGCGTCGTCGCCGATTGGCCAGACGCACCGCGGACGACCGACGGAAGCAGCGCCCCACACGGCGCGGAAGGACCTTGAAGATGACCGAGTCACAGAAGAGCGAGCGCGGAGCCGGGAAGGGCGAGGGAAAGGCGGAGGGGAAGGGTGAGGGGAAGGGCCCGGCCTCGCAGATGCTGATCAACTATGTTCCCGGCGAGGAGTGCCGCGTCGCGATCGTCGAGGATGGGAAGCTCGAGGAGCTGCACGTCGAACGCTTCTCGCAGGCCTCGCACGTCGGGAGCATCTACGTCGGGCGAGTCGTCAACGTCGAGCAGGCGATCCAGGCCGCGTTCGTTGACTTTGGAATGCCGGAGAACGGCTTCCTGCACGTCACGGACCTGCACCCCAAGTACTTTCCGGGCGAGGGAGACGAGACGACCGAGCGTGTCGGCTTCAAGACGCCGCGGCGCGAGCGGCCGCCGATCCAGCACGCGCTGCGCCGCGGCGATGAGGTCATCGTGCAGGTGCTGAAGGAGGGCGTCGGCACGAAGGGGCCGACGGTCACGAGCTACCTCAGCATTCCGGGGCGCTTCCTCGTGATGATGCCCGGCATGGACCGGGTGGGCGTCTCGCGGAAGGTCGAGGACGAGGAGCAGCGTCGGAAGATGCGCGAGATCCTGGACCAGCTCGACCTGCCCGAGGGGTTCGGCTTCATCCTGCGGACGGCGGGCTTCTCGCGGACGAAGGCGGAGCTCAAGCGCGATCTTGCGTACCTCATGCGCCTCTGGAAGGACATGGACCGGCGCCTCAAGACGGGCGGCAAGCCGCGCCTCCTGTACTGCGAGAGCGACCTGCTGGTCCGGTCGCTGCGCGACCTGCTCAGCAACGAGATCAATGAGGTGGTGATCGACCACGAGGCGGCGATGAAGCGTGCGGCACGCTTCATGAAGATCGTGGCGCCACGCACGACGACGAAGCTGCTGCACTATCCGGGCAGCGCGCCGATCTTCCACACGTTCGGGATCGAGAAGCAGATCTCGCTGATCCATGCGCGCGAGGTGCCCCTGCCCAGCGGCGGGCGGCTCGTCATCGATCAGACCGAGGCGCTGGTCGCGATCGACGTGAACAGCGGCAAGAGCCGTGACTCGCGCGACAGCGAGACCAACGCGTACCAGACCAACATCGAGGCCGTGGACGAGATCTGCCGGCAGCTGCGCCTGCGCGACATGGGCGGCATCGTCGTCAACGACCTCATCGACATGCGCGAGAGCCGCCACCGCAAGGACATCGAGAACCGTGTCCGCGACCGCCTCAAGCGCGACCGTGCGAAGACGACCATCGGGACGATCTCGGAGTTCGGCATCCTGGAGATGACGCGCCAGCGCATGCGGCCGTCGCACGAGAGCGTGCACTTCACGGACTGTCCGATGTGCCGCGGGCGCGGGATGCTGCAGAAGCCCGAGAGCGTCTCGGCCGATGCGCTGCGTGACCTCGCGGCGATCCTGGATGCCCAGCGCGTCGCGAAGGTGGAGATGGTGGTGGCGCCGCGCGTGGCGGGCGAGCTCCTGTCCAACAAGCGGGCCCTGCTCGGGCGCATCGAACGGCGCTATGGCAAGCATGTGGACGTGCGCGTGAGCGAGACGGTGCCGGCGGACCGCGTCTCGTTCTACGCCTATGACGCGCAGGGGGCCGACATCGACGTTGGCAATCTGCCGCAGCCGCGCCGGCCCAAGGACCTCGTGCCGTGGGCCGACATCGAGCCCGCCGGCGAGAGCGACGAAGGGAACGAGTGGAGCGCTGCCGACGACGGCGCGGGCGAGCCCGAGCCCGAGGATGTCGTTGAGGATCTTCCCACCCACCCGATCGAGATCGACGACGACGAGGAGTACACCGGCCCCGCGGCTCCGGCGCAGGGCGATTCCCGGCCGGCGCCCCAGGCTGGAGGCCAGCGGGCGGCGTCACCCGCCGAAGGTGGCGATGGATCGGAGCCGGGTGAGGGTGGTGGGCGCCGCCGTCGTCGCCGCCGCCGGCGTGGCCGCGGCGGTCAGGGCGCGCCGGGCGCTGAGGTTGGCGCGGATGGAGCGCAGCCGCAACGCCCCGGTACTCCCGGTGGTGAGGATCGCCGCTCCTGGGGCGGGGCCGATGCGGGCGCCCCGGCCGAGGGTGATGCGGGTGAAGGTCCCGAGTCGGATGGTGATGAGCCGCGCGATGCCGGGGCCATGGGGCAACAGGGCGAGCCGCGTCCCGTTCGCCTCGGGCCTGATGGCCAGCCGCTTCCTGATGGTGAAGGTGGCGGACGGCGCCGTCGCCGCCGTCGGCGGCGCGGCCGCGGCGGTCAGGGTGGTCAGGGCGGTCAGAATGGTCAGGGCGGTCAGCTCGGTCAGGGTGGCCAAGCTGGGCCTGGTGGTCCCAGCGATCTTGCAGCCCAGCCCGGCATGAGCGGGCCCGGCGCCGCGATGTCCTCGCC